>JAHBVB010000001.1:0-300000 GCA_019637805.1 Anaerolineales bacterium | reverse complement strand
TTCTTTTACCGCGCATTGGCGGCCCTGCAAACGCAGATCATCGGCAAGGTATATACTTCCCATACCGCCGCGGCTGATGAATTGAGCAATGCGATAGCGCTCGCGCAGCACCTCGCCAACTTCTAAGGGCATGTGGTCTCTTCTTTCAAAATGAATTCCTTCCAGCCGAAATTGTTGCGGGGCGTAACGGCTGGGCGTCTGGCAGCGTCTTGACTAAGGCGCTGAATTGAGTAGCCAGAATTTTGGTATTATAACTTGAGAGGTTTGATGGCTTCTAAGAACGAGTCCCATCCCGTTCTCTTGGCACAGAGTGGGCCATTAAGTGGAGAACGATGGCCAATCCGTGGCCCTCTAACGATTGGTCGCGACCAGGACTGCGACATTGTCATTCCTGATCGCAAAATCTCTCGCCAACACGCCCAGCTGCGCCTGAGCGATGATGGCGTGGTGCTCGAAGATCTGGACAGCAAGAACGGTACCCATCACAACGGTGAGCAGCTGCACGGCCGGGTCTTGCTGAAGGACGGCGACATCGTTCAGATCGCCCTCGCCCAAAAGTTCGCCTTTATCAGCTCGGACGCCACCGTCCCCTTGGAATTTGAACCGCCTGTGGAAAGCGGCCTGGAAGAACGCCGCCTGCGCATGGACAAACGCTCCCGCCGGGTGTGGGCCAATCAGGTGGAGATTGCCCCGCCGCTCTCACTGGCCCAATTCACCATGCTCGACCTGCTTTACCGCCGTGATGGCTTGGTGGTGCCGCGTGAGGAGATGGTGCGGGCGGTTTGGGGCCAGGAGGAAGCCTACGGCATCTCCGACCAGGCCGTCGACGCCCTGGTACGTCGTTTGCGCGACCGATTGGCCGAAGCCGACCAGGGCTTCGAATATGTTGTCACCGTGCGCGGCCACGGCCTGCGCCTGGACAATCCCAAGCTGTAGAGCGCGAAAGACGAGGCATGCCTCGCCCCTACGCGAAAACTTGACTCGTCTTTTGCGAGGGATGCTTACATAGCAAGCCTAGCGAAGCAACCTGAATGTTTATCCCAGCCCTAGAAAATCGCAAGCTTTGCTTAGAGCTTATGGCTTACAGCCTATAGCTACCCCTGCATACCCTTTTCCATCGAGACGCGCAGCGCGGCGCGGTACGCTGCCCGGATCTTTTCGGTTAGCTCTTTATCCTCAGTAGCTTCCAGCTGCATCATCATCGCTGACAGGCTCTCGATGAACTCAGGGGTGATCTCGTCTTTGTGCTCGGCCACGATCTTTTTGAGCGTTTCTTCGTCCGCGGCTTCCATCAGCTTGTCCAATAGTTCCGGGTTGTAGCCCGGGGTGATCAGCTGCTGGATGACTTGGGTCAGCGCTTGCAGTTTCTGCAGGCGGGCGCTGTCATTATTCTGTTGGGCTTCCCCCAGCGACTGGTTCAAGACCTGGATGAAGAATTCATCTAACACGGCCGGGTTCTCCTGGATCAGCACGGCCGCATCTTCGGCCTCCAGCAAGGCGTCCAGGTTGCGCAGGGCCACATTCAAACGGGCCTGCAATTGCTCATCCACGCGCTTGGTGATCTCCAGCAGATCCTCGCGCATCTTGTTCAGCTTGTCTTTGTCGGCCCCATCCGCTGCGTCCAGTCGTTCGCTCAGCATCTGAAAGAAGCTGTAATCCAGCCCCGGGCGCGCCATGCTGGCCAGCGCATTGAAGCGGATGTCGTTGCCAGCCGCCTCGCTCAGCAGGTCCAACAATTTTTCACGCGTGAGCTCTTTGCCGGCCGCTTCCAGGCTTTGGCGGGCGGCCTCCACCTCGTCGGCCTGCGACTTGATCTGCCGGCCCATCTCGGTATGCTCCAGCAGCGCTTCCTGAATGCGGCCAAGCTTGGATACGCTGGCCTCGTCGCGGGCGGCCATGCCCGCTTCCAGCATGCGGCTCAGCAGGGTGAAGAACTCGCTGTCGATCGTCTCGCTGGCGGCTTGCACCATTCCCACCAGGCCGTCATCGCTGGCGGCCATCAGGCGCTGCAGCAGGTCTACCCGCTTGCGCTGGGCGTCCAGCATCTCTTTGGTGATGCCCTCGCCTTCCAGCACTTTTTCGATCAGGTTCTGCAGGGTGAACATCTGCTGCGGGTTGAACAGATAGCCCTTGCGCTGCTCTTGCGGCAGGTTGTCCACCACTTTGTTGATCAGCGGGGCGATGCTGCGTTCCTGCTCCATCACCGGCACGTTCAACTCCGCCGGGAAATAGGTCAGCAAAAATTCCTTGGAAGGGTCGTGATAGATCAGCGGGGTGGGTACCTGGCCCTGAAAACCACAGAAAGGGCAGTTGATCACGTTGAAGCTGCCATTCAGCAGGCGCTGCTTGGCTTGCGGGTCCGCGGCCACATCAAATAGCTGCTCGATCTCGGTCACGCTGGGTTGTTTGCAGTTGGGACAGGGTACTTGAATTTTAGCCATGCTCTCTTCCAAAAAATAGTTTATTGCGCACGCGGCAGCGAGAAGCATACCCGGGCGCCGTCTTTATACTGAGTATCGACCCAAATGCTGCCACCATGCGCTTCCAGGATGGCGCGCGTCAGGTACAGGCCCAGCCCGGCGCCCTTGGTGCTGCGGGCGGTTTCGCCGGCGCGATAGAAGCGGTCGAAGATGTGCGGCATGTCGCCCGGCGGGATGCCCGGCCCTTGGTCCTGTACGCACACTACCACATGCTCCGGCCGCACTTGGCCAATGATGCGGATCTCGCCGCCTTGCGGCGAATACTTGGCCGCGTTGGACAGCAGGTTGAGCAGCACCTGCCCTAGGCGCTGCTCGTCGCCCAGCACTATGGGAAAGTCCGGGGGGAAGTCTAGCACGATATTGTGCTTGTCTGTCTGGGTGCGGAAGCGCTCTACAATGCGCTCCGCCAGGCGCCCCAGCGCCAGATCGCTGGCATTCAATGCCAGCGCGCCGGCCTCCAGGCGGGAGGCGTCCAGCAAGTTCTCGATCAGTTCGGCCAGGTGGTCGGCCTCTTCCTCGATCACTTCCAGGCTGTCTTGCACTACTTTGCTATCCCAGCGCACGTCTTCACGGCGCAGCGTGCCCACATAGCCCTTGATCAGCGCCACCGGGGTCTTGAGCTCATGGCTGATCACCGAGATGAAGGTGCTTTGCATCTCCTCGGCCTGGCGGAAGTGGCTCACATCCCGCACCGAGGCGATGATGTTGATCAGTTGGCCTTCGGGGTTCAGCAGCGGAGCGTAGGTGATCCCCACCGGCAGGGTGCTGCCGTCTTTGCGCAGCAGGTCGCCTTCCACGTACAGCGTGGCCGTGGGGGTCAACGGCCAGCCGCCCGCTTCAGCGCGTTCCAGCGTAGGCCCGTGGGTGACCTCTTTCCACAGAATGACCTGCGCATGCTCCCGGCCCACGATCTCGCTGGGCGTCTTGCCCAGCAGGCGCGCCAGCGCCGGGTTGCAGCGCTCGATGGCGTGGTTGGGTTGCAGGATCAGGATGCCGTCCGCCACGGAATTCAGCAGGCCGTCCAGCCGCTGGGCCTGGCCGCGGCTTTGGTTGTACAGCTGCGCGTTGTGCACGGCGATGGCGGCCTGGTCGGCAAAGCTCTGCAGCAACAGTTGGTCCTCACGCGAAAAACGGCCGTGGTAATTGCGAAAGACAAAAATAACGCCCAGCACCGAATTCTGCACGATCAGCGGCAGACCCACGCCGCTCAGCAGGCCCAGGCTGACTTCGCGTGCCAGGTTCTGCAGCAGACGGTTGACCTCGGGGATCTCGAAGCGGGCCGCTTCCTCAAAATCGGGCACCTCAGCCAGCAGCGGGTCCAGGTAGCTGATCAGCGGCTCCGGAATACCAATGAAGGCGGCTACATTCCAGCCGCCTTCATTGCCGCGCAGCGCCACCAGGCCAGCCTGGCCGGCCAGCAGCTCTGCCGCGTGCTGCAGGATGCGCGCCAAGACATCATCCAGGTTCAACTCCTGGGTGATGGCGCGGGCAATTTCCAGCAGGTAGTCGCGTTGGCGTACTCTGAAGTCAGGCAGCATCAGCAGACCTTCCCCCTATGATAGCCAAAAACGCGGCCGAAAGGATGTTTACTTCTTCGGCAGGCTCTTGGCGGTGATCTCCAGAGCCTTGTCGATCACTTCGGCGGGCACGTCCAGCATGCCGCGGAAGCGGATGGAGCGTTCGCCTGACTTCAGTGCATACAGGCCATTGTCCTTCATGGCGCCGATGGTGGTGTCACGCGCCGCCTTGTCCGGCAGGTCAAAAGCCACCATCATGCCGCGGCCGCGCACGTTGCTCAGCACGCCCTTGGAGTCAGCCGCCAGGCTGTGCAGACCGCCCATCAGCTTCTCGCCCATCTTGGCCGTGTGCTCCATCAGTTTCTCTTCCTGGATGATCTCCAGGAAGCGGGCGGAGCGCACCATGTCGGTCAGGTCACCGCCCCAGGTGGAATTGATGCGGCTCTCTTCTTCAAAGACGTTGTCAGGCACCTGGTCGATGCGCGGGCCGGCGATGATGCCGCACACCTGGGTCTTCTTGCCGAAGACGATGATGTCCGGCTGCACGCCCATATGCTCGATGGCCCAGGTCTTGCCGGTGATGCCCAGACCGCTCTGGATCTCGTCGGCGATGAACAGGAACTCGTGCTCATCGGCCAGGCGGCGCAGTTCGGCAAAGAATTCGGGACGGAAGTGGTTGTCGCCGCCTTCGCCCTGGATCGGTTCAATGATCAGCGCCGCCACATCACCCGGGTACTGCTGCACCGCCGCCTCGATCTGCGCGATGGCGATCTCCTCGGCGCGCTTGACCTCCGCCAGCACCTCATCGGTGACAGGGAAGCGCAGTTTGGGGTTCAGCACCCGCGGCCAGTCGAACTTGGGGAAATACAAGTACTTGCGCGGGTCATCCGTGTTGGTCAGCGACATGGTGTAGCCGGAGCGACCGTGGAAGGCTTCACGGAAATGGATCACCTTGGTGCCCATCCCCTCAATGCGGTGCGGCTGGCCCTTGGGGGCCGGCTTGCCGATGCGCCCGAAGTTCTGGCGCGTTTTCCAGTCAAAGGCGGTCTTCAATGCATTTTCCACCGCCAGCGCCCCGCCGGCGATCAGGAACAGGTGCTTCATCTCGGCCGGCATGGCGATGCGGGCAAACGTGTCCACAAATTCCGCCATGTAGGTCGTGTAAAAATCCGAGGAAGAAGGCTTGGTGATCGCCACGCTAAGCAGTTTCTCGATAAAGGCGGCATCGTGCATCTTGGGGTGGTTGTGGCCGATCGGCGCGCTGGCAAAATAGGTATAGAAGTCAATATAGTCCTTGCCGGTCAGCGCATCGTGCAAATAGGCGCCCTGGGACTTTTCCAAGTCCACCACGATTGGCTCTGCGCCGGATGGCAGGTGTTTTTCAATTTGCGCGTGAACTTCAGAAGCTTTCATCGAGTTCTATCTCCAAAAATCGAACATGGGTGGGGGTTGTCGGCATTATACAGCCAAACGGTATAATGGCTAGGTACGCCGCCAAACGGCCCCTGATTTGCCATTCATGACAGTTGAAATTGCCTTAACCCTGGGCATTTTAGGCGTGGCGCTGCTGCTGCTGGTTTTCGAGCGGCTGCGCGCCGACCTGATCGCCCTCCTGGTCCTGCTCAGTCTGACCTTGTCTGGCTTGGTTACCCCTGCCGAGGCTCTTTCCGGTTTCAGCAACCCTAGCGTAGTCACCGTGTGGGCCATGTTCATTTTGGGGCTGGGCTTGGCGCGCACCGGCGTGGCGGACTGGCTGGGCCGCTTCATTTTGCAGGCCAGCAAACAGCGCGGCGAAGCCGGGCTGATCGCCCTGATCATGTTGCTGGCGGTGCTGCTCTCGGCTTTTATGAACAGCTCTGCCATCGTGGCCATGTTCCTGCCCGTGATCAGCGTGGTGGCCCGCAAGCGCCAGTTCCTGCCGGCGCGCCTGCTGATGCCGCTGGCTTTTGGCACGGTTTTGGGCGGCTCCACCACGCTGATCAGCACCATGCCCAACATCTTGGTCAGCAATGCCCTGGAGGAGTTCACCGGCCAGGGGTTCCGCTTCTTCGACTTTGCGCTGACCGGCCTGCCGGTCAGCCTGGCGGGCGTGGCCTTCATGGTCCTCATCGGCCGCCATCTGCTGCCTCGCCGGGAACGCAACCTGGAATGGCCCGGCGCTGAACCGGGCAAGCTCTTTGGCCTGGAAGAGCGCTTGTTTGTGCTGCGCCTGCCGCCCGGCAGCCCGCTGGCTGGCAAGCGCCTGGCGGAAAGCCGCCTGGGCAGCGCCCTCAAGCTGAACGTGGTCAGCATCCAGCGCGCCGGCCTGACCCAAACCGCGCCCAGCTCTCAAACCATCCTGCAGCAGGGCGATGAGCTGCTTGTTCTGGGCAAATCGGACTGGCTGCAGGATCTGCTCTCCGGCCAGCAGCTTCACTTGGACAATGGCAAGCAGCGCGCCCCGCAGGAGCAGTTGAAACTGGATGTGAAAGAACTGGTCTCCAGCCAGGTCGATCTGGCCGAAGTGGTCGTGCCGCCCGGCTCGCCTGTGATCGGCCAGAGCTTGTATCAATGTGATTTCCGCAAGAAGTACAAGGCCAATGTGCTCGCCATCTGGCGCGAGCGCCCGGTGCGCACCAACTTTCAGGACATGCCCCTGCGCTCCGGCGACCGGATTCTGGTGCAGGCCAGCCGCAAACACCTGAATGGGCTCAGTGCCTCGCCAGATTTCACGCCCGGCGAACCCAATGCCGTGGCTGCCTACGAACTTCAGGAGCGTTTGCTCCTGCTGACCGTGCCGTCCGGCTCCACCCTGGAGGGCAAAACTCTGGCGCAAAGCGAACTGGCCGATGCTTTCGGTTTGTCGGTGCTGGGCATCGTGCGCAATGGCAAAACGCGCCTGATGCCCAAGGCCAAAGAACGCCTGCGCGCCGGCGATCAATTGGTGGTCGAAGGCAAGCTGGAAGATGTGGAGCTGCTGCAGGCCATCCAGCAATTGGAGGTCAAGGAAGTCCTGACCCCGCAGTTGGATGAGTTGGAGAGCGTGGAAATCGGCCTGGTCGAAGCCGTGCTCTCGCCCCATTCGCGGCTGAATGGCAAGACCCTGCGTGAACTCAAGTTCCGCGAGAAGTATGGCTTGAACATCCTGGCCATCTGGCACGGCGGGCGGGCCTATCGCTCCAACCTGCGCGAGATGCGCCTGCACCACGGCGATTCAGTGCTGCTCTATGGGGACCGCACGCGTATCAAACTGTTGGCCGAAGAGCAGGATTTCCTGATTCTTTCCGAAGAACTCCAAGAGTCGCCGCGCCGCGAAAAGGCCCTGCTTTCCATGCTGATCATGGCGGCCGTGGTGCTGGCCGCCGGCCTGCGCCTGCTGCCCATCGAGATCGCCGCATTGGCTGGGGCGACCGCCATGGTGCTGACCCACTGCCTGACCATGGAGGAGGCGCAGCGATCCATTCGCTGGCCGGCCGTCTTCATGATCGCCGGCATGCTTCCGCTGGGGATCGCCATGCAGACCAGCGGCGCGGCTGAATTGCTCGGCCAGCTTGTGCTCAGCGAAGCCGGCGCCTGGCAGGTCTCCATCTTCCTGGGCGCGCTGTTCCTTTTCAGCAACCTGCTGTCTCAGGTGGTGCCGCCGCCGGTCGTGGCCGTGCTGATGTCGACTGTGGCGCTCAGCGGCGCGCTGCCTGCGCACACTTCACTGCAGGCCTTGCTGGTCACGATTGCGCTCGGTTCGGCCATGCCTTTCCTCAGCCCCATGGGACACCCGGCCAATCTTCTGGTGCTCGGCCCCGGAGGGTATCGCTTTAGCGATTACACTAAAGTGGGCCTGCCGCTGACCCTGCTGGTCATGTTGGTCGCGGTGCTGGTGGTGCCCCTCGTTTGGCCGCCTTAGATGACGAAGCATAGACCCTTTCTTTTTGAATTGATGGCTGCCGATGGCCGCGCCCGCGCGGGCCGTTTCAGCACGCCGCATGGCATGCTGGAAACCCCGGTCTTCGCTCCCGTGGGCACTCAGGCCACCGTCAAGGCCGTCACCCCGGCCCAGCTGATGGAGCTGGGCGCCAGCCTGGTGCTGGCCAATACCTATCATCTCTATTTGCGCCCCGGCGACCAGCTGGTCAGCGATATGGGCGGGCTGCACCAGTTCATGCAGTGGTCCAAGCCGATGCTCACCGATTCGGGCGGATTTCAGGTCTTTTCCCTGTCGGACACGCGCCAGATCGATGACGACGGCGTCACTTTCCGCAGCCACCTGGACGGCTCGGCGCACCGCTTTACCCCGGAGAAAACCGTCGCCATCCAGGAGAACCTGGGTGCGGACATTGTGATGGTGCTGGACGAGTGCGCCGAGCCCTACGACCGGGCTTATAACGAGATCGCCATGCAGCGCACCCATGCCTGGGCCAGGCGCAGCATGGCGGCCCGCACCCGCCCGGACCAGGCCATGTTCGGCATTGTGCAGGGGGGCGTCTTCCCGGATCTTCGTGCACGCTCAGCAGAGTTCATTGCCGCCCAGGAGTTCGAGGGCAATGCGATTGGCGGCCTCTCTGTGGGCGAGAGCAAGGCCGAGATGTACGCCATGCTGGACGTGGTCACCCCCATCCTGCCGGCGGACAAGCCGCGCTACCTGATGGGCGTGGGCACGCCGGAAGACCTGGTGGAGGGCATTCGGCGCGGCGTGGACATTTTTGACTGTGTGCTGCCCACCCGCCTGGGGCGCACGGGAGCCGTCTTCCTGCGGGCCGGCGGTCGCCTGAATATGAAGAACGCCGAGTTCGCCCGCGATACACGCCCGGTGGACGATGCCTGTGCCTGCTACTCCTGCCAGAACTTCAGCCGGGCCTATTTGCGTCACTTGGTGCAAACCAAGGAGATGCTGGCTTCGACCCTGCTGTCCATCCATAATCTGCACACCCTGGTGCAGCTGGCCAAAGACTTGCGTGCCGCCGTCCTGCGCCGCGAATTTGAACTCTATGTGGCCGCCCTGAATGTGCGCGCCGGCGCAATCGAGTAAGATTCACTATCCCGAATAGAAAGCGAACCTAGTTGCTGTGGAATTTTTGCATGTCCTTTTGCTTGGAGCAATTCAGGGCGTCACCGAATTTCTGCCCATTTCCAGCTCCGGGCATTTGATTTTGGCCCGCCACCTGCTTGGCATTCAGCAGGAGGCCCAAGTGGCCTTCACTTTTGACGTCATTATCCAGCTGGGTACCTGGCTGGCGGTCATGATCTATTACTGGGCAGACATCCGCGCCATTGCTGCTGATATGTGGGCCGGCCTGCGGGGCCAGCCCGGCCCACTGGCCCGCCTGGGCTGGATGATCTTGCTGGCCACCGTGCCAGCGGTTTTAATCGGCTGGCCGCTGAAGGACCGCATGGCCGGTGAAATGAGCGGGCTGTTCTTCACTGGCGTTTTTTTGTTGATCAATGCCGGGCTGATGCTGCTGGCGGAGTGGGTGGGCAAGCGCAGCCGCCAGCTGGCGGACGCCAACCTGAACGATGCGCTCTTGGTCGGCCTGGCGCAGGCCGCGGCCCTGCTGCCGGCGGTTTCGCGCTCGGCCGCCACCATGGCCGGCGGCATGCTGCAGAACTTCACCCGGCGTGATGCGGCTCGTTTCGCCTTTCTCATGTCAGTGCCGGTCATGCCGGCGGCGGCAGCGGTGGGTTTTTGGGATCTGGGCCATTTGCCCAACCCGGGCGCCCTGGGCCTGCCATTGCTGGGCGGCTTCCTGGTCGCCGCACTCGTTGGCTACTTCAGCATTCGCTGGCTGCTGGGTTATTTGTCGCGCAACTCTTTCATGCCCTTCGCGGTCTATTGCATTGTCTTGGGCAGCCTGGTGCTGTACTTCAGCTAGGGTATTCTAGGGAGATGAGCGGGTTGTTGTCTCGCTTCGTCGTACTGCTGGGCTTCTTTTTAGTGGCCTGCAACCCGGCTTCGGCTCCAGCCACCACGCTGCAGATCGGCCTTAGCCCTGCGGCGCGCCCGCTGCAAGCCGCCATAGGCGTCTGCCTGCCCGCCGACGAGGGTCTGTCGGCCAATCTGCAGGTCATCTACCCCAACCAGGTGGACCTGGCGGAGTGGGATCTGTATTTCCAACTCGGCGAGCCCGCGTCTGAACCGGGCTTTGTGGCCCAGGTGGCTTGGGAGCAGCTGGCCCTGGCCCTGCCTTCTGAGCGCCTCCTCCATTTGTCTGCTGTCCAGGTCGCACAGCTCTTCCGGGGGCAGATAGCCAACTGGAGTGAACTGGGCCAGACTAGTGCAGAGGTGAACCTGTACCTGCCGCCTGCCGGAGATGAAACCCGCCAGGCCTTTGAGCGCGCTATCTTGCAAGGCCAAGTGGCGGGCGACGCCCGGCTCACCACATCGCCGGCTGAAATGGCCGCCGCCGTGGCGGCCGATGCCAACGCGGTGGGGCTGCTGCCCCTGGCCTGGGCCAGCCCAGGCATCTCCTTGGCCAGCCTGGACCTGCGCCTGCCGGTACTGACCCTGGCGGACGCCCCGCCGCAGGGGGCCGCGCATGCTTTGCTGGCTTGCCTGCAAGGACCGCTGGGGCAAGCCGCTTTGACGGAGTTGTACGAAGGCATCCAATAAAAAAGGCCCGGGAACCCGGGCCTTTTTGTCTGTGCATTTACTTCATTTGCTTGGCGATCTCAGCCGCCTTGCGGATCATTTGGTTGGTGTAGCCCCATTCATTGTCATACCAGGCGAAGATCTTCACCAGGTTGCCGTCCACCACCTTGGTCATCTGCATGTCAATGATGCAGGCGTGCGCATCGCCGACGATATCGGAGGAGACGATCGGGTCGTTGGTGGTGCGGATGATGCCCTTGTAGCGCTTGGAATTGGCTTCATCCGTCAGCACCTTGTTGATCTCTTCCGGCGTGGTGTTCTTCTCGGTCAGGAAGACCACATCGGACACCGAACCGACCGGCACCGGCACGCGCAGCGCCACACCGTCGAACTTGCCCTTGTACTGCGGCAGGGCCAGCGTGGTGGCCTTGGCGGCCCCGGTGCTGGCGGGCACGATGTTGATCGCCCCGGCCCGTCCGCGGCGCACTTCCTTGGGATCCGGCCCGTCCACAATGCCCTGGCCGGCGGTGTAGGCGTGCACCGTGGTCATGATCGCCTTCTGGATGCCGAAGTGGCGGCCAATCACCTCCACCACCGGCGTCAGCGAGTTGGTCGTGCAGCTGGCGCAGGAGATGATCGTGGCTTCGCCCACCGGCTCACTGACACCGTACACCACGGTGGGCACGTCTTCGCTCTTGGTGGGGGCGGAGATGATCACATACTTGGCGCCAGCTTCAATGTGTTTGCCTGCGTCCTCTTTTAGCGTGAAGCGGCCGGTGCTTTCGATGACAATGTCGATGTTCAGCTCTTTCCACGGCAACAGGGCGGGGTCGCGCTCGCTGAGGAACTTGATCGATTGCTTGCCTACCTTCAGCGTGTCGCCGTCCACGCTAACCTCATGCGCCAGGCGGCCATACACCGAGTCGTATTTGACCAGGTAGGCGATGTTGTCTGCTGGGGCGATATCGTTAACCGCCACTACTTCCAGTTCGGGCGTGTCCATGATCAGGCGCAGCGCGGCGCGGCCGATGCGTCCCAAGCCATTAATTGCAATGCGTGCCATGTTTCCTCCAGAAAAAACAGGTGGGTAATTGCGCGAATTATAGTTCTCGTTGTGGCAAACGAGAAGTGATATTTGACCCCTGCGCGTACTCTATGGCTAGAAAAGGTCCGGCTGGCTGTTTGGACCGGCCAGTCGGTGGGAGATCAGGATGGTGAAAAATCCCAGACTCATCAGGATCAGGCTGGCGGCGATGGCGGCTCCCAGGTTGCTTTCGAACGCGTTGTAAATGAACAGGGTCATGGTTTGCGTGCGGCCGGTGATATTGCCGGCGAACATCAGCGTGGCGCCAAATTCGCCCAGCGAGCGCGCCCAGCTGAGCGACAGGCCGGTCAGCACCGAGTTGGCCGCCAGGGGGAAAGTCACTCTCCAGAAGACTTGCTGGTTGCTGGCCCCATCCATGCGGGCGGCTTCCTCGACACTTAGCGGCACGCTCTGAAAGCCGGTCTGCGCGGCCCGAATGTAGAAGGGCGCTGCGACGAAGATCTGGGCAATCACCACGGCTGCGGTGGTGAAGGGCAGGCTGATGCCCAGGGCTTCCAGGCTTTCGCCGAACAGGCCGCGGCGCCCCAGCGCCAGCAGCAACGCCAGCCCGGCCACCGTAGGCGGCAGGATGATGGGCAGTTCGATCAGGGCGGTCAGGGCGCGTTTGAAGGGGAAGTTGCGCCGGGCTAGGAAATAGGCGATCGGCGTGCCCAGCACAAAGATGCACAGTGTGGCCAGGCCCGTGGTGAGAAAGCTGAGTCCGATGGCCGCCAGCAATTGCGGGCTGGCGAGCTGCCCCCAATCCACACCCACCCCGCGCAGCACGACCGCCAGCATGGGCAGGACCAGCAGCAGACCCAAGAGCAGGCCGAGGCCGGCGCTCAGGCTGGATTGCAGTTTTTGCCAAAAGGGAATCATTGTCCTGGTGAGTCTAAATTAGTCTATCATGGAATAATCCATGATAGACTTTTGAGCATGCGCATTCCTTTGCCCGATGAAACCATTCTGGGCTTGCTGGCCGCAAGCCCGCAGCACGGTTACCAGCTCTTGGCGCACTTCGAGGCCAAGAGCGAACTGGGTCGGGTATGGACGCTGAGCCGCAGCCAGCTCTACGCCGTGCTCAAGCGGCTGGAGGCCAGCGGGGCCGTGCGCGGCCAGAACTTCAGTTCCGGCAGTTCGCCCACCCGGCGAGTTTACACCTTGACCGAGGATGGCCGGCGCCTGCTGGATGCCTGGCTGCAGCAGCCCCAGCTTTCTGCCAGCATGCGCCAAATTCGGGTGCAGTTCATCAGCCGCTTGTACATCGCCGGTCTGCTGGGCAGGCCCGCTGGTGACTTGATCGCCCGGCAGCGACAGGCCTGCCTGGCCCAGCTGCAGCAGGTGCAGGAAGCGTTGAAGCGGGCCGGCTCCCCCAGCGAGATGATGGTTCTGGACTTTGTGCAAGGACAGCTTGAGGCGGCTCTGGATTGGTTGGATCGCTGCGAAGCGATGCTGGCAAGTTCCCCACATATACAGGAGAAGCAATGAAAAGATTTGACAAGCTTCATGCAATTGTGCTCGGTTTGATGGTTTTGTCCGCCGTGTTGGCGGCCTGTGCCCCGGCGGCCAGCGGTGAGGTCACCGTCTTCGCCGCTTCTTCGCTCACAGATGCCTTCACTGAAATAGGCGCCGCCTTTGAAGCGCAGCACGCCGGCAGCCAAGTGCTGTTCAACTTCGGCGGCTCCTCCCAGCTGGCCACGCAGTTGGCCGAGGGCGCCCCGGCGGATGTCTTCGCCTCCGCCAATCAGGCCCAGATGGCCAATGCCGCCGCGGCTGGGCGCATCTCTGGCGAGCCGGTCTTGTTCCTTACCAATCGCTTGGTGATCGTGGTGCCTGCCGACAACCCGGCCGGCATCCAGACCCCGGCAGACCTGGCCAAGGCCAATCTGCGCCTGGTGCTGGCGGCGCCGGACGTGCCCATCCGTGAGTACAGTGACCAGGCCATCACCGCTTTAGGGGATGCGGCCTATCAGCAGGCGGTGTATGCCAACCTGGTTTCTGAGGAGCCCAATGTGCGCCAGGTCGCCACCAAGGTCGCCCTGGGCGAGGCCGACGCGGGCATCATCTATACCTCAGACGTCACCCCCGATATTGCGGGCCAGGTGCTGCAGATCGAGATCCCTGTCGAAGCCAATGTGATCGCCGTCTATCCCATCGCGGCAGTGGAAGGCGGCCAGCCGGCTTTGGCGCAGCAGTTCATCGACTTCGTGCTGAGCCCAGACGGCCAGGCCATCTTAGCCAAGTGGGGCTTTGGCCCGCGGCCGTAGCCTCGTAGACCTAGCGCCAAATACAAGAGCCCGCCTACATGGCGGGCTCTTTTTTGTTGTATCAGCTTGGTCTGCCCAACAGACTAACGTATGGAGTTGCGTTAGTCTGCGCAGCAGGCTAGCAACTCCCGAAGTTCGCCCGCAGGGCGAACGTATACCCCCACTGCGACTCGAACGCAGGTCCCCGCCTCCGGAGGGCGGTGCTCTATCCACTGAGCTATGGGGGCTTACAGAAAAGCGATTTTAACACGCCGGCGCAACAAAACCGGCAGCGCTTCGTTTCTTTAGTTAGAATCTTTGGCGGGGGTTAAAGAAAATTGCCATCAACCAATCCCCTCAGGTTGATGGCAATGAGCTTTGCCTGATGTACTGTGCCGCGACTGCTGTTATAGTTGGGTTTGTCTCTATTGGAAATAGGCAGCTGTACTTGAAATGTAGACATTTGTACTACTCAGATTCACACAAAAAACGAGCACGAGGTGGGAAATGAACAAAATGTCTCAGCCAAACAACATCAAGGTCGCTATTCTGGATGACCACATCAGCGCTTTGGACAGCTACCAAATGCGCCTGGCTGCCAACAAGAACATCGAGGTGGTAGCCACCGCACACTTTGGCGACGAGCTTGAAGAAATGCTCGACCAGCATGCTGTCGATGTTCTGATCCTGGATGTGGGGGTGCCCAATTCGGCGGAAAATCGAAACCCCTATCCCATTCTGCACATCATTCCGCGCCTGCGCGAGAAATTTCCCAAGATCCACATCCTGATCATCTCCATGTACGAACAACCCACCTTCGTCCGCTTTTTGCTGGAAGCAGGCGCCACCGGCTACATTGTCAAAGAAGATCAGGAAGCCATCATCCGTCTGCCGGAAATTGTGACCTCGGTCAGCACCGGGGGCATCTATCTCTCCGGCCGCTTGCACAATTTGCTGGCGCAAACTTCTAACGAGGAAAGCCGCACGCTCAGCCGGCGGCAGCAGGAAGCCATTTCGTTAATCACGGCTTTCCCGGAGCTGGACACGGATGATCTGGCCAAGCGTATGAGCGTGGCGCCTTCCACAGCGCGCAATCTGCTGTCCCGGGCCTACAAACGCCTGGGCGTGCATAGCCGGATCGCGGCGGCTCATCGCGCCCGTGAATTGGGCTTGCAGATCATCTTCCCCGAAGAACCCGGCAAATAACCTTATATGGCCACGCGCGCCAACAGGCGCTGCACCGGGGCCAGCATTTGATCCAACAGCTCGCCAAGCGGCGAGCTGTTTTTCAGCTGCATCTGCGATAAGTGCTGGCGGGCCTGCTTTTCTCGCAAGATGAGTTCATTAATACAGTAGCTGATCGCGCCGCTGCTGACCAGGATGCTTTGCGCTTCTTGCAGTGCGGCCGATTCGTTCACCTGGCTGCGTAGTTCCTTGAAGCGAGTTTGCTGGCCGTGGGGCGCCAGTTCAGCGTACAAGATCGTCAAGGGCGAACGCCCCTGCAGCCAATCCACGTTGGCTGGCGCGCTAAGGCAGTCGTTCAGGTCATCGTGGATTTGCAGCATCTCGCCAAATAAGGCCCCAAATTCATAGCACTGGGTTGCACTTTCCCTGCCCGCTCCTGCGAACAAGGCGCCTAAATACAGTCCGGTGGCGAAATACGGCGAACTCTTGGCGTGGGCCACCGCCCAATAGTCCTCTTCACTGCTTGGGTTTTGCACATCCAGCTCCTGCCCATAGGCGGTGTCCATTTGCATGCGGACAATGGCGGCGATGGCCGGCTGGCTGACCTCAGGTTGGGCGTTTTGCAGGACGTCAGCCGCCATGCCCAGCAGGGCGGTGCTCAGGTTGGCGGCACGCCCCATGCCGATCTGGTGCTGCAGGCCACGCGGGTCCTCGTCGAGAAGGTCGTCGACCAGCAAGATGCCCATATGTGCGCAGGTCATGGCCGCCAGGGCCGGCGTCAGCAGGCTCTCATCGCCGCCGGTGGCCTGGCAGGCCCGCAGCGGGAAATCCCAGGCCACCGGCTTGTGCGTCAGGGCCCTTTGGCAGGCTTGTTGCAGCTGCGGCCAGCGCAAGGTTTGCGGATGCTCTAACAGCAGGTTGACGGCTTTTAAATACCTTTCCATTTTTCCTCCTCTATTACAATGGCACACACAGAGGGCGGCTAAACAGCCGCCCTCTGTGAAGGTTGGTTTACTCCGTCCAGGCGTCCCAGGCCAGCTCTGAACGAACGGCCAGGACCTCGCTGAGCGAGGCCTCAGTGATGTTGAAAAGCTCGGTCACCAAAGCGGGTTGCTCATCTTGGGCGAAGAGGGAAGCGTGAAATGCTTGAATGCTCATGGAGAATCTCCTTTTCTTGTTCATAGTTAGGAAATAGGGTCTACGTATGATGAGCGGTTGGTGTCTGCAGCAATCACCTCCTTTCTAAAAACCATGATGCAAAGCAGCGTTACTTCCGGGGGCCGCCGTTTAGGCGAGATCTTCTTGCCCGCCTTTGTTCTCTGGGTGCTGTTTGTCCTTACCTACGCGCGCTTTTACAGCATTCCCTACTTGGGGTTTGAATATCGCGGCGTTAATGGGGAGATCACCGAGGTCCACTTGCCTGAAATGGGTCTGGAGGTGGGCGACGAGATCATGGCGGTCAATGGCCGGGCTTGGCCGGAAGCCACATCGCGCGTGGGGCTGCACTTGCTGGCGTTGAGCCAACCAGGTGATGTTCTGCTCTTGGATGTGCGCCAAGGGGAAACCGTTTCCTTAGTGACCTGGCAGGTGGCTGGGGCAACGCCCAGTGAGTTCTCCTCCCGCTTTTTCAATACCTGGTGGGTCAGCTATGTCTTTTGGTTGGCGGGCACCGTCTCGCTGGTCTTGTTGCGCCCCAAGGACAAGCGCTGGGCCTTGCTGGTGGGCTTCAACTACGTTACGGCCATTTGGTTCATGGCCGGCACGCTTTCGCGCTTTGGGGTGCTGCTTTCACCGATTATTCTGCGCATGGGCATTTGGCTCAGTCTGCCCATCTACCTGCATCTTCATTGGGTCCTCCCCCGTGAGATCCGCACATTGCCCCGGTTTGTTTGGCCTGCCCTGTATGGCCTTTCGATCCTGGCGGCATTGGGTTACCTCTTCGGCTATACTCCGCATGATTCCTACCTTTCGGCTTTCCTGGTGGCAGTCCTGGGGAGCGTAGCTTTGCTCACTTACCGCTTCTTCTTGCGCCAGGCAGAGCGCAAGGAAATTGGCCTGATCCTCTTCGGCGCCGGGGTGGCCTTTTTGCCCGCCGCGGTGGTGGCGCTGACCACCCTGCGGCCGAACGCATCCGCCACCTTGCCGGGTTATGTCATCTCGATGATGGCGTTGCCCGGCGCCTATCTGTACATCGCCATGCGCCGCAGGTTGGGCGATTTGGAAGTGCGCGCCAACCGGGCCATCTCCCTGTACCTGTTCCTCGTGCTGATGGTGACATTCTCTCTGCTGCTGTTGCCTACCACCACCTTGTTGTTTCCCGGACTGACTGGGGCGGGCGGTGTGGTGGTCGTCACAGCCGTGGTGGCCTCTTTGTTCAGCATCCTCGGCTTTTCAGGGTTTCAGAAATTTGTCGAACGTAGGATTCTGGGCATCCCGGAAACCCCGCAGCGTCTGCTGGAGGAATTTGCCGGCCGGCTTTCCACCAGTTTTTCTCACTCCAATCTGGCCGCATTGCTGACCACAGAAGTCTTGCCTGCCTTATTCATTCGCCAATCCGCCCTGATGAATTTCGACATGCGCAGCACAGGCCGCGTGGTCTATTTGCAGGGCGTGAAAGCGGACAACCTGCCAAACCAGTCCCAGCAAAAAGTGCTTGCTAGCTTGTCTGCCAATGCGCTGGTCGATCAGGTGCATTTTGGCCGGGCGCAGCAGTGGGCCAAGGTCAGCCTGCCTCTGGTGGTGGCGGGAGAGCCGCGCGGCTTGTGGCTGCTGGGGCGCAAGGACCCGGATGACCACTACAGCGAGGCGGAGCTGCGTTTGCTGCGTTCCCTGGCCAACCAGATGGCGATCGCCCTGGTCAACATAGGCCAGGCCAGTGACCTGCGCTCACTCTACCAAGCCAATGTGCAGCGCCAGGAGGCTGAACGCATCCACTTGGCGCGTGAGCTGCATGATGACACTCTGGGCCAGGTGGGCGACTTGGTGCGCCAGGTGGCCGGAAGCCAGGTGGGGGCGGAGTTGGCGCCCAAGCTGGAGGGTTTGGTGGGCCAGATCCGCCGCATGATCAACGGCCTGCGGCCGCCTTTGCTGGACCAGGGTCTGTACTTCGCGCTTGTGGAGCAAACTGAGCAGTTGGCCCGCAAAGCCGGCCGGAAACTGAATGTTCGCCTGGCTGTACCCTTAAGCCTGGACCGCTTTGACCCGGAGATTGAGGTTCATATTTTCCGCATCGTGCAGCAAGCGGCTGACAACGCCCTCAAATACTCACGCGCCCGCCACCTGGTGATTGAAGGCAAGATTGATGCGCTCGGTGTGGATTTGACCGTTTCAGACGATGGGGCCGGCTTCCGGTTGAAAGACTCCGCCAGCCTGGACGAATTCCTGGGTAACGGCCATTTTGGTTTGGCGGGCATGCAGGAGCGCGCCGCCATGATGGGGGCCAAGCTTAGCGTGATCACCGCGCCGAAGAAAGGCACACGTGTGCACCTGGCTTGGAGGCGCCCCGAATAGCCAAATTCGGTTGTTAAGGTGCAGCCTGCGTAGGCAGAAGCCTGGGCTAAGTAAGCAAATGTCTCAGCTTTAGCCTAGGCTGTCGCTGCTCCACCAAATTGGCAGATTTGTGCAAATTTGTGCGCATAGCTGGGAAGAACAACAAAAAAGCCCCGCCATTTTGGCGGGGCTTTCGTAAAGGCTTTGGGCTAGTTCTTGGGGACGATAACCACTTTCCGGCGGGGTTCTTCCCCTGTGCTCTCGGTGGTCACTTCGGGGTTGTCGCGCAGGGCGATGTGGATGATGCGTCTCTCGGCGGGCGACATCGGCTCCAGGTTCTGGCGGCGGCCGCTGCTGATCGCCTGCTGGGCCATGCGCTGCGCCAACTGGCGCAGGCTGTCCTCGCGGCGTTTGCGGTAATTTTCCACATCGATCACGATGTGTGCCGAGTGGCCGACTTCTTTGCTGACGATCAGGCGGGTGATCAGCTGCAGAGCCTGCAGGGTTTCCGCCTGGCGACCGATCAGAATGCTCAGGTCGCCGCCGGTGATATTGACCATCACGGGGGCTTCGGGTTCATCCTCTTCGGGCTCCCCCAAGCTGCTTTCCACCTGGGCGCGCACGTCCATATGATGCAGCAACTCTTCCACCGTGGCCTGGGTGATCGCCAATAGGTTTTCGGTGTCTACTGGCAGGTCGCTGTGGGTAGGCTGGCGCCGGCTGGGCGCCGCCGCGGCGGTTTCTTGTCTTTCACCACCGGTGACTGTCAGGCGCACGCGCGCCTGGCGCCCACCCAAGCCAAACAGGCCGCCGCTGCCTTCATCCAGCACTTCGATCTGGACTTGCTCTTCGGAAAGACCCAACTCTTGCAATCCTTTGCGGATCGCTTCTTCTTTGCTGGGGGCAATGATCTCTAAATTGGCGCGATGTTCCATAGGCGTCTGTCGGTTAGTGTAATCCAAAACTGCTTATTTGGCAGTGCTGGGCGTGTTGGCGCTGGCTGCCGCAGGCCGCACGCGCATAAAGTAGTACTGAACGATGCTCAGCACGTTGCTGGTCACAAAGTACAGGGCCAGGCCGGCGGCGTAGATGTACGAGATGTAAGCCATCAGCAGGGGCATATACAGGTTCATCATACGGCCCATCTGGGCGCCCTGGTCATCCGAGCTGGTGGGGGTCATCATCTTGCTCTGGAAGTAAGAAGTGATCATCACCAGGATGGCCAAAACCGGGATGCCGAAGGGGATGCCCGGAATGTTCAGCCGTTCAGGCTGGCCCAGGTCCATCCACAGGAACTGGGCGTTCAGTGGGATCAGCTCAGCCGCGTTGGGCAGCGAGATGCCGCGCGCAAAGTTCAGCAACTGCAGCGGGGTGGCGGCCAGGGCGCGCATGACCGTCCAATACATGGCGAACAGCAGCGGCAGCTGCAGCACGGTGGGCAGGCAGGCCCCAAAGGGGTTGATGCCCATTTCCTGGTAGAGCTTCATTTGCTCCTGGGCCAGCTTTTCGCGATGCTCGGCGCCCTTGTATTTCTGCTGCATGGCCTTCCACTTGGGGTTGCTCTGCAGCTCTTGCATGGCCTTGGCGCTCTTGATCTGCTGCGCGTTGAAAGGATAGGTGACTAGGCGGATCAGAATGGTGAAGACGATGATCGCCAAACCGAAGTTCTCGCCCAGAAGGTTGTAGATCCAGACGAGCACATTGGTAAACGGGACAATGATAAATTCAAGCATGATCTTCCTTCTGCCTAACTTTCGGGGGTAAAGCTCCACACCACAGAGCCGGAGCTGTCCAGGGCGATAAGAACGCTGTCATTGCCGTTCAGACCCAACAGCAGCAGGTCGCCGGCCGCCACCGGGGTGCCATACAGCGCGCCGGCATAGCTTTCCGGCAGAGCCAACTGGCGAGAACGGCCATCCAGGCTGAAGGCATACAAGCTGCCCGCCTCATTGATCACATACAGGCTGTCCTGAAACCAGGTCGGGGCGCCGGTAATGGCGCCGTCGGTTTGACCGCGCCAGACTTGGCGGCCGCTGGCGGCATCCAGGGCGTATAAGTAGCCTTCCAGGTCGCCGATCACCAGCAGGTCATCCACCAGGGCGGCCTCGCCCCATACCCAGCCTTCGGTTTCCGTGCTCCAAGTGATCTGCCCGCGGGTGGTGTCCACGGCCGCGACGCTCTGCGCCAGGGTGCCTACATACAGCATGCCGTCGGGGCCGAGCAGCGGGTTGCTGACCGTCGTGCCGCCCAGGTCCAGGCTCCACAACTCTTCGCCGCTCTGGGCATCCAGAGCGTACAGCATATGGTCCATGCTGGCGACATATAGCGTGCTGCCGTCGCTGGTGGGCTGGCTCCAGATGGGCTCGCCCGCGGTGAAGCTCCATTGCAGGCTGCCGCGGTTGTCCAGCGCATACAATTTATGGTCGGAATTGGGCGCATACACCAGTTGGCCCACAGCCAGGGCAGAGCCAATGTAGCGGTTGCCGCCGGCGCTAAACGCCCATTGCTGGGAGCCTGTGTCCGCATCCAGGCTGTAGAAGACGTGGTCGTACCCGCTTACCAGCAGGTTGTCGTCCGCGCCGGTTTGCACCGGCGCATAGCTGCTAAAAGAGCCGCTTTCCGCGGGGAAGCGCCAGGCTTCGGCGCCATTTGCGGTTTGCACAGCGTAGACGTGCTGGTTGTAGGCCACATAGGCCACACTGGCGTCCTCATTCACGCTGACGCCAGGCCAGCTGCCCGCGTCCTGCGGCGTGCCGCAGGCGGCCAGCAACAGCATCAGGGGCAGCAAAATAAACACATGCGTTTTCTTCATCGGGTAGATCAATCCATTTCTGTGGAGTTAGGGTACCGGGTCGTAGCCGCCTTTGCTGAGCGGGTTGCAGCGCAAAATGCGCAGAAAGCCCATCCAGCCGCCTTTGAGTGCACCATATTTGTAAATGGCCTGATAGCTGTAGTGCGAGCAGGTGGGGTAGTAGCGGCAGGTGTCGGCCGGTAAAGTGTGCGAAAGGGTCTTCTGATACAGGCGGATAGGCGCAAGCAGCGCCAAGCGCGGCAGGTTTTGTACGGAAAGCGGCAGAGATTTGAGCGACGGCGAACGGTGCTCTTGGATCTCTACCTGGGGGTGGGTGTGAGTGCTCATTCTTGCTTTAGCAATCCGGCCTTGCCCAGCAAGGCCTCCAGAGCTGTTTGCACCTGGGTGCTTTTGGCATCCCGAATGCCCGTGCGCGCCATCAGCACTAGGTCCAAATCCGGTTGCAGCCGCTTGATCAGCGGCTGCAACCCGGCACGGATGATGCGTTTGGCGCGGTTGCGTTGTACCGCTCCGCCAAGTGCCCGGCTGGCACTAATGCCAATGCGCAGGCCCAAATTTTCGTTGCTCAGCCAAAACAACACCAGATAGGGGTGAGCGGCCGATTGGCCGCGCCGCCGCACACGCTTGAAATCATCGTTCTTGCGAAGACTTGAACCACGTTCCACCTGGCGGTGCGCCTCGCTCAAGCCCGTGGGCTGTACAAGCTCCCGGGCTAGCTGTTCCAGTTGACCTTTTTGACGTGCTGGTTGGCGCTCACGGTCAGGCTGTGGCGTCCGCGCAGGCGGCGGCGTTTCAGGACCGCGCGGCCATCTGCACTGGCCATGCGTTTGCGGAAGCCATGCACACGCAAGCGACGGCGAATCTTGGGTTGATAAGTTCGTTTAGGCATCGTATTTCCTTACTCTTTCGCAATCAAACTTTGCGATTATACCGCATAGCTGGGATCTCTTTCGAGAATGCGCAGCCGTCGGGACTGCTATAATGGCGGCGAATTTCTGGAGGTTTAACTATGAGTGAAACGACAAATGTCCCAGAGTACGGTCCGCCTCCGATGGATGTGCTCATCTCTGCGCTCGGCGCCTTGGTGATTGGCGCGGTAATCTGGGCTGGCGGCTTTGCCACCTTTTGGGGCGTGGATTACCTGACCTCAATGTTCGGTATCTATCCGCCTGCCGATCAGCTGCTCAACAGCGCCATACGCGGCGCCTTCGTGGGGATCCCCATCCTGGCTGGCTTGGGCGCGGCCTGGGCTTCTTTCCGCTTTTTGCTTAAGCTCGACTGATTACTCGTCTTCCGGGGCAGACATGCCGGGCTGCTGGACCTCCAGCAGCTCCCCGTGCAGGTTAATGCGCACGCGGAAGCCGCTCATCCCCAAATAGGCTCGGCTGCCCTCTGGCAGCCCTGACTCGAGAACCTGGTCGAATTGCTCATCCATGTTCTCGAGTTGTTTTTCTATCGCCGCTCGCGTGAAGATATCTTCTTGGCCCAACATTTTGGCCGCTTGCTCGCTCAAAATGTCTTCATGGCCTTGCAGCAGCGACTTCAGCTGGGCCAGCACCTGCCGGTCCACTTGCTCTGAAGGCACATGGCGGCGAAAACCGGCGTCGTTGACCACGTAGAACGCTTCTTCGCCTACGTTGGTGGTGTCCACCGGCTGGTCAAACTCGTCCACCACCAGCCCGCCAAACAAGGCTTGCCTGGCCATCAGGCGTGGGTATCCCAGAGCGGTTCAGAAATCCCCTTCTGCTGGTTTTCGTAGCGCGCCATCACGAATAAGGCATCCGAGAGCCGGTTCAAGTAGTGCAAAGCCTCTGGGCGCACCACGTCCTCGCGTCCGAGGGTCACCAGGCGGCGTTCTGCCCGGCGGCACACGGCCCGGGCTAGTTGTAAACTGGCCGCGCCGGGGCTGCCGCCCGGCAGAATGAAATTTTCCAGCGGACCCAGTTGTGCGTTCAGTTCATCGATCAGCTCTTCCAGGGCTTCGATATGTTTTTGCGCAATGTGGGGCAGCTTGTACTCTGCGCCTTCATCGGCAGGGAAAGACAGCTCCGCCCCCAGGTGAAAGAGCAGGTTCTGCACCACCGGCAGGGTCTCGGCCAGGCGGGGCGCCAACCCCTGAGCCAAGGCCAGGCCCAGCAGAGAGTTGACCTCATCCACCGCGCCGTAGGCGCGTACACGCGGGTGGTCCTTAGGCACGCGTTGCTTGCTGCCCAGCGCGGTGCTGCCATCGTCTCCGGTACGGGTATAGATCTTGGTTAATCGCGGCATGGCGCGATTATACATGCCCCAAAATCCCAATGGGCTTATGCGTTATCATGGCGGCATGTGGCTACGCCCACGCCCCTCGCCCACAGGACAGCTCGACGAATACGGTCAGCGCATCCGGCGCATTGAAGAGCTGGTGCGCCGCCAGTTGGCCCGCCGCCTGCATGACGGGCCGACCCAGTCGGTTTCGGCTCTGGCCATGCGGGCGGACATCGCCCGCCGCCAGCTGGCTGACCCCCAGGTGGCGCAAGATGAACTGGCCAAGCTCGAAGCCCTGGCCCGCCAAACCGCCGCCGAACTGCGCTATATGCAATTTTTGCTCATCCCCCAATCACTGGCCGTGGCTGGGCTGGAGACGGCTTGGGAAGACCTGGCCAGCCAGTTGAAGGAACGCTATGGCCAGGATCTGATCATGGATGTGGACAAACGCGGTGTTCGGGCGCTGACCCCGCAGCAGCAAGAGCTCTTGTACTACATCAGCGCCGAGGCACTGGAGAACAGCTGCCGGCATGCTCGCGCCTCGCAGATCGGACTCAGCCTCAGCTGGCCCGAGGCGGACGTCGTGCTGCTGGAAGTCAGTGATAACGGACAAGGTTTCGATGCGGACCTGATGTTGCAAACCGGCGAGGAGAAACGCAAGTACGGCCTGGCCATCTTGTACGAGCGGGTTAAGCTGCTGCCCGGCGAGCTTTCGATCGCCAGCGAAGCTGGGGAGGGCAGCAAGCTGCGCGTGGCGCTGCTGGCCGCCCGCGGGCGGCTGAACAACGAAGCATGAAAGTTTGGGCGGCGCTCTGGTTCTTCGCCTTCTTTGTCTGGATCCCCGTTGAAGATACGCATATAGGCTTCGTGCTCAGTCTAGCAGCCGCAGCGGCCGGCTGGCTGGCCCTGCGCTGGCACACCATGACGCCCTTACGCGGCGCCTTGTTGGGCTTAGCCATGCCGCTTTTCGCTGTGGGGCTGATGGCCTTTAAAGGTGGGCTGCACGGCCATGCTTTTCCAGACTTCACCGTACATCAAATCTTGACCATCTTGTATGCCGCGCCCTACACCCTGTTGGCGGGTTTGGTCTTAGGCTGGAGTATTCGGCGCCTTTCATAAGTGAAAGGCAAAACTTGTCCTGAACGCTTGTCAAAAACCCATTAAAATCAAATGCCATGCAAGTACTCCGTGTTTTGCTACAAGCGCCGGAATTTGGGGAAGAACGGCTAAGCTCCACCACCAAGCTGCTTCACAGTATCACTATTATTCTTTTGGGGTTGACTTCAGTTCTTTTTTTCCTGAATTACTTCTATATATTTTCAGGCCCAATCCAACTGGGCTTTATTTTGACCGCCCTCTTTGTGGAACTGCTGGCTTTTCAGCAGCTTAAAACCGCACGCATTCAAAATGCCCGCCGCATCCTGGTATATGGCCTTTGGATAGTGATCACAGTCTTCATCCTGACGGTAGAAGGCGTCCGAGGCTCTACGGTATTTGGTCAGTTCTTAGTCGTCTTCCTTAGTGGAGTGCTGGTCGCCGAAGGCACCGCCATACTCTTGGCGGTGCTTTCGATTTTGGCGAATTACCTGGCCGCGCTGCTCGAAAGCGGTCCCGGGCTGCTGTTCGGCGCAGGTTTGCCTTCGCTGGCATCGCATTGGGCCCTGCAAGCCGGCTATTTGCTGCTGGCTGTGGGGTTGGTCATGCTGCTGGCGCGCAGTGGCCAGGCCGCCACGGCCGAGCGTGAAAACAATGAAGATGATCTGCTGGAGCGCCTGGATGAACTGAGCGTGGCCAAGGCCCAATTGGAGATCAGCGAACGCAACCTCAGGCGGCGTGAAGGCGTTTTGGCCGCCATCCGTGACGCCGCCGAGCTTTTGCTGCGGGACGAATCGCTGGAGGCGGCCATCCTGGGCCTGCTGGCGGATCTGGGCGCCTCCACAGATGTGGACCGGGTGTACCTGTACGAAAATTATCAAGACGCGCAGGGCAAACTGAGCATTCGGCTCAAGCATGAATGGGTGGGCGACCTGGCTGGGCTGCCATCAGAACGGGCTAACGCCAATGCACGTCTTGAGGAAATCGGTTTTGCAGACTGGTCAGAGATTTTACGGAAAGATCTGGTGGTACGGTTGCAGGCCAGCAATGCTCCAGAACCGGTGGCTGGTTTACTGCGCGAATGTGGCGTGCAGTCTGTGCTGGCGGCTCCGATATTCTCTGGAGAGACCTGGTGGGGCATTATCGGCTTCCAGCAGACCCGCTGGGAGCGAGAGTGGGGACCGTTGGAAGAAGATGCATTGCGGGGTGCGGGAAGCATCTTGGGCGGGGCGCTTCAGCGCCGAAATATGCAGGCCGAACTCAACCAGAGCGAACTGCGCTATTTGGGCATTTTGCAAGACCAATTCGATCTGATCTGTCGTTTCAGCCCAGACGGGAAACTGGTCTTTGCCAATGATGCCTACCTGCGCTTTTTTGGCTTGCGCCGGGAGGACTTGTCTACGTTGAATGTCTGGAGCTATGTGCAGCCGACACATCATGAACCATTGCGCCGGCGGATTGCCTCGCTCAGCCAGCAGCGTCCGGTGCTGGCCAATCACATCCTGACGCGCCGCGGCGACGGTGTGATGGTGTGGATGGACTGGACCGAGCGCGGAGTCTTTGACCACAATGGCCAATTGCAGGAAGTGCAGTCTGTCGGCCGTGATATCGACCAGGAGATGCGCCTGCGCAAGCAGCTGGAAGAGAACCTGGCGCGTACGGAAAACCTGGCGATGACCGATGCTCTGACCGGGTTACTGAACCGCCGGGCCATCATGGAGCACGCCGAGGCAGAGTGGCAGCGCTCAGACCGGGAGAAAAGCCCGCTTAGTTTGATCTTGGTCGATCTGGATAACCTTAAGAAAGTGAATGACACCTATGGCCACCTGGCGGGCGACCAGGCCATCTCCTATATTGCCTCTGTCATGCACGGCAGCATGCGCCGCTACGATTGGGCCGGCCGCTGGGGTGGGGATGAATTCCTGCTGATCCTGCCTGGCGCAGACAGCCGCGAATCCGCCATGATAGCCGAACGGCTGCGCAGCAAGGTGAACTCCTTCTCCTTGTCGGACGGGAGCACCTTGCAGGTAAGGGTCAGTCTCGGTGTGGCCAGCCGGGATGCGCAGCACAAAGTGCCGGACCTGGAACAACTGCTCACCCAGGCAGATCAAGCACTTTATCTCGCCAAGCAGAAAGGGCGGGATCAGGTCGCCTTGGCTGGTGAGTAACATTCCATATATAATTAGTTTTCTTCAAGAGTTGTTTCTGGTGGGTAAGGGACCAGACATTGTGCATTCCCCAAATTTGCTTACTCGCGCCATCAAATTTAACCAAATAGACGGTATTTCCGCAGAGCTGCGAGAGCGGCTGTTTCTGAGGGCCTTTGGCGGCGTAGCCGTATTGATCGTGCTTGGTCTGCTTCTGTCCGGCGCCCTGATGGGTGGTGACCTTGCAGCTCAAATTGCCGGAATCACGTGTATTGCCCTGCTCATACTCGTTTGGGCTTTGTATGCCCTGCGCCGGACCTATGCCGCGCTTTTCCTGATGGTCTGGGGCGTTTGGCTGATCGTGACCACCATGATCATCAGCGAAGGCGGCAGCACCGGCATTTGGATGTTGCCCCAGTTCCTGATCGTGGTCTTTGCGCGGTTCGTATTGACCGGACGCGTCGCCACCGTATTGGGTGTGCTGACCGCCCTGATCGACTTAGCAGTTTATCAGTTTCAGTTGTATCGCTTCTTGCCCAATGGACTGGGGGGTATGGCTCTGCAAAACGAAGGGCTGGCGATTGCCAGCAGCTTGTTCTTTGTTTTGCTCATCTTTCACCTGACCGATATCGTCTTGCGTGAAACCGTGCGCCAGAATCAATTGAGTGAAGGCCGCTATCGTTCCCTGTTCGATAACATTACCGACGCGGTGCTGCTGATTGATAAGGACTACTGCTTTCTGGAAGTTAACCAGCAAGCAGAAGAACTGCTGGGGGTCTCAAAAGAAACCCTGGCCGGCCGCTCGCTGTTTGATGTGACCACTCAAGAGGAGTCGAAGATCTTGCAAGGACACTTTGATCGCCTCGAAAGCGAAGGCAGCCTGGCGCCCTTTGAGCGACCGCTGGCACGCGCAGATGGAAGCCGCCGTGTGGTGGAGACCACCCTGAGCATGGTCACCGACGAAAAGGGAGCGCCGCGTTTTTACCAGGCCGTAATCCGCGATATTACAGAGCGCAAGCGCCTGGAAGATGATCTGCGCCTCTCGCTGGGCGAAATGGAATCGCTGGCCATGCAGGATTCATTGACGGGCTTGCTCAACCGCAGAGCGATCATGGAACACGCTGAGGCCGAATGGCATCGCTCACGGCGTGAACATCGACCTATGTGCATCATGCTCGTCGATCTGGATAACTTCAAGAATGTGAATGACACCGTGGGCCACCTGGAGGGCGACAAAGTCATCCGCCAGGCTGCCCAAGTGATCCAGTCTTGTCTGCGCCGCTACGACTGGGCAGGTCGCTGGGGCGGCGACGAATTTTTGCTTATCTTGCCCGGCACCAGCCTCAGTGACGCCGGGCAGGTGGCTGAGCGCCTGCGCAACGAATACGTGGCTTTGGAAGAGCGCAACCGGGTCGTCCTGCATTTGCAGCCTTACCTAAGCATTGGCATCTCTGTGTTTTCGGGCCGCGCCGCAGATGAGACCAGCTTGAACGAGTTGTTTGCCCAAGCGGATAAAGCCTTGTATCTTGCCAAGCATCAAGGCAAGAACCGGGTGGAGATCTTTCGCCAAGCGGATGAGACTCTCATTTGATTTTTAGGCCCAGGTCCTGGTCTGGGGTATTCAGCCGGTAGAATCGCTGCTCGTCCTTCCTCATAGACTCACGGAGGTGAACCTTTGAAGATTCGAATTCCGCTTTTCTTGGGGATTGTTGCAGGTCTGTTGGCTTTGGTGCTTGTCTACCACGCCCAGGCCGAGACGCTCAGCGAACAGCCTGCAGAGGAAGCCAGCCTCGTGCAGGTAAACACCCAATGCGACAACCAAACCCGCCACGCCGCCTTCCCGCGTTTCGCGCGCCTGATGCACGACCCCCAATGGATGGAATATCCGTCACGCATGGCTGCGCCCGACTGGCCGTCGGGCTTTCACTATGATTGGTACCCGCAGACGGTTCAACTCCTTGTCAACCCCAAGTCTGGCGACGGCCGTTTCGCTTACACCCGCGCTTGGTTGCAGTACTTGCGTGACCTGCAGCCGGATGATGCCACGGCTGTTTGGATCGCGCGGATTGCTGCCGGCTTGTTCAACCGCAACGGGAATGTGCCTATCCCGATCTTGAACCTGGAGCAGCTAAAGCAGGAGCCGGTGGCTGAAAGCATTTCCTCGGGCGGCAATGTCGTCAGGATCCTGGAGACGCGCAATGGATCGGGCCGCATTGAGATGATCTACTTTAAAGACACCCCGCCAGAGGCTGAGTACATGAACTACCAGAACTTCCCCTGGTTGGTGACCAAATTTACCTCGGTGTCCATGGACGGCGACCTGGGCAATGCGGGCGGGATTGATGTCTATTTCCCCAATTTGTCCAAACAGAAAGAAGGCTACTGGGTGGACCTGAAGCGCGTGGAGTTCTTCCCGCAGTTGCCTTACTGCGCCACGGCCAAGCGTGACTTGCAAGTCCTGAACGATACCAACGGTTTGGCCAAGCAGCTCGCCACCCTGGCTGCGGGTCAGAGCTTTAGCATTCGCGAATATCTACCGCAGGGCAGCGATGTCTGGGGCCGCATAGATGAAGGCTGGGTGCTGCTTCAGTACCTTAACGCAGCAGGCCAGCCGGTCTACACTACAGACTGGCAAATGGACACCCGGCCGCCCATCCTCTTCCCCAACCGATAGACAACAAAAAACGCCTGGATTTCCAGGCGTTTTTTTTATTTGTCTATCGGTTGGTTTACTTGCAGCTGATTTCACGCACTCGATTGGCAGAGGCGGTCAAGTTGCCACGCTGATACTCGCCGTTATTGCAGGCGAAGTGACCCCAAGTGTATTCACCACGGGTGATGCTGACCACCTTTTCGCTGCCAGCAGGGATGGTGAAGACATAGGTCTGAGGGCCGCGCAGGGTCAGCACCAGGCGCGCCCCGGTCTTGTTCACCAGGGTCACTTTGGTCAGCGCCAAGATCCTGCCCACGTCCTGAGTGTTGGGGGCCTTGCTGCCGGGGCCACCCTTGTCACCGCACTTGGGGACCATCCACTTGAACTGATGCTTGCTCAGATCCAGTTGTCCACGAGTGGTAATACCGCAGGCAGTCAGGTGATAGCTGTATTGACCGCGTTCAGGGGTCATGAACTTGGTTTGCTGGGAGCTCACGCTCATGTAATACGCCCGTCCGGCGCCATCACTGGAATACAAGCGCACCGTCACAGCTTGGTTCGACTTGTTCTCTATGATGAAACGCATCAAGTTGGACTGGGCAAACACGGAACTCGGCAGGGCGGCAGACAGAAGCACCATCGCCATCAGCGCTAAAAACAGTTTCCGTAGGAAGCTCGCGGGTTTCATAGGGTCGTTCTCCTTTGGGGTCTGGGGAAATCCAGCTTGAATCCTATTGCATTGAATTTGGAATGTCAAGCTGAACCCGTGAAGATTTAGTCGCGCCTAAAAGGCGAACTTTTTCGCTTTCAAATTTGATTGCAGTTCGTTTGTTTAGGGTGCTAGAATCGCGTATGTTGGGTTAATCAGTACTCAGCTCTATAACCTCTATAAGGAGTACTAGCATGGCATACGAATTTACAAATTCCAAGGGACAGAAGTATTACTTGCACGCCCAGACGCGCACCAGTAAGAACGGCAAGCCGCGCACGCTGCATTTCTTCTCCAAGGAGATCAAGGAAGGCGCAATTGACGCCGTGCCCGCCGGCTATACCGTAGCGGAAATGGCCACTGGCCTGCCCGTGCTTAAGAAGAGCTCTTAGCTTTTTAGGCCGCAGCACACCAACAGCGCAGCATTGCTGCGCTGTTGGTTTTTAACCTACACCCTGCGCAAGATCACCTGGGCCGGTGTAACCCCCTTGCGCTCCCAGAATTGCTGGAAGCGAGATTTGTGCAGGCCCTGCACCCCAAGCAAGTAGGCTTCGGGATGCGTCTTCACGAAGCGTTGGTCTTGTTCCACCTCAGCCAGCATGCTTAAGAAGTAGTCGTGTTTGTCGCTGGCAATGCTCAGCTCCCCGCCGGGCGTCAAAACGTGCGCCATGGCATCCAAAAACCCCAGGCGGAACAGGCTGCGCTTTTGGTCCCTGCGCTTGTGTTCCGGATCTGGGAAGTGCAGGCTGGCGCGCTGCCAGCCTGCTGCGGGCAGCAACGGCCGCAGCAGGCTGAAGTTGGCGCGTACAATGCGCAGGTTGTCCAGCCGGCGCCGGGCGGCCAGATGGGCGGCATAGGTCGCCAGCCGGTGCGAGACCTCGATGCCCACGAAGTTCGTGCCCGGATCCTCAGCGGCCAGCTCCACCACGTATTCCCCGGTGCCTGTACCTACGTCTACCGCCAGCGGCCGACTGTCACCGAAGAGCGCTTCAGCGCTCAGGGGCGGGTGGGCGAGGGGATCATGGCGCAGGCTCTCGGCAGGCAGGTCGAGCAAATATTTGGCCGCGGTTTGTGGGTCCAGAGTGATGTGCTTAAGTCGAAAAAGACGGCGTCCGCGGGCCATGGCAAACAGATTATATGCGCTGGTTTAGGGTTAAAAAGAAAGAGGCGCCTTGGGCGCCTCTTTGGAGTTGGTGAGGGGATTAGGGACGCAGCGGGCTGATGGTCACCCAGGCGCCGGATTCACCGACGGTCACCGTACCGCTGCGGGCGATACCGTAAGCGGAATAGTAGTAATCATAGGTGCCCGGGAACACATTGAAGCGGTTCATACCCAGAGACGCCACCACCGAATAGCTGGTGGGGCCAATCAGCGTGATGCGGATGGGGAAGCTGTAATGGCTGCCAATGCGCAGATTGCTGCTGCCAAATTGGTCAGGATCCGAGGCCAACTGGGCCAGCTTCACATCCACCACTTCACAGGGGTAGATGATCAGGTTGCCGGTGCCGTTTTTGAGGATACGAACCTCGCCACCATAGGTGCCGCCGCAGGCCTCATAGGAATAGGCGTAGTTGCCGACTGCCAGGCTAAGGAAGCGGTTGTTCTCAAGAGGAGAGATAGCCAAGTCGTAGCTTGCCGGCCCGGTCAACTTGACAGTTACCTGGCTCGGGATGCGGCTGCTGACTGTGAACTTGGCATACTCCAAAGGAGCGGAACAGGGCGGGATCACCAGCCACTGCAGCGAGGAATTTACGGTGATTTCACCGCTCACCTTCTCGCCGCCACAGGCCGTATAGGTGTACTTATAGGTGCCCTCTTCCACGGTCTTTAATAGCTTGCCGGGCTCCACATCAAAGCTATAGTTCTTGGGGCCGGTCAGGGTGATCTTTACGGTGCCTTCCGTGTCGTTGTGCACGTTTAGATCATAGGTGGCCGCGGCCATAACCGGGGTAACCACACCCAGGGTCAGGGCAAATACAGTAAGCAATACAATCCAGGTTTTCTTCATCTCAGGCAAACTCCGATCGCTTTCAGGGGTGGGCGGCGCCAGGGCACCTGCCAGGGCTGAGCGAGCTGATAATAGCTTCTGCAAAAGCAGATGTCAATGTAAATGTAAATGCCCTGAGTTTGTATAATCTTTTACTCATATGTCGGGAAAACCTCTCTCGCATCACCAGCAGTGAGCCCATTTTGGCTTGCCCAGCGGACTTCCAATTGAATAAAAAAAGCGCAGCCATTGGGCTGCGCTTTTAAAGTTACATTTGCATTACTGGAGTGACGTCCTGAGCCTGGGGACCTTTTTGTCCCTGGACGATCACAAATTCCACCCGTTGTCCTTCATCCAGGCTACGGTATCCATCGCCTACGATCGCACTGAAATGCACAAAGACATCTTCGCCGTCATCGGGTGAGATGAAGCCAAAGCCTTTGGTGGCATTAAACCACTTTACCGTGCCGGTAACGCGTTCCGCCATGATCTCGGTCCTCCTTTCTTCAAATTCTGCTAGAGGTCCTGATCAGTTGGAACAGCTACTGCGCAAAGGAGAGCTGCTAGCACCGCAAAAATTCTAGCATGCGCAGATTTGCGTGTCAACGCGCGCATAACCTCCAAGTCAGCCTAATAAAGTTGTTAGCTCTTGCTGTACTTGAATGTGCTACCGTCAAGTTCTTGAATAGGTGAGGGATGGCTAGAGTTCTGGTAGTGGAAGATATGCCCGACAGCGCTGAAATCGCGGCCCAAATTTTGCGGAATTATGCCCATGAGGTTTGCCTGGCGCAGAGCGCGCATGAGGGGTTGGAACTGGTGGCTCAATTTTCGCCTGAGCTGATTCTCTATGATTATTGGCTTCCAGACATGGACGCTCGCACCTTTCTGAGCCGCTTGGGGGCGCAGAACGCATCGGCTGGCATTCGGGTGGTGGCCTGCACGGCCGCACCCCGCGCAGTGATCGAGCAGGGTCTGCAAGGCCAGCAATTCCACGCCTACATCTTTAAGCCTTACCGGCTTAGTGCGTTTATGCAAGTGGTTGAGGAACAATTATCCTTAGTCTAGCGGCGACTATGTGCGCGTTCAGAGCGGGGAGATGCCTGTTAATTAATCGTTCGTTCATTTATGGCGAAACAGGTATACTGCGCAGGCTAACGTTAGGTTAAGAAGGAAAGCTTGCAAGAGACACCACAAATCCAGGAAGACCAGCTGGTACGCGAGGCGATGAATGGCGGCGAACAAGCCTTTGCCGCGCTCTATGACGAGTACATAGACAGCATTTATCGCTTTATTTTTTTGCGGGTTGAAGATCAGCAAACTGCAGAAGATATCGCTGCGAACGTCTTTATGCGCGCCTGGGAAAAACTGGGCAGCTATCAGTTCCGCGGGGTACCCTTTAGAGCTTGGCTGTTCCGCATCGCACGCAATGCTGTGGTTGACCACTACCGCACCCGCAAGGAAACCGCGCCGCTTGAGGCGGTGGTTAACACACACGACGAGAGCGCTATTCCCGTTTCGCAGCAAGTTGGCCTGCGTATTGAAGTGCAGCAAGTTATGGATTGCATGCAAGAGCTAACCCGGGATCAGCGTAACGTGCTGACCTTGAAACTCGTTCATGGGTTAAGTACAAAAGAAATCGCTAAGAGCCTGGGTAAACGCCAGGGTGCAGTACGGGCTCTTCAAATGCGCGGTTTACAAGCCCTGGCAAAACTATTGGAGAAGAATGGTAACTAAGCTGGATATTGCTCTGGAAGAATGTTTGGAGCAATTACGCACAGGCGAAGCCACTGTGGAGCAATGCTTGCAGCGCCACCCCGAGCTGCAAGAGCAATTGCGACCCATGCTGGCGGCCGCGGCTCAAGTGCAGGAGCTCGGCGAGTTTAAACCCCGCCCAGAATTCCGCATGCAGACCCGCGCCATGCTGCATGGATACATGCGCGCCAGCCCGCGGCGTCGCCCCGCGTTCTCTTCAGGGTTCTTGCGTTTGGCAACCAGCCTGGGGGTGGTTGTCCTCGCGTTGGTGAGCACCGGGGCGGCGCTGGCCCAATCGGCTTTGCCAGGTGACCCTCTGTATCCTGTGAAACTAACCACGGAGCAGGTGTGGCGCAACCTGCAGAGCGACCCTGTGCGAGCGGATGCAGCCTTGGCCAACCGCCGTGTCCAAGAGCTCGTGGCCGTTCAAGGTCAGGCTGAGTTGGAAGAGATCAGCATTAATCTGTACGCCGAAACGGTGCAGCAGCTGCGCAGCGCGGCCAAAGACGATCCTCAACTGACTGCTTGGTTGAATCAGGTATTGCTGGTGCAGCAAGATACTCTGGAAAAGTTACTGGTGAATTCTGAGGCAGATTTGCGTGAAAAGCTGTTTGAGCTTCTTTTCCAGCCGTTGAACAACACTAACCCTGCGCCGGCCATCACCCCCACACCCGCAACGCCTGAGGCCTCCGGTGCTGCCCCGGCAGACAAGGCTATAGTCGCCACCGCTACTGCCGGTCCTTTGCGCGAGATCATCCCGACAGTGTTCCCCATCCTTGCTTCTCCGAAAGAAGAGACCCCCGCAAATCGGGGGGTTCTTCCGATTCTAAGTGATGCAGTGGATGACACCTTAGACACCACTTTAGACATTATCAAAGGTCTTTTCGGCACCAAAAAATGAGCCAGTCCAATAGGGGAAAGCGGCTGGAGGTTCGTTTCGGCTACCTGGTGCCGATTTTTGTGGTGTTGGGGGCGCTGTTAAACCTGGCCATTACCCAACCGCCTCACTTGCGCCTAGGGCGCGTCTCGGGTATCTCGATCAAGGCAGGCTACACCGCAAACTATGGCCGGAATATGCCGGGCCTGAACTTTCCGGCCATCAACCCGGGCATTATTGAAGAAGCTCAGCGCGATGCAGAGGCTGGCGGGTTCGCCCCAAGCGAGACGCCTAATTTGGCTGCGGCCACCGCCACGGCGACGCCTTTGCCCCCTGGTCAGCCGACTGAGACCAGTGGCAGCGTGCTGCCCGTGGTTCCCACCTTGGTGGGTGCCGTACCCACAATTGCCGGCGTGGTTCCAACGGTGATTGGCGTTGTGCCCACGGTGGTCAATGTGGTCCCTACTGTTGTCAATGTGATCCCGACAGTGGTGGGCATTATCCCGACCTTGCTGCCTATCTTGCCGCCGTTATTTCCCTGACGTAGGCTCCATCAATTCCAAGAAAGCTTGCGCCATAGCGGGATCAAAGTGTTTGCCACTTTGTTCTTTAATATAGGCCAAGGTTTCAGCCTGGCTCCAGGCTCGGCGATAGGGCCGGTCGCTGGTCAGCGCATCCCACACATCCACCACCGCAAAGATGCGCGCAGGCAGCGGAATTTCCGTGCCCTTTAGGCCACGCGGATAGCCGCTGCCGTCCCAGCGTTCGTGGTGCGCGTAAGGCACATCCATGGCAGGCTGCAGGAATTCGATCTTTTCCAGGAAATCCTTGGCCAGCACCGGATGCTTTTGCATCTGGACCAGCTCTTCTGCGTCCAGTTTGCCGGGCTTCAGCAGTATCTCGTCCCGAATGCCAATTTTGCCAATGTCGTGCAACAGTGCGCCGCGATAGAGGTGCACCAGGTCAGAGCCGTGCAACCCCAGGCTTTTGGCCAGCTCCACTGACAGGTCTGCCACCCGGCGGCTGTGGCCCTCGGTTTCGTGGTCACGCATGTCTGTGGCTTGCGCCCAGCCCTCGATGGTTTCGTTGTAGGCCTTGAACAATTGCCGGCGGGACCCGCGCAGGCTTTTGGCCATGGCATTAAATGACTGCGAGAGGACACTGATCTCGTTTTGGCCCTGCTCGGGCACGCTGACCTGCAGGTTGCCTGCCGCGATCTGCTGCGCGGCCAGCTTTAGCTCTTGAATTGGGCGGCTGATGTAATTGGCGATCAGCAGGCCGATCAGAATCACCAACAGCAGCGAGGCCACCATCAGCACCAAAGTGTTTTCTCGGGTGAATTGACTGGCCTGCACCAGGAAACGCGGCGCCAGAGCCACGCCCAGGTAGCCTAAAGCCTGTGTGTCTCTGACCTGCCAAACGCTGATCAACTCATTTTGGCCGGATTGTGCACTGCCCAAATTTCGGGAAACGCCATCTTCCGGGTGGGTGCGCAGGTCATTGAGCTGGAATAGGTCAAGAGGCATTGCTTCTTCAAAGGAGCTGCTCAGCGGGAAGCCGTTTTCGTTATAGAAGCTGACCTGAGCCAATGTCTCGGCGCGCACCTGAGCGCTCAAAGTGTTCAGGGAGATGCCCGCCAGCGCCGCCCCCACCAGCTCCCCGTTGGCTGAGTAGACGGGTCCGCTGACAAAAAGGTATTGCCCCGCCGGGGTGGGCACCAAGCCCACGAACTTATCCCCAGCCGTGTCCTCAGCGCCGGTCAAAGCCTTGCGTACAAAATCCTGCTGGCTGTAAGCTGATTGGGTCGGCAGCTCCTGATAACCGTTGCCGGCGTCATCCAAGCCGAGCGATAGCAATGCCTGCCCGTCTGCCTGCAGGATGGCAAAAGCTTCTAAGCCGGTGTTGAAGGCGCCTGGTTCCACCAGCGCGCGCAGCAACTCTGTATCGCCGGCGCTGATCGCTTGGGCAACACCGACAGTGTTGCCGGCCAGACGCTGCGCTGCCAGCAGGTTCTCCTCGGTGCGCACCAGGCTTTGTTTGGAAATGATGGTGGTCTGAATAAGCTCGTTGAGGAAACGCTCCTCCAGCGATTGGAAAATGAGCCGCGTGACCACATAAGTCCCCCCAGCCGCGATCAAGAGCGCCAGCAGGATGTAGGGGACGGTAATTTGCGTGAAAAGAGGAATATACGCTTTGCGTAAACGCTCGATCATTGTTGGCCCCACGGACATTGTAGTCCACAGTGGCGATTTGCTGCATGAACATGGTGTAGGCATTTGCTTGCAGAAATGGTTATCCTATGTAAAATCGGCACAGGCTGTGGCCGGGTTGGCTGCCCGGCAGTTGAGAGGAGATTTTCAGAAACATGGCAGAACGTGAACAAGGAACGGTCAAATGGTTCAATAGCGCAAAGGGTTACGGCTTTCTCGAGCGCGATTCTGGCGGCGACATTTTTGTCCATTTTTCCGCGATAAACATGGATGGCTTTCGTTCTTTGAAAGAAGGCCAGCGTGTTGAGTTTGTCGTTGGCGACAGCGACAAGGGCCCTCAGGCCCAAGACGTAACCCTGATCTAAGCAAGCCTTTTGAAGCCTAAGAACAGAAAACCCGCCAACAGGCGGGTTTTCTGTTCCTAGGCCCGGTTAATTTCCGGTGGAAAAGACCGAAAAGTCGTCAAAAAAGATGCTGGTGGTGCTTTCATAAGTCCCCGCGATCAGCCCCACCTGCCCATTGGTGAGGGCGTTGTCCTGGGTTTCAAAGACCAGTTCCCCATTCACGTACAAAGCCAGGCGGGGGCCATCGCAGACAGCTTCGATCAAGTTCTCCTCAGTCCCCAGACGAATTTGCCCGCTGGGCAACAATTGGCTTTGGCCAATGCCTTCCAGTTGGCCTTGGTTGATGCGCTTGGCGATCACGTAATAGCCATCGCTGCTGATCAGGAAGGCGTAAAAACTTGCCGTGACGCTGGTGCCCTGAATGCGACAGAGCACCCCATAAAAGTTGTTGTCCGTGCCGGTTTGCTTGTGGGCCGTTACCTGCACGCGTGTGTCGCTGAACAGGCGACCGGGCATGGCCCATACGCCGGTGGCCCCGCCGCTGACCCCTTGGGTCACGCGCAACACATAGCCATCGCCTGCATATAAACCCGGGGAAGATGGGTCGCCATTGGTATACCATCCGCTGCCGGGGTCAGAGAAATCATCGAAGAAGAGCAGGCCATCTGCCGCCGCCTGCGCAGCCAGCTGCTGTTGCAGATCGGCAATTTGGGCCTCCACATCGGCATGATCTGGCGCGTTGGGCACAAAGGTCAGGTAGATCTGCAGATCCAGGGCGGCCGCGGCGCTGTTGCCCAGCGCGGTGTGTACCGCGGCCCGGTTGCGGTACACCAGGCCGAAGTTGGGGTTCAGTTCAATCGCACGCGCCAGGTCTGCCAGTGCCTGGCTGTGATTGCCTTGCTCGAAGTGCAGCATGCCGCGGTTTTGAAAGGCGGAAGCATAGTTGATGTCTGCGGTAACCGCCTGGTCATAATCGTTCAACGCCTCATCTACCCGGCCCAGCTGGCGGTTGGCGTTGCCGCGCAGCAGCCAAGCCTGGGCATTCTCGCCATCCTGTGCCAGGGCCTGGTCCAGCAGGATCAGGGCTTCATTCAACAGGCCCTGGTTGATGGCATCTTGCGCCACTTCGATCAGACGGCTGGCGGGCAGCGTAGGAGTGGCGCTGGCTGTTGGCGCCGGGATGGGAGTGGAGCTGGGCTGCAACTCCAGGCTGATTTGCAGCGGCCCCTCATCCAATGCGCTGCACGCGCTCAGCGAGAGCATGACCAGGAGGCCTAAAAGGACCCAATAGTGTTTCACAGTGGGCCTAACTGTACAGCAAAATTGCCGGCGCCGCAAACCGCACAAAAAAAGAGGCGCACGGATCCGTGCGCCTCTTTTACTCTTTGATCTGATGGCTTAGCCGCGGACGATGATCTCGATCCAGATGGGCAAATTGAAGTCCGGGCCGACGCCAAATGTATCGCCGCCCTTGCTGCGCAGCATCCATTCGCCGCGGTAGGTGCCCGGCTCGGCCGGAGCCACTAGGTTGATGCTGAAGTTGGCATAGTTGCCTGCGAGCACACCGAAAGTGATCGTCAGCGGGTTCTGGCCGTTCATGCGCGTGCCGCCAATAAAGACCAACTCGTACTCGCCCGCCACCCAGTTGCAGGTGCCCACGTTTTGCAGGCGCCAGGTTTTTTGCATGGCCTGGCCGGCATTGACCCGTGTGCCGTCCGGATAGGTCTCGTCGTACACATAGCGGGCGCCATAGCAGCTTCCTGCGGTGGGGTTGGCTGTGGGGCTGGCAGACGGTGCTGTCGTGGCTTGTGCGGCCTCGGTAGCTTCGGGTGTGGCGTCACTGCTGGCGGCTTCGGTCAGCGCCAGGGCCAGGGCAGTCAGCTGGGCCTGTTCCACCGTCGCCGTGGGTTCGGCGGCCTCCTCAGTCGGCGTAGCTTCCGGCGTCTCGCTCGGCACTTCCAGCGTGGCCGCGTTCAACAACGCTTCCAGGGTCATTTGAACCTGTGCGTCTGCCGTCGCGGCAGACATTTCGGTGGCCAAATCGGCAATCTGCTTATCGCTGTCTGTGGCGCTGCGCACACAGGCACTGAGCAGTAAAGTTAGAACAATTAGGAAGAAAAATAGCATTTTGCGCATGAGCGCACTATACAAGAAAGCTTTTGCGCACGCAACCAAAAAGAGGCGGCCGTTGTAGGTCGCCTCTTTATTGGTTGGGGATGTAGATTGGCTAAGGGCCAAGGCAGGGATCAGGCAGTGAGCTGCCCGGCCGGGCGCCGCAGAACTCGTAGTCACCGCCGTCCGTGAACTTGCCCACAAATTGGTTGAGGTTGTTGGCCTTGATTTGGGTTGACCAGGTGCCGCTGCCTGGTGCATTCACCGAGCCGCTCGCCGATTGGCGCGAGCCACTCAACGTGCCAGAAATGCTCACGGCCAGGGCGCCTGGGTTTAGCGTCATCGAGCAGTTGATCGAATTGCCGCTGACTGTGCAGCTCATCGGTCCGGTGTAGGTGGTGCCCAGGATGACCGTGCGCATATTCCAGTTGCCTTCCCAATCGTACGACGGGGTCGGCGTCAGGGTGGCGGTCGGCGTGGGCGGCTGGGTGGCCACCGGCAGGTTCCACTCGGCAAAGTTGGCCGGGGTGGCATACTGCAGCCACAGCCAGCAGTCGCCGGAACCGGCCGGGTTGCGCACCACCACGTAGTTGGTGGCATTGTAGACCTTGAGCACTTCCACGCTCTGCCCGGTCTGGATGGTGGTCAGCAGCGTGTAGTTGCTGCTGGGGCCGCTGCGGCAGTTGGTGTTCTGGCCCACCGACACCATCGGAAGCGCCGGCGTGGGGGAGAGCGTAGCTGTCGGCTCACCGGCCTCGGTTGGCGGTACCAGCGGCGTGGCTGTGTTCTGTGCGCCGGCCGCGGCGGTTTGCAGCTCGGCGATCTGCAGGGTCTGCGCCACGCCGGTTTGGATCGCCGCAGCATTGGACCCTGGCGCGCAGGCCTGCAACAACAGCGCTGCGGACAGCACGATGACTAAGTGAACCAAACGAAGCTTCATAGAACCGCTTCTCCTCTAGAGAAAGATCTTACGGCCACTGGCAAGGGGCGGGCATGGAACTGCCCGAGCGCCAGCCGCAGAATTCCCAGCTGCCCATATCCAGGTTGCCCACAAACTGGTTCGTGTTGCCAGACTTGATCTCCGCGGCCCAGTTGCCGCTGCCGGTGCCACTGTATGTGCCACTGGCAGACAGCTTGTTTGCCGCAATCGAGCCGCTAAACACATAGCTGAACGCTCCGGGGTTGCCCACGCCAGAACAGGTCAGGGTGGAACCGCTGACATTGCAGCTGATCGTGCCGGTGCGTTCCACGCCACCGTGATACACGCGGAAGTTCCAGCTGCCCGGCCAATAGGACACTGGGGTGGCGGTCGCTGTGGGCAACGGGGTGGGGGGCAGTGTGGCCTTCGGCAAGCCATAGGCCGAGAAATCAGTTGGGTCGGCGTAGCGCAGCCACAGCCAGCAGTCAGCGTTGTTGTCCGGAATTTGAATGACCACATAGTTGTGGTCGCCGTCATAGGTCTTGATAACCTCAGCCTCTTCGCCTGCATACAGGATGGTTACTTGGTCATAAAAAGTGCTTGGACCGCGCCGGCAGTTGGTATTCTCGCTCACCGAAACAATGGGGGGCGGGGTGGCTGTGTCCACCACAGGCGTAGCGCTGGCTGCTTCGGCCGGGGGCGGCGTGGCTGTGTCAGCTGGCAGGTTGGCCGCAGCCGCCTGCGTCTGCAGATCAGAGATTTGCAGCGTCTGAGCGATGCCGGTCTGGATGGCTCCCTCGCTGGAGGCGGCAGCACAGGCTTGCAACAGCAGGGCGCCCAGGATGAATACAATCGGGATTATTTGACGAAATTTCATTTTTCTCTTCCTCCAGATAACTATACACGCAAAATGCCGGGTAAAGCACGCTTACCTGGCCAATCGTGATGCTGTTTGGAATACGAGAGACAAGGGAATGTGTTACGAGGGCTTTTAGTCACATAAAGAGCGGTGGCCCGGCCCAAACACCAAGCGTGTTGGTGCCTTGCGATGCGCCGCCTGAGCAGCCCCCGCTGCCCGGACAACGGTCGGGGCAGCTGAGCGCTCTGGCTAGTTGCGCCCTCGCGGCCACAGCACCAAGCCGATGATAGCCAGCACCACGCCGATCACGGCCCAGGTCGGGTCATTGTTCATCACGCTGTCTGTTGCCGTAAATAACCCGGCGCCCTGGGCAAAGAAGACCAGACCGGGCAGGCCAATCGCAAGGGCGAGCAGTTTGCGCAGCATGGGTCAGATCTTCCCTTCGGGAGGCGGGGGAGAAGCGTAGGTGTCTTTGTCCAAGAAGTCGCCCTTGCGCGCGCTGGCCTGCTCGTAAGCGCTGGTTTCACGCTGGCGACGGCTGTAGCATTCATTGCACTCCCAGGCACGCCGCGGGTCGGCGTCTGCGCCGCTGCGCTCAAAATCGGCCGCAGGCCGGAACTGCTTGCAGGTGTAGCATTGCTGCAAAACCAGCTGCGAATAGCCGGGGTTGGCTTTGGCCGCTTCGTTGTCGATCGGAGTGGCGCGTTTGGGCAGTCCCGCCACCCAACCCCAGCCGTCTTGGCTGCGGTGAATCGTGCCGCCCTGGCTGACCAGCTGCGGGGAGAAGTCCCAGGCGCCCTCTCGGGCGGTCAGGCCGCGGGCCTGATATCCGCCGTCTTTCAGGCGGTACACAAAGGCGGTATTGTCGCTCAGCCGGTAGGCGCGGATGGCGCCTTCGGCCGCCGCTTTTTCCAAGATTTGTTCATAGCTCATGCTGCGGTCACCTCTGTGATGGGGGCAATAATAAGAGGATTATAACGGCTCGCTCGCTGCTACTCCACCGGCTTGAAATAGTTGGTCATGCGGCCGCGGCAGAGCAGTTCCCCGCTCTCCTCCAGCAGCACATCCACCTCGTGCACGGCGTGCGTCCGCCCCCGGCGCAGCAGGCGGGCGGTGGCCCGCAGCGTGCCCGCCGTGGCGGAGCGCAGGTGGCTGGCGCTGACCTCGATGCCCACCGGGCGCGCCAGTTCCAGGTCGGCGCCAAAGGCGGCGTGGCTGCTGGCTGCGGTCTCGATCAAGAACAGGCTAATGCCGCCGTGCAGCAGCCCGAAAGGCTGGCGCAGGGCATCGGTGATCGGCAGGCGCAGGGTCAGGCTGTCTTCGTCCACATCCAGCACTTCGCCGCCCAGGCGGCCAAAGGCGGAGCGGGCGTGGCCTTCGCGCGCCATCGCCAGCCAAGTATCTTTGTCTAAGGTAGGCATGGCTTCATTATAAAGTGCCGTCTAAACCAAAGGCGGCGCGCAGTTGGGGCTTGATCTTGGTCACGGCATCTGCCCGGTGGCTGAGCTTGTTCTTTTCCCTAAAGCTGAACTCGGCCATCGTGCGCCCGGTGCCGGCCACTACGAAGATCGGGTCGTAGCCGAAGCCGCCCACACCGCGCTCTTGGGCCACGATCTCGCCGCGGCACTCCCCTTGCGCAAAGTGCTGCTGCGGCTGCGGGTCGCCCGGCAGCGCCAGGCACACGGTGGAGACGAAGCGCGCCGTCCAGGGTTGCGGGTGGCCGGCCAGCAGTTCCAACAACCGGGCGCGCCGCTGAGCATCGTCGCCCGGGCTGAGCCGGGCGGAGTGCACGCCCGGGGCACCGCCCAGCGCCGCCACCTCCAGACCGCTGTCGTCCGCCAGGCAGGGCAGGCCGCTGGCCTGCGAGAATGCCGCCGCTTTCAGTGCCGCGTTGGCGGCATAGTCGGCCCCGTCTTCGAGCACATCCAGGTCGTCCAGGCCCACGTCGACCGGCGTCAGCAGCTGCACGGGCACATCCGCCAGCAGGGCGGTCAGCTCACTCAGCTTGTCGCGGTTCCCGCTGGCCAGCAAAAGTCGTCTCATGGCTTGCATTCTAAGCCATTCTGCGGCATCACCCCACGCGCGGGGGTGGTTTCGCCTTACAGCGCTGTATGTGCGGTTGCTTGTTGACTATTTTGCAATTTTTGTTATACTTTTCCCAAGTTATTCAGAATCCTTTGCAATATCGGCTGCGAAGGATTCTTTTGCAAAACAGCGCCGGACTCGCCAAAAAAGGCGCATTGCGACACGAACATGACCACGCGCGTGAACCCTCTTCGCATCAATGTCGGCTTTTTGGTCAAAGCCGAGGTGGGTTACACCCGCACCATCGAATTTGATGAAGCTGAGATGGTTCTGCCGCCAGACCTGACCGTGTATGACCTGCGCGGCGCAGCCACATTTGGCCGCACGCCCCAGGGCCTGGTGGCGGAGGTGGCCCTCAGCGGGCGCACCACGGTGGAATGTGTGCGCTGCCTGGAAGAGTTTGACCAGGCCATCGCCACGCAGTTCACTGATTTGTACGCCTTTGATGAACGCTCGGTGACCGAGTCGCAGCTGCTGGTCCCCGCCGACCATCACATTGATCTGGCTCCATTGGGCCGCGAGTACCTGTTACTCGACCTGCCGTTCACCCCGCTGTGCCAGCCGGACTGTCAGGGCCTGTGTCCGGTATGCGGCAACAACCGCAACCACCAGGCCTGTGAGCATGCCGACCCGATTGATCCGCGCCTGATGGCGCTCAAGGATTTATTAGACCCCAAGGAGTAGTGTCCGGCGCGCGCCTTGCGCCGTGGCCAAGGAGGCATTATGGCTTTTCAATCCAAGCAGCAAATCGATGAACAGAACGCCACCCTGCTGGGTGAGCGCCTGCAGGGTTTGCCGGTTTCGCCGGATGGCTTTACCGTGCTGGACGAAGATCAGGATTTCCAGCGTCTGGAAATGCACTTCATGACCCATGCGGAGCCTGAAGACGCGGCTGATGATTTCCATGCGCTCGACATGGAAATGCCGGAAGCCTACGAGCTGCCTCAGGATGAAGTCATCGACACTGTCGGCCTCTATTTGAAAGAGATGGCCCGCGTGCCCCTGCTGACCATGGAGCAGGAGGTGGACCTCGCTAAGCGCATTGAAGCCGGCAAGAAAGCCCGCCGCCAGCTGAACAAGCTCAATGGCAGCACACCGCCGGCCAAGCGCGCCCAGCTGGATGCCGTCATTGAAGACGGCCGCCTGGCCCGCGAACACCTGATCAAGGCCAATACCCGCCTGGTGGTCAGCATCGCCAAAAAATACATGGGCCGCGGCGTGCCCTTCCTGGATCTAATCCAGGAAGGCAACCTGGGCCTGATGAAGGGCGTCGCCAAGTTCGACTATCGCCTGGGCTTCCGCTTCTCCACCTATGCCACCTGGTGGATCCGCCAAACCATCACCCGCTCGATCGCTGACCAGGGCCGCACCATCCGCGTGCCGGTGCACATGATCGACCGCATTCGGCTGATGTATAAGGCCGCCCACACGCTGGAACAGCGCCTGGGCCGCCCGGCCAGCATCGAAGACCTGGCTGAGGAGCTCAACGAAGACATCGAGAAGGTCGACTGGATGCTACGCGTCTCCTGGCTGCCGCTCTCACTGGAGAGCCCGGTGGGCGACGAGGAAGACTCCGAGCTGGGCATGTTCGTCGAAGATGAGAGCAGCCCCAGCCCCAGCCAGTCTGCCTACAAGAACATGATGGAACAAAAGGTGGCTGAAGTGTTGGCCACGCTCACCCCGCGCGAGGCTCGTATTCTGCGCCTGCGCTTCGGCCTGGAGAACGGCCGGGCGTACACGCTCGAAGAAGTTGGCGAGAAGTTTGGCCTGACCCGCGAGCGCATCCGCCAGATCGAGGGCAAGGCTCTGCGTCGCCTGCGCCACCCCAAACGGGCCCGCCAGTTGCGCGAGTACCTCTAAAACCGAAATCCTTCTCCTCTTGGAAAACAGAAAGGCCGCGTCCCCGAAGCGCGGCCTTTCTGCTTAAGGTTTACTATAAAGGGCGTGGGGCAACCAATGCGCGCCAGACCAAAATCACTCTCCGCCTTCTTTGCTCTGTACCGGCTGCCACTGGCCCTGGGCGCCATCGCGTTTCTGCTGCCCTTGCTGCCACGGGTGTTGTCTGGTAGCCAGTCGGTTTTGCTGGGTGTGCTCTGGCTGCTGGCCTTGACCCTGCTTGCACCCCTGGGGGCCTTGCTGGGTTGGGCTTTGGCCTGGTTCGGCCGCGGCACAATCGCCCAGCTCGGCGCCCTGGCGCTGAGCATCGCGGCAGGGTTTTTCATGCTGATTGTGGGGCTGAGGCTGGTTGACCTGCTGGAAACGCACCTGGTTGCCCACTGGCGGCGGGAATACTCCATCCTGGTAGCCGGCCTGATGATCTGGGCTTTGTTTCGCGGCGGCTTTGCTCTCATGCGCTTTTTGACCGCCCGGCTGCTGGCCCGCATGCAGCAAGACCGGCGTACCGGGCGGCTGGCCGCGCACAAAGACCACCAGCGTGTGCGCTTTCCCGGCTATATCGCCAAACCGGCCAAGGCCCTGGCCTATCCGATCCTGACGCTTCTGGTTGTCTTCATCAGCAGTTCAATGGCGTTCTTTATCCCCAGCTTTTCGGCTCCCCTGTTCTGGTTTGTGATTGTGCTTTCAGGCGTGGCAGCGCTGGCCATGTATGTCTATCTGCAGCGTGGCGCGCAAGCCAAGCCACTTGTGGGGATTCTGTGGTGTGCCGGAGCCCTGCTGGCCACGGCCAAGGCCCTGCAACCCAAACTGTTTGCCAACCTGCCCACGGCATTGCTGGTGGTGCTCAGCTTGGCCGCGCTTTTCGTGTTCTTACACTTCGCCTTCCCAGCCGCGACTTTGTGGGTGCGCCGCGAGATGTTTGCCCCCACCCCAAGCTGGGCCGGGGCTGTCTCTCGATCTCCCTTGGGCTGGTGGGCACCGGCGGGGCTCTCGGGGCCAGCTGGGGGCGCCGGCTGGCACAGCAGATAGACGACAGAAATACTTCGTTTGCCATCATGGGTGCCTGCCTGTTGTTTGTGGCCTTCCTGGTACTGAATACGGTGGTGTCTCAGTACATCCACGACAGGCAGCCTCGCCAAGAGTAGAAAAAACGCCCCTAAAGGAGGGGCGTTTTTGGGCCGTTGTCTGCTTGGGTGGCTAAAACCAGCCGCGCTTGCGAAAGATCAGGATGGCGGTCAGCATCAGCGCCAGGCTGATGCCCACCGTCAGCCAGAAGGCGTGAGGTGTCTCGCTGAACGGCAGGCCCACGTTCATGCCGTAAAAACTGGCCACCAGGGTGGGCAGACCCAACACCAGCGTCACCGAGGTCAGCACTTTGACTACGTCGTTCTGGTTGTTAGAGATCATCGAGGCGAAGGCATCCATCATCTGGTTCAAAATGTTGCTGGAGATGTTGTTCATTTCGATGGCCTGCATCGTCTCGGTCAATACATCATCCAGCAGGTCCTGGTCTTCCTCAAATTGGTTGAACAGGCGCATGCGCTGCAGCCGCTCGATCATCACTTCATTGGTCTTTAATGCCGTAGAAAAATACACCAGGCTCTTTTGGTACTTCAACAGCCGGAAAAGGTCTTTGTTGTCGATGGACACGGTCAAGCGCTCTTCCAGGTTGTCCACCAGGCGGTTAATGGTGGTCAGGTGCTTGAGGTAGAGCTTGGCCGTATTGAACAGGATGTGCAGGATAAAGGTGTTGTGCTTGCGCGTGTGTAGCGGATATTCCTTGTTCTTCTTGGACTCGCGCAGGCTTTCCGTGTTGAACTTGGACACGGTCATGATCCACTTGGCCGAGGTGATGATCGCCAGCGGCACCGAAGTGTAAGGGATATCTTCATGGTCGCCCTGGAAGTAGGGCACGCGCAAAATAATGTAGGTGATGCCGTCGTAACGCTCCACCCGGGCCAGCTCGTCCACGTCCAAGGCGTAGGTGATCGCCTCTTCGGGCGCGCCCCAGTCCACCAGCTGCTCAATTTCGTCGGCGTGCGGCGCCACAGCGTTGATCCACACGCCTTTGGAGACGCGCTCCTGCTGGACCAGTTTGCCGTTCGGCATGGTCTTGAAGATTTGGATCATGTATTGCTCCTTCCGGAGCAAGCGGGGTTAAAAACAAAACCCGGCACCTGAAGACGGCCGGGTTGGGAGAGGCAGGCAGGCTTAAGCCAGGCGAGCTAAGCGGCTCTCCAAACAAGCACGTCGAACAAGGCGCAACGCTTGCTCGATAACGGATCGATGTCTAAACTACTGTCAACTTCCATAGTTACCCAGCCAGTCTACTCCTCCGGCTAGCCTCTGTCAACACTGCCCATGCGCTTGCGCCGCCAGCTCATGAAGCCGGTCAGCGCGGCGCCCAGCAGAATGGCGCCCAGGTCGTCTGCCGGGCCTAGGATCAGGTCTGGCAGCACGGCGTACAGGCCACCGGCCACGGCCGGCAGCCAGGCCCAGTCACGTACTTTAATGAAGTGATAGGCTGCCAAAGCGGCGAAGACCACAAAGGTCCCCAGCCCCAGCAGGGCGCCGATGCGGTATTCGCCGGCGCTCCAGCCGATGATGTTGACCACTGCCGCGCCCAAGAGCGCCACCAGCAGGAACACCAGACCGAATAGAATGCGTTTGCGATCGCTCATGATTATTGATTGAAGGGCGATGCGCCCTCTGCGGTTTGCGGCGCGTAATAGGGGCTTTCGCCCTCGTCGTGGTCGGTCACGTCAATGATCTGGCGCACAGCCGGCACGGCTTCCATGATGGCTTTTTCAATGCCGGCGCGCAGGGTCACCGCCGCCATGCCGCAGCCCTGGCAGCCGCCGCCCATCTCTACGTAAATGTCCTCGCCCTTGACGTCCTTCAGCAGCACCCAGCCGCCGTGGCCGGCCACACCGGGGTTGATGAAGTCGTCGATGACCTGCTGCACCTGCTGGGCCAGTGGGTCTTCCCAGTCACGGCGGGCTTCCACACCCGGCGGCAGAATGCTGCGCGGCGGGTATTCGATGTTGAACCCAGCCGAGTAGCGCTCTTCGTCAAAGTCAACCTTGGCGCCTTGCACCTTTTCGGCCACATCGGGCTCAAAGAGCAGCTCAAAGGCGCCTACGCTCTGCACCAGATCGTTGTCTGTGGCTTCGCTGCGCTCCTGGAACTTGAATTCAGTTTGGTAACCGCCACCGGGCAGCACGCCGCGGATGGCGACGCGCACGGCCAAGCCGGGCTTGCCGCGTGTTTCGATCAGCTCGCTGATCTTGCTGGCTGCCGCAGGGCTGATGTTCAAAATGTCTTGGCTGGAGAGGGCTTCGCTCATAGTATTTAGATTGTTCTTTCAGGCGCAATCTTACCCGAAAGCGCGCCAAGCGGTAAGCAAGCTTTTATAAAGAAACTCAGGATTTGCGAATATGGGATTCAGAAAATGCGGTTAAGATTAGCCCCGCTAAAAGCCATGGAAAAGACGCAAACTCCCCCGCCGCCGCCGCCCATTCTGCCCAAACCCACCGGTTTTTTGGCCCGCGTGCTGAAGCTGCGCCGGCCGGTGACGGTGCTGGGCCTGCTGCTGGCGATCACGCTGTTCCTGACCTGGCTGCCGCCTGAGCAGCGCGGCGAGATTGGCCGGGCGGTGCTGGCCCGCCGCAGCCTGATGGTGGCGCTGGGCTTGTTCACCCTGGTGAGCCTCTCGCTGCTGTGGGCGCGCGGCCAGGCCATCGACAATCACGTCTTTCTGCTCTTCAACCTGTGGGGCTTCCGGCCGCGCTGGCTGGATATCTTGATGTGGATCGTGACCCAGATCGGCGCCGGCCTGGTGGCGATTGGTCTGGCGATTTACCTGTACTTCTTCAAAGCGGACCCCATGCCGGCCCTGCAGCTGGCTCTGGGCACCATGACCCTGGCCCTGCTGGTCGAAGGCTTGAAAGAGATCATGAACCGAGCCCGCCCGTACCTGATCAACACCCAGGCCCGCGTGATTGGCTGGAAGGCGCCCGGGCGCTCCTTCCCCAGCGGGCACACCGCCCACGCCTTCTTCCTGGTGACCTTGCTCAATTTCCTGTGGGAGCCGCCGCTGATCGGCACGATTGGCCTATTTGCCGTGGCGGTTGCAGTGGGCATCACCCGCATGTATGTAGGCGCCCACTTCCCGCGCGATGTGGTCGCTGGCAGCATCCTGGGCTTCGCCTGGGGCATCTTCATGATCCTGATCGACCCCTTTTGGCCGTTGTGGTTTCCTTTCTAGGCGTTGTTGACATGGGCGGCGCCCATCCTATACACTAGTCGTACGATGACTACTTTCCTTATATATGCTGCGGTTTCCGTTGTGATCATGCTGGGGATAATGCGCGGTTCCCCCGCCCGGGTCGCCGTGCCTTTGCGCCAGTCGCCGCTGCGCCGCAAGCGTTGATCGTCAGCTTCCAGACCCGGGCCGCCGCAAGGCGGCCTTTTTGTTGGCATTACAATGGAACAGATTCTGGAGAAGACATGACCCAACACATCCTCGTCGCCGTCGCCTGGCCCTATTCCAACTCCGACATTCACGTGGGCAACGTGGCCGGTTCGTACCTGCCTGCCGATATTTTCGCCCGCTACAACCGCCTGAAGGGCAACCAGGTGCTGATGGTCTCCGGCTCGGATGCCCACGGCACACCGATCACGGTGAAAGCCGATGCCGACGGCGTGACACCGGAGGAGATCTACCAGCGCTACCAGCCGCGCTTTCTCGACCTTTTCCAACGTCTTGGCCTGAACTACGACCTGTTCACCACCACCCACACTGAGAACCACTTCAAGGTCTCGCAGTCGCTCTTTTTGGCCCTCAAGGAGAATCAGCTGTTGTACACCGAAGAGCAGCAGCAGTGGTTTTCACCGGCGCTCAATCGCTTTTTGCCCGACCGCTATGTGGAGGGCACCTGCTACATTTGCGGGTACGACAACGCCCGCGGCGACCAGTGCGACAACTGCGGCAACGTGCTGGACGCCACCCAGCTGATTAACCCCCGCGCCAAGATCGACGGCTCGGTGCCGGAGCTGCGCAAGACCACCCACTTCTTCCTGGACCTGGCCCAGCTGCAGCCGCAGGTGATCGAATTTCTGGAGAGCCGCAAGGACTACTGGCGGCCCAATGTGGTCACCCGCTCGCTGGGCTGGATCCGCAGCCAGGGGCTGCACGGCCGCCCGATCACCCGCGACCTGGATTGGGGCATCCCCGTGCCGGTGGAGGGCTGGGAGCATAAGCGTCTGTACGTGTGGTTCGAGGCGGTCATCGGCTACCTGTCGGCGGCCATCGAATGGAGCGAGATCAGCGGCCAGCCGGACGCCTGGCACCGCTGGTGGACCGACCCGGCGGCGCGGGCCTATTACTTTTTGGGCAAGGACAACATTGACTTCCATGCCATCCTATGGCCTGCTGAGCTGGCCGGGGCGGGCGATCAATTCAGCTTCATCTTTGAAGGCACCCAGGGCAAGCCGCTCAACCTGCCCTACGACGTGCCGGCCAACGAATTCCTAAATATTCAGGACCGCAAGCTGTCCGGCAGCCGCAACTGGGCGGTGTGGGCGCTGGACTTTCTGGAGCGTTACGACCCGGACCCGCTGCGCTATTACCTGACCGCCATCATGCCCGAGACCAGCGACAGCAACTGGGACTGGGACGACTTCGTGGCCCGCAACAACAACGAACTGGTGGCCACCTGGGGCAACCTGGCCAACCGGGTGCTCTCGTTTGCCCACCGCCACTGGGAGGGCAAGGTGCCGGATGCCGGCGAACTGCGCCCGGCGGACAAAGAACTGCTGGCCAAGATCGAAGCCGGCTTTGACAGCGTCGGCGCGCATCTGGAGGCGGTGAAGCTGCGCGCCGCGCTGGGCGAGGCCATCCGCCTGGCCAGCGAGGTCAACGCCTACCTGGACGCCCAGGCGCCCTGGTCGGCGGTCAAGACCGATAAGGCCGCCGCCGGGACGACGATTTACACCGCCATCCGCGCCATCGACAATCTCAAGACGCTGCTTTCGCCCTTCCTACCGCACACCTGCGAGCAGCTGCACCAGACCCTGGGCTACGACGCGCCGCTGTTCGGCGAGCAGTATACCGAGATGCAGCACGACGCGCTGGGCGAGCATCTGGTGCTGCGCTACCGGGACGCCGGGGCCAGTGGCCGCTGGGCCCCCAGCACCCTGGAGCCCGGCCGCGCCCTGCGCCAGCCGGCGCCGCTGTTCAAGAAGCTGGAGCCGGCGGTGGCCGACGAGGAGCGGGCGCGGATGGGGTAAATATGGAAGAAAAGCAATTGGAGTACCGTCGCGATTTACCAGATGAGTATTACCGTATGCTAGGTTTGCTATTAGTCGAATATAGTTATTTGGATGTGCTTTTTGATCAATTCTTTGCACTGTGTAGCTTTGATGAGACCTTTTCCCAGGCAGTGAAAAAACACCCAAATACACTTGGTGGTCGAAGGAAAGATCTTGTTTCCTTGGTGAAGGAACTTAAAAGTAAACCTTTGGGGCAGGAATTCTTCGAAAATTTAGACTTGAATTTTTTGCAAACACTTGTCGAGAACCGAAACGAGATAATTCATTCTCAATACGGGTTTCGGGAGAACAAAGTGTTTGTTTTTAGCAGAAACTCAAATTTCGAACCTAGAGAGATAACACTTCAAAAGTTGCAACGCCTTGCTAAAGATATAGAAGAAGTTTCATTCCAATTAGTGGGAATGCAGTTATTGGCCAGGAATCGGCGTACAGCATTTGCAGATTGCTTAATTTCTTTTTTGAAATCAAATTATTTAGTATGTCCAATACCCGCAGAATGGGACCGAATTTGGAAATTACTGATGTCAAAATTTAGCCACTCGGTTTCACCACCTTCAGAATTTCTGGTATCGGATCATGATACAAGTGGAAACCAAGAGAGACGGGAAAAACTTTTTCAACAGATTAGATTTGTTGAGAAGAATGGTGGCCTCGGAATATTTGACAAAGAACTTAGAAACTTGGAATTAAAAAATTGGATAGTAGATAAAGGACTGTAAGTCAATAGTTTGTAGAACTCCAAAACGAGTGTAGAAGTGACGTCACTGCGAACTAAAAATCCCACTGTGTTCGGCCGAGCGGCTTCAGAACATTTAGCCCGGTGATGACGAGAAGCACCACCAGCCCGCCAATCGAATGAAGCAGCGTATGGCCTTGCAGGTGCCCCTGGCTGATGTGGCTGGCTTGCAGAAGCAGGACGACGGTAGCGAACAGAGTCAGCAGCAGCGAGATCAGCACCCACCAGTGTCGCAGCAGCCCCCAAGGTGTGCCTAGCGATTGGATGACGCCGGTAACCAGCGTGGCCAGGGCCAGCGGAACGATCAGGTAGGTGGCCAGCAGTTGCATCCCTGTCAGGGCTGCCTGCACGGTGGCGATATCCCGGTTGGTAGTCACCGTCAGGTCGAGCACCAGATAGGCCGCCACCGCCCCCAGCCAGCCGACCGAGACGGCGATGTGCAGCGCCAGCATCAGCTTGCGCAGGGTCGGGGGCATTAACATGTCGCGACGAGGACCTGATCCAGCCCGCCGCCATGAAGGCCGGGGCCGTGTTCGGTGCCGCTGAACATGGATAGGATGACCAGCACTGCCATGACGGCGATCGCAATCCAGGCGAAAATCTTTACCCAGCGAGGCGTGGGGGGCTTCTGTTTGGTTTCAGAGCCTGATTGTGGCATGTGAACCTCCTGCGCCATTTTACTATACATTATGTCTATATAAATGACATTGTGTCCATGCCGTAGGCACCTGTATACTTGAGATATGCCAAAACTCTGGCGACACACAGTGGATGCCCACCGCCAGGAAGTTCGGGAGAGGATTCTTTCCAGCGCAGCTTCACTGGCGGTGGTCAATGGTCTGCGCGGCGTCAGCATGGCGCAAATTGCCGAGCAGGTCGGCATCACCCGCACTACCTTGTACAAATATTTCCCCAGTGTCGAGGCCATCCTGGATGCTTGGCATGCCGGTCAAATCCATACCCACCTCGATCATTTGGCCAGGGTGGCTGCGGGCGAGGCTGATCCCGGCGGGCGTTTGCGTGCTGTGCTGCAAGCCTATGCACTGGTTTTGCAGAGCACTAGCCGCCACGATAGCGACCTGTCCGCTTTGCTGCATGCGGGCAGCTCGCTGGCAGAAGGCCGGCGGAAACTGGACGCCCTATTGGAACCCCTGCTGGAGGCGGCAGCAGCGGCTGGTCAGGTGCGCGCTGACATTCCGGTGGACGAGTTGGCCAGTTACTGTCTGAATGCTCTAGGCGCGGCCGCCGAGTTGAACTCTGAAGCCGCTACCCGCCGGCTGGTTGGGATGGTGATTGACGCCTTAAAACCCTAGGTTAGATACACTGCAAAGTGCAGTGTAAGAACTGCATTTTGCAGTGTATAGGCTTCGTACCTCAACCCTTTCCTCCGTACTCGGCAAAACCGCGGGTGATGTTCTACTATGCTCTATCTATTCGCTTGGAGATTGCTTCGGGCGGCGAAAGCCGCCCTCGCAAAGACGACCCTGGGAAGGCGCAGCATGCTGCGCCCCTACGCGTATTCGTCATTCTGAGCAGCGGCGCAGCCGCGCCGCGAAGAATTCATCGATGCCAAGCCCACTTTTGGCGTTTGTCTTGTTCGTTGTCTGCGCCTTGAGTGGATTGCCCAATGGCGCACAGCCTCATCGCTTGACAGCAACTATCATTTGCTCATCAGCAACTGTTGCGCGTGGATAATGGCGGCGTGTTCGCTCCCCTTGTATCTCAGTTCAACATAGTGTGCACAAACCCCGGCGCGGTCTTGTCAAGCCGGCACAAACAGCACAAAAACGGCACAACCACAAACTTTCAACAACCACAAACACCAGTCAGCGCTCCCTCGCAGAGATGGTTGAGGCTGGTGTCTCAATCTGCAATCAGCACTCAGAAATCAGCACTCAGTTTTTCGTCAGCCAGCGCGCCGCTCGGCCTTGCCCAACTTTTAGATGGCGGCGCTCCAGCTCGCAGGTCAGAGCGCGGCCGCCTTGGCGCGCAGCACCGCGCGCTCGCGCTCGTTGGTCGCCAGGTCGGCGGCGGTGATCAGCTCGGAACGGGCTTCGTCGGTGCGGCCGAGCCGGGCGAGCAGTTCGCCGCGCACACTCGGCAGCAGGTACGATCCGCGCAGTTGTCCCTGCGACGACAGCCGGTCGACAATGCGCAGCGCGTTGGCAGGCCCGCTCGCCATCGACACCGCCACGGCGCGGTTCAGCTCGACCACGGGGCTCGGGGCCAGCCGACCAAGCGCCTCGTAGAGCAGCACGATGCGCTCCCAATCGGTCCCCTCGACGCTGGGGGCGATCGCATGGCATTCGGCGATCGCCGCCTGCAGCGCATAGTTTCCGCGGCCGCGACCCACGGCATCCGCCCGCTCCAGTGCCGCGCGTCCGCGCTCGATCTGGGTACGGTCCCAGCGCGATCGATCTTGATCGCTGAGCAGGATCGGGGTACCGTCCTGGGAGACCCGCGCCGCGAACCGGGATGCCTGGAACTCCATCAGCGCGACCAGGCCGTGCACCTCCGGCTCACGCGGCAGCAGGCCAGCCAGCACGCGTCCCAGGCGCAGCGCCTCGTTGGCGATCTCGGGGCGCATCCAGCGGTCACCCGAGGTGGCCGCGTAGCCCTCGGTGAAGACCAGGTACACCACACCGAGCACGGCGCCGAGCCGCGCGGTCCACTCGCTCGGGTCGGGCGTCTCAAAGGGCACATGCGCCGCGGAGAGCGTCTTCTTCGCTCGGACGATGCGCTGCTGCACGGTGGCGACCGGTACCAGGAGCAGGCGGGCGATCTCCGTGGTGGTCAGGCCCGCGACGACGCGCAGGGTGAGGGCGACCTGCGCTTCACGCGAGAGCACGGGGTGGCAGGCGGTGAAGACGAGGCGTACGACGTCGTCGTCGATCGGCTGCCATTCGTCTTCGCTGGTCTCCGACAGGTCGTGGGCGATGGCGCGATAGCGCTGGTCGAGACGTTCCCGCCGGCGCCAGCCGTCGATCGCCTTACGCTTGGCGACGGCCGTGAGCCAGGCGCCCGCATTTTGCGGGGCGCCTGACTGCGGCCATTGGGTCAGCGCATCGACGAGCGCTTCCTGTGCCAGGTCCTCAGCCAGGCCTAGGTCGCCAGTCATCTTGGCGAGCGTCGCCACAATGCGCGCGCTCTCGATGCGCCAGACAGCATCGACCGTTCGCTGGATGTCGGTCACGATCTCACCAGGTGACGGTCGTCTCAGCGGCCATCGCTCCGGCGCTCCGCTCCCTTCTTGACGTATTCGTTGTCGGCGTAGTCGGCGAAGGCCTCCTCGGCCGTCGGGATGCGGCGCACCTCCAGCTTGGAGCCCGGCCCGAGCGGAGCGCGGCTGGCCCACTCGATGGCTTCTTCCTTGCTCGAGACCTCGAGGATCCAGAACCCGTTGAACAGCTCGTGCGTCTCGCCGTAGGGGCCGTCGGTCACGATCGGCTTCTCGCCGGCGAAATCGACGACGAATCCCTCGGTGGCCGGTGCCAGGCCTTCTGCGCTGGCGAACACGCCCGCCTTGATCAGGGACTCGTTGTAGGCACCCATGGCGTTGATGATCTCTTCGAAGTCGACCTTCTGGCTGGCTTCGAAGGCTTCCTGGGTGTCGCGCATGATCAGCATGTACTTCATGGTGGTTCTCCTTTCGTGCGAGGCCGCCCGTTGCGTCCTCCTACTATCACGTCGAACGGAATCGCCCCGAATCGACATCGCAACACGGATTTCTTTTCCCGGCACGGCGCGCTACTCGTCCAGCGCCGCCAGCCAGCGCGCCCGCTCGGCCTTGTCCAGCTTTTCGATGGCAGCGCGCAGCATAGGTCGGCGCATGCGGGCAGCGTGCTGCTGCAGGAAGGCGAGCAGCCGCGGCCGGTCAGCGTCGCCGACGCTGCGCAGCAGCCAGCCGGCGGCCTTCTGCACGTATTCCTCGGGATCTTCGGCCAGCATCTCGGCCAGCTTGAGCGCGTCGTCCAGCTCGCCGCGGCGCACGAAGGCGAAGCAGGCCACCAGCGCGCTGCGCCGCTCGGGCCAGAAGTCGGAGGCGGCCAGTTGGTACAGGATGTCGCGCGGCTTATCGGCCAACCAGGCGCCCACGACGTGCTGTGCGCCCAGGTCCACCAGGTCCCAGGTGTTGATGCGGGCGTGGCGGCGCAGGTACAGCTCGTACAGCGCCTTGCGCCGCTCCTCGCTCGTCTTCTTCCCGCGGACCGACTTTTCCATGATGCTGACTGCGCCAGCACGGGCCTCGCGGATGTCGCTCTCCAGCAGCGTCTCGATCTCGGCGAGGGGCATCTGGCTGTGCGCCTTGGCCAGCGCGAAGACCTGGCCCATGCGCACGCCGATGAACTCTTGCGATTGCCCCGGGAAGTAGCGTTCGTAGGCCTGCTGCTGGGCGAGCGAGGCATGGCTTTTCAGCTGCATCAGGAAGCCCGCCGCGCTCAGTTCGCTTTGGACACCCTCCTTGAAGCGCAGGCCGTGCTCGGCCAGCGTTTCCTTGAGGATGCGCAGCGCCTTGGGTCCCATGCCGTGCAGCTTAGCGATCTCCGCTTCGCTGTGTTCGGCTAGCTGCTCCAGGTGGGTGATGCCGGCGGCCTCCAGAGCGCTCTGCGCTGGGCCGGAGGTTTTGGGGAGGGGCGTGTGGGTCATGGGAAGATTATACGGGGCGGTTTTATGTGTGGGAGGGCGAGGCACGCCTCGCCCCTACGCATGACTTGTAGTTAGACTGGAGATTGCTTCGTCGCACTTGCTTCGCAAGTACTTCTCGCAATGACGAAAGGTCTACGGCATGCTCAGCTTGTAGCCTGCATCCAGGCGCGTACCAGATCGGCCAGCGCCGCATTCTGGGCCTGCGCGTCATCCAGACTGGTGAAGACTACGGTGCCGCGTTCGTTGTTAACCCACTCCACCAGGCCGCTGGGGTCTTCAAAACTGAAGGCCGCGTCGCCCTCGGCGCGGGCACCGCGGTGGAAGATCAGGCGCACTTTGTCGGCGTCGCGCAGCATGAAGGTGATGCGGTCTTGGTCAGCGTAGCCAAAGCTGGGCGCATTCCACTTGATGCGCTCGTTCAGCCCGGCATCCGCCGCCAGGATCACCGCCCGCAGCGCCTCGACCACTGGCTTGAGCGGGTGGTCGAGACGCTCCAAGTAGGCGTCAACGTTTTGGCTAGGCATCAGCCGCTTCGCTCCAGCACCACCACGGGGATCGTGCGCTGTGTGTTGGCCTGGTAGGTGTTGTAGCGCGGCCAAATGGCGGCCATCAAGGCCCAGAGGCGCTCGCGTTCAGCGCCCTGCGCAATGCGGGCGGCTGCCTCGAAGACCTCGGTGCCGACCTGCACCTGAACCGTCGGATCTTGCCGCAGGTTGCTGAACCAGTTGGGGTGCTGCGGGTGCCCGCCGCGTGAAGCCACGATCACATAGCGCCCCGCATCTTGCCCGTACAGCAGGGCGGTGCGAAACAGCTTCCCTGACGTGCGCCCGCGGGTGGTCAGCAGCAGTGAGCGGGTGCCGCCCAGCTTGTGCCCCAGGCGTCCACCGCTCTTGAGGTAGGCCAGCATGTGCAAGCGCACCAGCCAATGGCCGGGGCTGCTGTAGATAGGTTCCGGTGGGCTCATCGAAGTCCTCACAGGCTTAAGTATACAAGCCATCAGCCAGCGTGTATGTAAAGATAACTTGACAAAATGTAAAGATATATGTATTATCTTGGCAAGGAGAGACTGAACATGAAACCCAAACAAAAGCTGCTTTTGGCTTTTCTGGCCTATGCCGTCTTGGTCGTCCTGGCGGTCAGCCTGGCCCGCTCCAGCATGTATATCAGTAAGCCCGTCCTGCTGGTTCTGGCGCTCCTGCCTCTCATACCGGGCATCTTCATCGTCATCTTTGTCGCTCGTGACCAGATGATGGCCATGGATGAATTGGAGCGCACGATTCAGCTCGAAGCGCTTTCCCTGGCTTTCGGCGGCATGTTCCTGGTGCTGTTGGCCAGCTCGCTGTTGGGCATTGCTGGTGTGCCGCCGATCGACTTGGGCACCGCCTTGATTTCCATGGGTGTCTTGTGGGGGGCCGGCCAGCTGCTGGCCCGGCGGCGCTACCAATGAAGAACCGTCTGAAGGTGCTGCGCGCCGAACGCGACTGGTCACAGGAGCAGCTCGCCCAGCAGGCAGGCGTCTCGCGCCAGACGATCAACGCCATCGAGACCGGCAAGTACAACCCCAGCCTGGACCTGGCCTTTGCCCTGGCGGCGCTCTTCGAGCTCAAGATCGAAGAGATCTTCTTCCCCGGCGCGGCCGAATAGCTCGGCCGCACAAGCCCAAATCAGACCCCGCAGGGTGGTCTGATTTTGGGCGCTTAACAAAGCGAGTATGATTTAGGGCGGAGAAATTATGTCTATAGACGAACTGGGTATTCATCTGGGGCCGCTGTACATTCGCTACTATGGCCTGATCGTGATGGGGGCGGTGGTTGCCGGCGCGGCGCTGGCTGAGTGGCACGCCAAACAGCGCAAGCTGCGCAGTGACTTTATCTGGGAGAGTTTGCTGTGGGTGGTGCTGGCTGGGGTGCTCGGAGCCCGGTTATGGCACATCTTCACTCCTTCGCCCTCGCTGATCGCCGCCGGCGTGACCACGCAGTATTACCTCACTCATCCGCTCGATGCGCTGGCCATTTGGCGCGGCGGCTTGGGCATCCCCGGGGCGGTGATCGGTGGTGTGCTGGCCCTCTACATCCTGGCCCGCCGCCGCGGCGAGGCCTTCGCTGCCTGGCTGGATGTCTTTGCGCCAGCCATCGCCCTGGGGCAGGGGCTGGGCCGTTGGGCCAATTACGTCAACCAGGAGCTGTACGGCGCTCCCAGCGATTTGTCCTGGGCCATCACCATCGACCCGGCCTATCGCCTGCCGGAATTCGCCGATGTGGCCCGCTACCATCCCATCTTCCTTTACGAGTCCCTGTGGAGCCTGGGCACTGCGGCCTTGCTGATCTGGCTCGGCCGCAAATTCGGCCAGAGCCTGAAACCCGGGGATCTGTTCCTGGTCTATCTGATCACCTACCCCACCATCCGCATCCTGTTGGACTTCATCCGCCTGGACGCGGCCGAGATCGCCGGCTTCAACGCCAACCAGACCTTCATGGCCGTGGTGCTGGTGCTGGCGGCCGGGCTATTGGCGTGGAGGCACAGGACGAAAGTATGAGGGCAGAGGGTGAAGGATGAAAGGCTGGAATTCATTCCAGCCTTTCTTTTTGCCTTGGCCCGTCATAGGGATTCCTTGTCGGGCCTGCGACCCTCCTCGGAATGACAAAATGATATCGTTGGGACTTGCTTATAGCTTAGAGCCTGCGGCTTACAGCTAAAGAACGATATTCACCAACTTGCCCTGCACTACAATCACCTGCCTGGGCGGCTTGCCTTCCAGCGCCTTGATCACCGCTTCGCTGGCCAGAGCCTGGGCTTTGGCGTCCTCATCGCTGGTGCCGGCTGGGATGGTGATGCGGTCGCGCAGCTTGCCGTTGACCTGCACGATCAGGGTCACTTCGTCTTCCTTGGCGGCTTGCGGGTCGGCTTGCGGCCAGGCCTGCAGGTGCACGGAATAGGGCTTGCCCAGTTTGGCCCACAGCTCTTCGGCAATGTGGGGGGTGACCGGGGCCATCAGGCGCAGCAGAATGTTCTGGGCCTCGGCCCATTCCGGGCTGCCGGTGGCCCCGGCGTCATAGGCTTCCTGCATGGTGTTGGTCAGTTCCATCAGCGCAGAGACGATGGTGTTGAACTCGAAGTTCTCCATGTCGCGGCTGATGCGCTGGATGGTTTGGTGCGCCTTACGGCGCAGTCGTTTAGTGACGTCCGGGCCTGCGCTCTTCTGGGTACCCGGTTCAAACAGCCCCCAGACGCGGAACAGCCAGCGCACCACGCCCTGGATGTTGTCGTCGCTCCACGGGCCGCCTTCGGACCAGCGGTAGCCGAACATTAGGTAGGCGCGCACCGTGTCGGCGCCGTACAGCGCTACCTGGGCGTCCGGGTCGACCACGTTGCCGCGTGACTTGCTCATGCGCTGGCCGTCCGGCCCCAGGATCTGGCCCTGGTTGCGCAGCTGCATGATCGGCTCGTTGCCTTCCACCAGGCCCATGTCACGCAGCGCCTTGTGGAAGAAGCGCACATACAGCAGGTGCATCACGGCATGTTCGGCGCCGCCGGTGTAGGTGTCCACCGGCGCCCAATAGTTGTACTCATTCTCGTCGAAGGGCGCCTTGTCGTCGTGCGGGCTCAGGTAACGCAGGAAATACCACGAGGAGCACATGAAGGTGTCCATCGTGTCCGTGTCGCGTTCGGCCGGGCCGCCGCAGTTGGGGCAGGTCGTCTGCTTCCAAGTGGGGTGCAGCTTCAGCGGGCTTTCGCCGGTGGGCGTCCATTCCACGTCGTCCGGCAGCACCACCGGCAGCTGGTCCTCCGGCACGGGCTGCACGCCGCAGTCCTGGCAGTAGACCATCGGGATCGGCGCGCCCCAGTAGCGCTGGCGCGAGATCAGCCAGTCACGCAGGCGGTAGCCCACCGCGGCTTCGCCCAGCTTCTCGGCCTTCAGGTAGGCGATGGTTTTGGAGATGGCTTCGCTGGAAGGCGTGCCGCTCAGCACGCCGCTGTTGGCCATCACGCCTTCGCCGCTGACGGCGGCGGTCATCGTCGCGCCGTCCAGCACTTCGCCTTCCGGCTGGATGACTGGGCGCACTTCCAGCCCGTACTTGCGGGCGAATTCGAAGTCGCGCTGGTCGTGGGCGGGCACGGCCATAATCGCGCCGGTGCCGTAGGTCATCAGCACATAGTCGGCCACCCAAACGGGGATGCGCTCGCCGTTGACCGGGTTGATGGCGTAGCCGCCGGTGAACACGCCGCTCTTCTCTTTTTCGGTGGACTCGCGCTCGATCTCGGTCTGGCGGACGGCCTCGGCCACATAGGCTTCCACTTCGGCGCGTTGTTCGTGGCTAGTGACTTCAGCCAGCAGCGGGTGCTCGGGGGCCAGCACCATGAAGGTGGCGCCCCACAGCGTGTCCGGCCGGGTGGTGAAGATGGTGAATTCCTGGCCGGTCTCGGTCTTGAAGGTCACATTGGCGCCTTCGGAGCGGCCGATCCAGTTGCGCTGCAGGGTTTGAATCTGCTGCGGCCAGTCGATGCCGTCAAAGTGCAGCAGCTCATCGGCGTAGTTGGTGATGCGGAAGAACCACTGCTCCAGCTCTTTTTTGATCACGGGCGTGCCGCAGCGCTCGCAGACGCGCTTTTCGCCCACCACCTGCTCGCGGGCCAGGGTGGTGTTGTCCTTGGGGCACCAGTCCACCGCGGCCAGCTTGCGGTAGGCCAGGCCTTGCTTGTACAGCTTCTGGAAGAACCATTGCGTCCATTTGTAATATTCAGGGTCGGAGGAGACCGCCTGGCGGCGCCAGTCGAACATGGCGCCCATGCTGCGCAGCTGGCCGCGCATGCGCTCGATGTTGGCGTAGGTCCATTGCTTGGGGTGGATGTTGCGCTGGATGGCGGCGTTTTCGGCCGGCAGGCCGAAGGCGTCGAAGCCCATGGGAAAGACCACGTTGTGGCCGCGCATGCGCATGTAGCGGGCGCGGGCGTCGGAAGGCGTCATGGCATACCAATGGCCGATGTGCAGGTCGCCGGAGGGGTAAGGCAGCATGGTCAGGGCGTAGTGCTTGGGGCGCTTGGGGTCAATGTCGGCATGGTATAGGCCGTCCGCTTCCCACTTCTGCTGCCATTTGGCCTCGATCTCGGCCGGGGTGTATTTTTCTGCCATTCTGCTCCTTATTAGCTAATAGCTGTTAGCGATTAGCGGTTAGCTAAACAAAAATCTCCCGTCGCGTGAATTGCGTTTTTCGCAATTCACGGGACGAGAGATAGAACTCCCGCGGTACCACCCGCATTGCCCGTGCAGGGTTTCGTGCGCGGGCCGCTCAAGCGTTGATAACGGGGCGTCCCCCCGCCACAGCTTACTGGGCTTCGGCTGTGGACCGTGCTCAGACTTCGTCTGAGCCTGCAGGCGAGTTGGGCTTTTTGGCGTCCGGGTCGCCGCGCGGGACTTGCACCACTGCGTCCCTGCTCTCTGCCGGATAGCTTATTACTCCTGCTCGGCGCTTGCGGCATGCTGCCGCTATGCATTTCCGGTGATTCTACAAGATGCTGGCAGGGGTGTCAAGAAAACAGGCGTCAGGCCAGCCAATAGGCCAGGCCAGCCAGCAGTGCGGCGGCGATTGCCAGCCCCGGCAGCGCTTTGAGGTGGGCGCGACCGTGGAAACCATAGTCCTTGTAGCCGGCAAAGCCTTCCGTGCCCGGGAACACCGTCCATTGGGGCGTGATCGTGTTCAGCACCAGCCAGTCGATGACCACCAGGTCGAAGAGGGAGATGGCCAGCACCAGGATCGCCGCGTGCAGGAAGAGCGTCCCGAAGCTGGCGCCACTTTGCAGGGCGAAGGTATAAGTGGAATAGAAGACACCGCCAACCATGATCAGCAAGAGCGGGATGGCGAGCAGTTTTGCCTCGCGCTTCTCCGCCTCGGTTTGCGGCGGCACGGCGGCCAGGATGTCTGCCGGTGTATCCTGCTTGGTGAGGAAGAGGCGCGGCTTGTAGAGGCCGACATAAAACACCAGGGCGGTGAAAGCGGCGATCAGAATGCTGCCATCAATTAGGAATTTTTGAACGTCCAACATGGGACACCCTATAATTTAGGTATACCTAAATTATAGGGGTGGGCGGCGATTTGTCAAGGTTAAAACGAAAGCACCCTCGTCATTTGCGAGGGTGCTTTCCAGTGGACCCAGAGGGATTCGAACCCTCGACCTTCTCAATGCCATTGAGACGCGCTCCCAGCTGCGCCATGGGCCCGGCGCAGAGCGCAAACTGCTCTGCTTTTCGGCTGCGCCGACAACTCCAGCTTGTGCTTACCCTTGCGAAGAAACTGTGCAGCTTGGGCTACTCGTAGCTTCGCAAGGAGTGCTGCACAGTGGACCTGGAGGGATTCGAACCCTCGACCTCCTCAGTGCGATTGAGGCGCGCTCCCAACTGCGCTACAGGCCCTTCTGTTAAGGTCGCCGGATTGTACTGTACGGTACAGTCGCTGTCAAGAAAAGGATGCTGGCTTGCAACATAGACCGCACGCGCCGAGTAAAATTGTCGCTCGCCTCAAATTCCTCGCGGCCTAAGGAGCCCTATGTCGGAGCACACCCAACCCGGTCCACAAACCATGCGGACTTTTTACATTATTTGGCTGGGCCAACTCGTATCGCTGCTTGGTTCTGGACTGACCGGTTTTGCCCTGGGCGTTTACATCTACCAGACCACCGGTTCCACTACCGCCTTTGCCATGAGCATTCTGGCCTTTACCCTGCCCGGCGTGCTCTTTTCGCCCGTAGCGGGCGCCTTGGTGGACCGCTTCCCGCGGCGCTGGATGATGATCCTGAGTGACACGGGGGCCGGGCTGACCACCGTGGTCATTCTTGCTTTACTACTCACGGACAGTTTGCAAATTTGGCACATTTATGTGGCCAACTTTGTTGCCTCGCTTTTTGGCACTTTCCAGTGGCCGGCCTATTCGGCGGCGACCACCATGCTGGTGCCGCAGGCCCAGCTGGGCCGGGCCAGCGGCATGGTGCAGATGGCCGACGCCGTCGGCCAATTGCTGGCCCCGGGCATTGCTGGCGCCCTTTTTGTGACCTGGGGCATGCAGAGCGTGGTGGCGATCGACATAGTCACTTTCCTGTTCGCAGTCGGCACCCTGTTCTTTGTACGCATCCCCGAGCCGGTGCGTACTGCGGAGGAAGCCGCCAGCCAGTCTTCGATTATGACCAGCATGCGCTTTGGGCTGGATTACATTCGAAACCGCCCCGGGCTTTTCTCGCTGCTGATGTACTTTGCCGGCATCAACCTGTTCTTTAGCATGCTGGGGCCGTTATGGACCCCGCTGTTGCTCAGTTTGGGCAACCCAGACCAGGCGGGCTTTGTGGCTTCGCTGGTCGGGGCGGGGATGCTGGTGGGCACTTTCGTGATGAGCGCCTGGGGTGGACCCAAGCGCAGGGTGTATGGCGTCTTGGGCGCCGGCATCTGGATGGGCGCCATGCTGCTGTTCCTGCTCTTGCCCGCTTCGCTGACGCTGATCGCAGTGACCGGCTTTTTCTCCATGCTGGTGCTGCCCATCATGAATGGCAGCAGCCAGGCGCTGTGGCAGAGCAAGACAGAGCCGGATTTGCAGGGGCGGGTTTTCTCGGTGCGGCGCATGCTGGCCCAGTTCACGGCCCCTGTGGCGATCTTGCTGGCCGGCCCGCTGGTGGACCAGGTCTTCGCGCCCAGCCTCATGCCGGGCGGGGCGCTGGCCACTACTTTCATAGGCGATTGGGTCGGGGTGGGGCCGGGCCGTGGCCTGGCGCTTTTCTTTGCTGTAGTGGGCTTGCTGGTGCTGCTGATCTCTTTCGTTTCCCTGACCAACCCGCGGCTGCGCAACGTGCAGGATGAGATCCCCGACGTGATTGTTAGAAGCCAGAGTGAAGAAGCCTCGGCCAAAGAAGCGCTGGGGGCCAGCTAAGCCGCGCAATTTTTGAGCGGATTTGCCCAGACTGAGGCACCAATCAATGTTGTGGTGAAACTTGACTAAATCTCTTGACAATCAAGGCTTTACGGTTATTATCTTGCGGACGAAACCCGACAAAATCCGTCATCTTAAATTGTGCTGCTGGTAACAGGCGGCCGAGCGTATCGTTAGTGAGGGTGAGCTCCTCTCATTTACGAGTTGTGATGGACAAACCGTAGGTTGGGTTTACTCAGGAGACGACTATGAAACAAGTTGCTTTGCGAATGTTACTTTTGCTGGCCGTTGTGCTGGCTGCTTGTGCGGCCCCCGCTGCAGACACCCCTGCCGGCGAAGCGCCTGGCGCAGGCGAAGAAACCACCTTTGCCCTTTCGGGGGCTTTTGCCCTGTATCCGATGATGGTGCGTTTTGCCGAGGAATACCAGGGCACTCATCCCGGCGTGAACTTTGACATCACTGGCGGCGGCGCCGGCAAGGGTGTGTCGGATGTACTGGCCGGTGCCACGGACCTGGGCATGGTCTCGCGTGAATTGAATGAAGAAGAGATCGCCCAAGGCGCCTTCCCGGTGGCGGTGACCCGTGATGCGGTGTTCTTTGTGGTCAATGCCCAGAACCCCTACATTGATCTGATCCTCGAAAAGGGCGTCACCACCGAAGCCCTGGGCAAGGTCTGGCTGACGGGCGAATACACCACCTGGGGTGACCTGCTGGGCGACCCCAGCATCACGGAGGAGATCCACGTCTACACTCGCTCCGACTCCGCCGGTGCGGCTGAAATGTTCTCCAAGTTCATTGGCGGCAATGCTCAGGAAGACCTGCAGGGCATTGGTGTGGATGCTGACCCGGGCCTGCTGCAGGCTGTGCTCAACGACCCGTTGGGCGTGGGCTACAACAACCTGGGCTACATCTACAGCCTGGCGACTGGCGAAGTTGTGGAAGGCGCGGTGGTGCCGCCGATTGACATCAACACCAATGGCGTCATCGAGGAGCACGAATACCTGGAGACCCGCACCGAGGCCGTGGAAGCCATCCTGAGCGGCGACTATCCCTCTCCGCCGGCGCGCTTGCTGTATCTGGTGAGCAAAGGCAAACCGGAAGGTGCCGTGTTGGACTTGCTGTTGTGGATCCTGCAGGACGGTCAAGCGTTTGTGGCCGAGGCAGGTTATGTACCCATGACCGAGGCTGAATTACAGTCAGAGATTGACAATTTGCGCTAACCTAGTAGTCTAGGAGCATTATGAAGTTATCCCTAGCTGGTTCGCGCTCGGCATTGCGCCGGATCTTTAGCGATAAGCTGGCTGCCAGGAGCTTTCTCCTGGCAGCCAGCTTGCCTTTGTTGCTGCTGTTGTTGATGGCCGCGGCGCTGCTGTTTCGCACACTCCCCATTTTTCAGTTTGTCACGCCCTGGGAATTCCTGACTGGCGACCTATGGCGGCCAAGCCAGGGCGAATTTGGGCTGAGTACGTTCATCAGCGGCACGCTGTGGGTTACCTTGCTGGCCCTGATCCTGGCCGTGCCGCCTTGCATTTTCGCGTCGATCTTTCTGGTGGAGTATGCCCGACGGGGCACTTTGCGCGGCATTCTGCCGGCGATTGACTTACTGGCGGGCATCCCTTCTGTGGTATACGGCGTTTGGGGCTTGCTGGTGGTGGTACCAGTCGTGCCGCGGCTGGGCCAGTTCTTGCGCGGCGTGTTTGGCGATCTGCCCATCCTGACCTCCAGCAATCCCACCGGCTTCAGCATTTTGGCCGGTGGTATTGTGTTGGCGGTGATGATCTCCCCGATCATTGTGTCTATCACGGTCGAGGTGCTGCGCACCGTGCCGCAAGGCGTGCGTGAGGCCGCCCTGGCAGTGGGCGCCACGCGCTGGCAGGCGATCAAACATGCCGTGCTGCCGAATGCCTTGCCGGGCATCATCGCCGCGGCGGTGATGGGCCTGTCACGCGCGTTTGGTGAAACCCTGGCGGTAATGATGGTGGTGGGCAATACGCCTGCCATTCCGCGTTCGGTGTTTGACCCCGGCTATCCGCTAACGGCGCTGATCGCCAACAACTATGGCGAAATGATGTCCATTCCGCGCTATGACGCGGCTTTGATGGGCGCCGCGCTGCTCTTGTTGGTGGTTGTGATCATTTTTAATGTCCTCTCGGCGATCGTCTTGGCGCGTTTGGGGCAAGAGGTGAGCTCATGAGCATGCAGAAACGTTGGTGGCGGCGCGCCCACCTGGAAGAGAGCTTGTTTGGCGTGTTAATGCGCCTGTCTGCGGTGGTGCTGGTGCTGGCCCTGGCGGGCATCCTGGGGTCCGTGTTGGTGCGCGGACTGCCGGCGATGAGTTGGGACATGATCACCAAGGCGCCTGAGGGCGGCTTTTACCTGGGCGGCGGCGGCGGCCTGCTGAACGCAATTTTGGGTTCGCTGTACCTGGCCGGCGGCGGGACGATACTGGCCTTCTTGGTTAGTTTGCCGATTGCCCTGGGTCTGAATGTGTATGCGCCCAGCTCGCGTTGGGCCCTGTTCACCCGTCTGACCTTGGACGTGCTGTGGGGTGTGCCCTCGCTGGTCTATGGCGCTTTTGGTTTTCTGATCATGATCTCGATGGGGATGCGGGCTTCACTGGGCGCTGGTATTTTGGTGGTGAGTTTGCTGCAAATTCCCATTATGGTGCGCGGCATGGATGAGGTCATGCGCCTGATTCCCAGCGGACAGAAAGAAGCCGCCTTTGGCCTGGGCGCCACCAAGTTGGAGATGGCCCGGGCCGTGGTGCTGCGCCAAAGTTTGCCCGGCATCTTTACCGCCGTGCTGCTGGCCTTTGGCCGGGGCATTGGCGACGCCGCTTCCGTGTTGTTCACCGCCGGCTTCACCGACCGCATTCCGACTTCGCTGGCCGGGCCGGCGGCTTCCCTGCCCTTGGCGGTCTTCTTCCAGCTAAGCTCACCGTTCCCGGAAGTGCGCGCCCGCGGTTATGCGGCTGCGCTGATCTTAACCGTATTGATTTTGATTGTGAGCGGTCTGTCGCGCGCCCTGGCGCGCCGCCTGAGCCGTAATGTAGTGAATTAGAGGATAGTTGATGGATAGCCATATCTCGATCAAAGATTTGAATGTGTATTACGGTGCCAATCAGGCGCTTAAATCTGTGGACCTGGAAATTCCGCGCAACCAGATCACCGCCATCATCGGGCCTTCCGGTTGCGGTAAATCCACGCTGCTGAAGACGCTTAACCGCTTCCATGACCTGGTGGACAACACACGGGTCGAAGGCGAAGTCAAATTCGACGATATTGACATTTACGCTCCGGACGTGGACGTCACCGAAGTGCGCACCAAGATCGGCCTGATCGCCCAGCGTCCCTACCTGCTCCCGATGTCTATCTTCGATAACGTGGCCTTCGGCTTGCGCATTCACGATATGACCAACCGCCGCGAGGTCAAAGGCCATGTGGAGAAATACTTGAAGCTGGCCGGCCTGTGGGATGAGGTCAAAGACCGCTTGACCCAGCCAGCCACGAGCCTGTCGATTGGCCAGCAGCAACGCCTGTGCCTGGCGCGCGGCCTGGCGGTGGAGCCTGAGGTCTTGCTGGGCGATGAACCCACCTCAGCGTTGGACCCTATTTCCGCCAAGAACATTGAAACCAGCCTGAAAGAGCTGAAGAGCCAGTACACCATCGTGATCGTCACGCATGTGCTGCGCCAGGCACGCCGCCTGGCAGATTATGTGGTCTTCATGTACCTGGGTGAATTGGTGGAAGCCGGCCCGGCCAGCAAGCTGCTCAGCTCGCCCAAGGACCCTCGCACCAAAGCCTACTTGAGCGGCGAAATGTAATTCCTGCGAGTTCCCATCGCGAAAAACCACACGGTTGCGGAGCGCACCAAAGCCTACTTGAGCGGCGAGATGTAATTCCTGCAAGTTCCCGTTCGCAAAAAACCTGCTCTATTGCGGAACGTACCAAGGCCTGCTTGAACGGCGAAATGTAGCTCCTGCGAGTTCCCATCGCAAAAAACCCATACAGTTGCGGACGCACCAAAGCCTGCTTGAACGGCAAAATGTAAACACGGCAGGACTATAATGGGCCATGGAGATCTGCTATGGCCCAACTACACTCAGTGGAAAATCTTAATAAGCGACAGGCCAAAGCGCTGGCTTTGCTGGCCGAGCGCGGTCTGGATGCCTTGGCGATTAACGCCACTCCCAGCCAGTTCTACCTGGCAGGCAGCCATTTTCACTTGATGGAACGCCCCACCGTGCTGTTCCTGACACCCGGACGCAAGCCGCTCTTCGTTCTGCCCGGTTTTGAAGTGGGTAAGACGCAGGGCTTGGGGTTTCCATTGGATACCGTGACCTTTGGCGAGGACCCGGCGCTGTGGCAGGCCAGCTTTGACCAGGCCGCCAGCCAGCTGGGCGCGCCTAAACGGATCGGGATAGAGAACCTGCATTTGCGCGTGATGGAACTGCGCTACCTGGAACGCGCTTTCCCAGGCGCCAGCTTTGAAGACGCGGGCGACCTGATCGCCCAGCTGCGCATGGCCAAGGATGAGAGCGAACAAGCTGCCATGCAAACGGCCGTGGTGATCGCCGAGGCTGCCCTGGAGGCCACGTTGGCCAAGCTGCGCGTGGGCATGACCGAGATCCAGGTCGCCGGCGAATTGATCCAGCAGCTGTACGCTTATGGCAGCGACCCCGAGCTGCCCTTCCAGCCGATCGTGGCCTCCGGCCCGAACAGCGCCAACCCGCATGCTACGGTCAGCGAACGAGCGCTGCAAGCCGGCGACCTGCTCTTGTTTGACTGGGGCGCCAGCAAGGATGGCTACTTCTCAGACCTGACGCGCACGTTCGCCGTGGGCGAGGTAGAGCCGGAGTTCAAGAAGATCTACGAGACAGTGCGCCTGGCCAATGAAGCCGCCCGCGAGGCTGCCCAACCCGGTGCGCCCTGCAGCGACGTGGACGCCGCCGCCCGCGAGGTGATCGAGGACAGCGGCTACGGCGCCCAGTTCACGCATCGTACCGGCCATGGCCTGGGCATAGAGGCCCATGAGGAACCGTACATGCGGGCGGGCAACCCGATGGTGCTGGAGCCGGGCATGACCTTTACCGTTGAGCCGGGCATCTATCTGGACGGCCGCGGCGGCGTACGCATTGAGGACAACGTGGTCATCACGGAAGATGGCAACAAATCCTTCTCCAGCTTTCCGCGTGAACTGCGCGTAATAGGGTAGCGATGTTCGAATGGTTGATCGATAGCGGCGTCGCTTTCACCCTGGCGGTGCAGAGCTGGGCAGGGGGCTTGGCGGAATTTTGGCAGGCGCTTTCCTTTCTCGGCACTACCGAGTTCTATCTGGTCCTTCTTCCACTAATCTATTGGTGTTTCGATAAGGCCTTTGCTGTCCGGCTTACCTTTTTGCTGCTGATCGGCTCTGCGCTCAATGTGATCCTTAAACTGGCCTGGCGTTTGCCGCGCCCCTTCTGGATCTCTGCGGATATCTACGCCTCGCACTTTGAACCCACCTTTGGCGCGCCCTCCGGCCATTCGCAGACGCCGCTCAGTTTGTGGGGGCTGGCCGCGACGACCCTGAGCCGGCCCTGGTTCACCTGGCTGGCCGCCGCGCTGGTGGCGCTGATCGGCTTCTCCCGGATCGCGCTGGGCCTGCATTTCCACTTTGATGTGCTCTCCGGGTGGCTGCTGGGCTTGCTGGCGCTGTGGGCCTTCCTGCGGTTTGAAAAACCGGTGACGGCCTGGCTGCTGCGCCTGTCCTTGGCCCGCCAGGTCCTGGTTGCGTTGGCTGCCTCGCTGTTGCTGATCGCCCTCGGCGCCTTGGCGATCGCTTCGGCGGGCGACTTTGCCATGCCGGCCGACTGGGAGCGCAATTCGCTGGCGGTGGTCGGCTCTTCCCTGGACGGCGTTTTCAGCCTGAGCGAGCTGATCACCCCGGCCGCCACCCTGTTTGGCTTTGGCGCCGGGCTGGCTTGGTTGGAGAGCCGGGGCGGCTTCCGGGTGCAGGGAACGATTGAGCAGAAATCCCTGCGTTATCTGCTGGGCACTGCGGTGGTCCTGGCGCTGTGGGCCGGTTTGGGCGCGGTCTTCCCGCGCCAGGCAGACCTGCTCAGCTATGCTTTGCGCTATCTGCGTTACGCCCTGATCGGGTTTTGGGGCGCTGGTTTGGCCCCGGAGGCGTTCGTGCGGCTGGGCCTGGCGCGGCGGGCGTAGCCTGACAGAACAAAAAGCGGCCTGCAGGCCGCTTTTTTGTTGTCAGTCTTCCTCTTCGCCCACGTCCTTGTGGGCGGCGATGATGCTGTCCGCCAAGTGGGCGGGCACTTGCTCGTATTGTGCCGGCTCCATGCTGAAGGCGCCGCGGCCGCCGCTGATCGAGCGCAGGTCGCTGGTGTAGCGCAGCATCTCGGCCAGGGGCACCAGGGCGTTGACCACGGCCCGGCCGCCGTCCTGCTCCATGCCCTGTACCTGGGCGCGGCGAGAATTAAGGTCGCCGATGACATCGCCCATCTTGTCTTCCGGCACGCTGATGCGCACCTGCATCACTGGTTCCAACAGCACAGGTTTGGCCTGGCGAAAGGCTTCTTTGAACGCCTGCCGCCCGGCGATCTCAAAGGCCACCGGTTTGGAATCCACCGGATGCTCTTTGCCATCGAAGACGATGGCTTTGACATTCTTGACCGGGTAGCCGGCCACGGCGCCGCTGGCGAGTACGCTGCGGATGCCTTTCTCGATGGCCGGGAAGTAATTGCTGGAGATGGCACCGCCAAAAACCTCACTGGCGAACTCGAACTCATCGCTGGGCAGCGGCTCCAGACGCAGATGCACCTCAGCGAACTGGCCGGAACCGCCGCTTTGTTTCTTGTGGCGGTAAACGGCCTGGCCCTGGCCCTGAATGGTCTCGAGGTAAGGCACTTTGGGCTCATGCACTTCAATGCCCACCTGGAACTTGTCCTGGGCTTTGCGGATGGCCACGTCAATGTGTTGGTCGCCCATACCCTGCAAAATGGTCTGCTTGGTGGCTGGCTCGTTGTGCCAGGAGAGGGTCATGTCCTCTTCGGCCAGCCGGGTCAGGGTCGGACCCATCTTGGCCGAGTCGGCCTGGGTCTTGGGCGTGACCGCCACCTGGTAGAGCGCCTTGGGAAATTCCGGCACGGGCAATTCCAGCGGGTGGCTTTTGTCGCACAGCGTGTCGCCGGTGGCGGTTTCGCCCAGCTTGGCGACCACGAAGATGTCGCCGGCGTGGATGTGCTTGACCGGCAGCTGCTCTTTGCCGCGCAGCACGGCCAGCGAAGTCAGGCGTTCTTCCTGCTCGCGTTTGGGGTTCCAAGCGCGGCTTTCGCTGCTGAGTTGGCCGGAGTAGAGGCGGCCATACGTGATCTTGCCCACGTAGGGGTCGGCGGTGGTCTTCCAGATATAGGCGGCCAGCGGGCCGTCGTCTTTGGCGGTCAGGGTTTCTTCACCGGCCGGACCTGTGGCTTTGGCCGGGCGGGCCTGGGCCGGCGAAGGGATCAGCGTGATGAAGGCTTGCAGCAGCTGTGAGATGCCGACCTGGTCGCTGGCGTCTGCGGCGAAGACTGGCACGAACAGGCCGCGGCGCACCACGCCCTGCAGGCCGAGCATGATCTCCTCGGCGCTCAGTTCACCGCTCTCCAGGTACTTTTCCAGCAGTTCATCTGAGCCCTCGGCGGCCGCTTCGACCAATTGCTGGCGGGCAGTTTGGGCGGACTCGACCAGTTCGGCGGGGATCTCCACCGCCGGGCCGCCGCCGATGGGATAGGCTTTCATGATCAGCAAGTCCACCAGGCCCTGGAAGTTGGGTCCCTGGCCCCAGGGGATCTGCACCGGGATCAGGCGTTTGTCGGTGAGCTGGGCTACGGAGTTCTTGGCTTTCTCAAAGTCAGCCGATTCGCGATGCATGCGGTTGACCAGCACGAAGCGCGGCAGGTCGAAACGGTCACAGGTCTGCCAGGCCAGCTCGGTGCCGACCTGCACGCCGGCCACCGAATCGACCACCACCAGTGCGGCGTCGCTGACACTGAGGGCTGAGATCATCTCGCCGACGAAGTCTGGCGCACCAGGCGTGTCCAGCAGGTTGAGCTTGTGCTGCTGGTATTCGATGGGCAGCAGCGCCGTACTCAGGGAAAGGCCGCGGCGCTGTTCTTCTTCTTCGAAGTCGGCCACGGTATTGGCGTCTTCCACCTGGCCCATGCGGTTGATGGCCTTGGTAAAAAACAAAAAGGCCTCACTCAGCATTGTCTTTCCGGCGCCGCTGTGTGAGACCATCGCAATATTACGAAGATATTCAGTTGTGTACTCTTGCATGAGGAGCCCTCGCTGAAAGAGAAGTGTGTTGGGGATTGTAAGAGGAATGGGGGGTTCTGTCAAAGGCGGTCGGGTAGAGGTTCATGTAGGAGCGAGGCATGCTTCGCCCCTACATGAAGATGTTGTTGGCTTGGTCGACTACTTAAAATGCACGATGATGTGCCTTTGTAGCTATTCTCGCGGGAGGCATCAAGTACAATTTTCCGATGCACTTTCTCTTCCTCTTCATGGATGGTATCGGCCTGGCGGCGAGTGACCCGGAAAGCAATCCCTTCGCCGTCGCCAAAACGCCGAACTTGGATGCTTTGCTCGGCGGAAAGAAGCTGCTGGCTGGCACCGCGCCGCTGCAGACCGAGCGGGCGACATTACTGGCGCTGGACCCCAACCTGGGTGTGGCCGGGCTGCCGCAGTCGGCCACCGGGCAGGCGGCGCTGGTGACCGGCAAAAACGTCTCGCAGCTGATCGGCGAGCATTACGGCCCCAAGCCGACGCGTGAGATCGCCGCGATCATCAAAGAAGATAACTTGTTCATGCAGTTGCAGCAGCGCGGCTACCGCAGCACCCTGCTGAATGCTTACCCTGAGCGCTATTTCGCCGGCATCGAAAGCGGCAAGCGCTTGCTTTCCGCCATCCCACTGGCGGTGACCAGCGCCGATATCCCGTTGATGACGGTCGAGGACTACTATGCGGGGCGAGCCTTCTCGGTGGATTTCACCGGGCAGGGCTGGCGTGAGCAGTTGGGCTATCATGATGCGCCGCTGCTGCAGCCGCACGCCGCCGGGGTCAAGCTGGCCGAAGTCACGCGTGAGTACGACCTGGCCTTCTTCGAGTTCTGGCCCAGCGATTACGCCGGCCACCACCAGGACCATGCCGGGGCGATCACCCTGCTGGAGAACTTTGACGCCGTGCTCGGCGGCCTGCTGGAAGCCTGGAACGATGAAGAGGGGCTGATCCTGATCACCTCCGACCACGGCAATATGGAGGACTTGTCTGTGCGTCAGCACACCAGCAACCCGGTGCCCGGGCTGCTGGTGGGGGCCGCACCGCTGCGCCAGCAGTTCACTGCCGGGCTGAGCGATATCAGCCAGGTGACTCCCGCCATCCTGCAGTTTTACCCGCCTGGATAGAACTCATGCCGGCTGCGCACGTTTTCCTCTCCGGACGCCCCGCTGCCCCCACACCCCTGGAACGTTATTTGCCGCCCCTGCCCGCTGGGGTGGTTTCCGCTTGGCTGGCGTCGGCCTCCCAGGCGGGCCGTCTGGAACCCGGCGACTGGGTGCTGGATCCGTTCGGGGCCGCGCCGCTGGCGGCCCTGGAGGCGGCGCGAGCCGGCTACCGCGTGGCGGTGGCCGCCGGAAACCCGGTGGCCCAATTCCTGCTGGAGTTCCGGGCGCGGGCGGTGAGTGCCGATGAGCTGCGCGGCGCCCTGGCGGAGCTGGCCGCCGCCCGCCGCGGCGACGAACGCCTGGAAACTGCGCTGCTGGAGCTGTACAGCACTAGCTGCCCGGCTTGCGGCGCCCAGCAGCCCGCCGAGGCTTTTATTTGGGCGCGCGAGGCAGAGGCACCGCACGCCAAGTTGCTGGATTGCAAGACCTGCGGCGCGGCGGGCGAGTACGAGACGGACGAGGCGGACCAACAGCGCGCCCGGCAATACCAGCGCTCAGGGCCGCATTTGGCGCGGGCTTTGCAGCGCATTGCCCCGCCCGGCGACCCGGACCGCCAGCATGCTGAAGACGCCTTGCAAGGCTATTTGCCGCGGGCGGTGTATGCCTTGGTGATGGTGATCAATCGCGTGGAGGGCATGCAGCTCAGCGCGCAGGAGCACGACCTGGTGACCGCCTTGCTGCTGTCGGCCTGCGACCGGGCCACCAGCTTGTGGGCGCACCCCGGCGGCCGGCTGCGGCCCCGACAACTGAGCGCCCCGGCGCAGTTCCGCGAGTACAACCTGTGGCATGAGATGGAACGCTCGATCGCGCTGTGGGCCGAGGACGGGCCGGCAGTGTCGGTGGTGCGCTGGCCTGAACCGCCGCCCGCCGGCGGCATCTCGTTGTTCGAGGGCCCGCTGCGCGAAATGCAGGGCCTCAGGAACGCTCCGGTCAAAGCCGCCCTGGCCGCCTTGCCGCGGCCCAATCAGGCTTTTTGGACGCTGTGCGCCCTATGGGCCGGCTGGCTGTGGGGCGCCGAGGCGATCGGCCCGTTTGCCGCCGTGCTGCGCCGCAAACGCTACGACTGGGCCTGGCACACCGAAGCGTTGCACGCGGCCTTGTCGGTGTTGGAAGCCACCCTGGCAGCGGACACGCCATTTTTTGGCATGGTGTGTGAGGTGGAGGAAGGCTTCAATGCCGCGGCGATGGCGGCCGCCAACCTGGCCGGTTTCCGGCTGGAAGGTATGGCCATGCGCCGCGACCAGGGCCAACTGCAACTGGACTGGCGCAAAGGCGCCGCGCCCACCAAGGCGGCCGATACCGGGCCGCAGGCCGTGGCGCGGGCCGGCGGCGCGCTGTTGGCGGCGCGCGGGGAGCCCAGCCATTTCCTGCATTTGCAAGCCGCCGGTCTGGGCGAACTGAGCCGCCGCCTGCGTCTGGGTGGGGCGGCCAAGAACCCCGGCGATCTGTTCGCGGAGGCGCGCCAGATGATCGAAGCCGGCCTGCAAGACCCGGTCTTTGCTCGCCTGGGCGGCACTCCCCAATCGCAGGAGACCGGCGCCTGGTGGCTGCACGACCCGGGTCAAACCCGTTCGCCGCTGGCGGACCGGGTGGAGATCGCCGTGGTGCGTCATTTGCGCCGCCCTGGGGCGGATCGGGAGACGATCGACCGCACGTTGTGCCAGGTGTTCCCGGGGCTGCTGACGCCGCCGGTGGCGCTGGTGGAAGCTGCGCTGCATTCGTATGGCGAGGAACAGGATGGGTTGTGGCGGATCTCTCCGGCGGACAGCCCGGTCGCGCGGCGCGGCGATTTGCAGGAGATGCGCCAGCTGCTGACCAGCCTGGGGGGCCGCTTAGGCTACGCCGCGCAGGGCGAGGTCCCGCTGGAATGGCGCGATGCGGCTGGCGAACTGGTGTTGGCCTTTTACCCGATTGCGTCCGCGGTGCTGGGGGAACTGCTGCTGGCGGCCGGCACACCACCGGCGCACAGCGCGGTGGTGCTGCCCGGCCGCCGCAGCCGACTGGCGCTGGAGAAACTGGGGCGTGACCCGCGCCTGGCCGCGGCGCGCGAAGCCGGCTGGCGCTTCCTCAAGTTCCGGCATGTGCGCCGGTTGGCGGGTACGCAGAAACTGGATGCGCAGACCTTTGGCGAACTGATCGATCTGGATCCGTTGACGCTCGAAGAGCTGCAGACGCCGTTGTTGTGAATCTTGGCGCAGGGGCGCAGCATGCTGCGCCCCTACGGGAGTTGAAGTAAGCTGTCAGGACCCTTCGCTGACGCTCAGGATGATGCTTATGGTAGGGGCGAGGCATGCCTCTCCCCTACGCTTGCCTATCGCCTTATTACTCCGCGGGACTGATCGAAGTCACCGCGCCCAGGCTGTTCACTTCCAACAGCCAGCGGCTGCCGATCTGGCAGCGCTGGAATTCGCTGTAGGAACTGGTGTCGTAGGTGTAGGTTTGGCCGCCGGCCTGGAAAGTGCAGACGTATTGCTCACGCTGTTCGCCCAGGCGCATTTCACTGCTGATCTGGGGGTCCGGCCAGCGGGCGGAGAGCCCGCTGCCTTCGGAGACAACCGTGGTGTAAGGCGCCCAGGCGTAGCCGGTGTAACTGCAATAGTCGTCGTAGACCTCGTAGTAGCAATCCTGCACGACTTCGCCGGCGCCGGTGCCGGTGTCGACAATGTATTCGGTGCCGCAGACCTCACGATAGCTGCCGCGCAAGGGCGGGCTGCTCTGCTGGCCGCGCACAGCCTCGCGGCAGCTGACGTTGTCAGCATCAAAGGGTACATCGTCATACCAGTCTTCCAGGCGCACCTGAGTGAAGGCTTCCACGACGATGGAACGGTTCCAACCGGCTGATACGACCTGGCCCTCGATCGATTCGGTGTGCAGAAAAAGGAAATAGACCAGCGAGCAGATCAAGAGCAGGGCCACTGAGCAGCCCAGCAGCCAACCTTTGCCGATCTTCGGCTGGCCGGCCTGGGGCGCGGCCGGCGCCTTGGGCTGTTGGCGCTGGCTGAGCGCCGTGCCACAACTGCCGCATTTGCGGCGGTTGCCTGCATTCATGGTGCTGCAGTTGGGGCAGGCGATGGGCTGCAGCGCCCCCTGGGCGAAGGCGCCCACGACCTGGCCAACCTTGCGTTTGGCGCCGGCGGTCAGGTCTGCGCCGCACTGGCTGCACTTGGCGGCATCGGCCGCGTTGCGCGTACCGCAGAAGCCACAGTGAATGTCTGCGCCGGCCTTGGCGCGCTTGATCTGTTCAGCATCCGTGAGCAGTTGCTGCTTGACGGCGGCATGGAACTCTACATCTTGCGGTTGGGGTGTGCCGCAAGATGTGCAATAAGCATGGGAGCCCAGGTTCTCGCTGCTGCAAGCGGGGCACTGCCAATAGAGTTCGACGTAACCAATGACTTTTCTGCGCATAAGGGGTCCGTGGATCAATGAGTGTTGTTGGGCAGGTAAAAGAATTGTGGCCGAGTGGGCAACCCGGACACAGGTCGAAAGACTAATGAATCAGAATAAAAATTCATTTCGCTGAGATGATAATACTCCGAAATGGCGGGGAAGGTTCTTAACATCCAGCCTTGGGTATCCAGCAAGATCAGACTGAACCGTTGGGTTCGGATGGCCTGATCGATCTCTTGCCAAAGAGCTTCCCCCTCTGGCAGGACTGGGCCGGCGTAAAAGCCCAGCACCTCTCCAAAGGCGGCCAAATGGGCGGTTTCGGTTTTGCCTGCCAACCCGGCCAGATAGGGATGCCGAGGAATAAAGATCTCTCCCTCGAACTCGGCGATGCGATCGAGTAGTTCCTGACCGGCTTGACGGTCTTGCGGCGTGGGGATGACTTGCAGCAAGTTGTAGTGAAAACTGACAAATTGGACCAGAACCACCAGCAGCGCGGCCAAACCCAGATTGAGGGCGCGCCGAGAGGTGATGCTGGCCAACCAATGCAAGCTGGTCGGGATAGCCACGGCCAGCGCGGCCATCAGCGGGATGAGATGGTTGTGAAAGCTGCCGTTGCTTAGACTGCTGCTCCAAGCGCTGGCGACGGCAGCCAGCAAGAAATAGATGGTGAAATATCGTCCGTGGACGGGCAGTTTTTGTGAGAAGGCTGCAAAGAAGATCAGCAGGCCGAGTACGCTGAGCAAAATCGCAAGCCCTTCCTGCAGCCAAAAGCCGCTGAGCTTGGCGGACAGCAAACCGTGAAGCGCCGGAATTTGCCATGTGTAGAAACTCAGCCATCCGCCCGTCTGCTGATCGAAGGAGAGGAAGAAAGCGATCAGGAGCAATGCTGTAGCCCCCAAGAATAGCAGCCCGCTGCGACGCGTGTGCCATGCGGCCAAAGCCAGAGCGGGGATGAATAAAAAGGCCTGTTGTTTGGTGAAGCAAGCCAGCACGATAAACAGGCTGGCTAGAAGCTCTCGGTGGCGCTGGGGTTGAAAGCGCAGCACATAATAGGCCGCCAAGACCAGCAACAGCATGAGGCTGTCCACCCGGGCAAGATCGTACCAGGCACCGCTGGCGGCGTACCCGGCGGCATACAAGCCGACGCTGAGCAGCCCCAGACTGCGCTGGCCGGTTTCTCGATAGGCGATCAGATAAAGCAGACCGGCCGCACACACTGAAGCCAGAAAAGACAGCAAGCGCAGGCTAAGAAAACTAGACCCGACCAGAGGGGACAAGCTGTCAGCAAACTGGAAATAGAGGGGTGGATAAATAAAAGGTGCGTAGTCTAGGGTAGGGGCCTGATAGGCGGGCAGACCCATACGGACGCGTTCGACGACGCTAAGCATGCCGCCTTCCACCCATTCGAGTTCAAAAGGATAGTGAATGCGGCCAGAGACTGCCACTAAGTAGACAAAGATGAAATAGAGGGATGAGGCACAGAGAGCATCCTGGAACAAAGTGCTTACTTCACTGGCATTCATCTTTTTGTCCGAAGCCAACAACCAGACTACAGTGAAGAGCAAAACAAAGAAAATCAGAAACCAGCTGATGAGCGGCTCAAGCCGTTCCAGATACATATGATAGAACGGAGGGCTGCCCTGGCGCCAGAGCAGCACGGACAAGACCAGGAAAATGCCAAAAAGGGTCCCAATCGAAAGCGTCCGCAGATTTCGCCGGTGGGCCAGCAGCTTGCTGAGCTGGCTGACGGCCCAAGCACCCAGGCTGCCGGGTCGGCCCTCCTGAATCCACAATGAGCTGCTGAGCGCAATAATGAAGAGCGCGGCACAGCCGATCAGGACTGCGACGGCCAGGCGAGGCGCAGAGTACCCTAGAAAGAGCGCATTTTTGGGCTCGGAAGGGTCCTGCAGAAAGACGGCCAGGCAAAACAGGGCGGCAATCGCCGCAAAAGCAGAACTGCGCTGCAAGATAAAGATGGCCCGTTGGTTTGCTTTCATCAATCTCTGCGCCCCGGCGATGGCTAGGGCGTTGGAGTGGGCGTCTCGCTGGGTAGGGGAGTTTCTGTGGCTGTCGGCGCCGGCAGAGTGGCCGTCGGCGTTGCGCTGGGCGCCTGTGTAGGCGTAGGCGTGGCCGTCGGCTCTGGCAGGTCGTTGTAGACGACGATGTCCCTGCGGGCATGGCCGCCCGAGGTGCTGTAGATGGTCAGACGCAGTACGATCGGGCCGCGCGGCAGTTCCTGCAGGTTGAGGGCGTGCACCACCTGCGCATTGGGTACGGGATTGCGCTTGTTTTCCAGCTCATGCCAGGTGGAGCCGCCATCGGCGCGGCGCCATTCCAGCACCCATTCCTCGAAATTGGCGCTGGCGTTGGCGATCAGATGGATCTCCACCGTGGGATTGCTGAGGCGGTCGCCGTCACGCGGGCCGGTGAACTCCAAAGTGGGGCGGGGGTCATTGTCGTCGCATTCGCGGCTGGGGGAGAAGACGATCGGGTCGTCGAAGCCCAAGTTGCGGGCCCAGTTGCGCCCGTCATTGGTCTGCGTGATCCAGCGGATGGCCCAGACATCGTCCACGTTGAGGCTGAAGATCTCATCCACAAATTGATTGCAGGCGGACGAGGCTTCCAGCTGAGTCCAGGTGTCGATGCGCGCGTCTTGCCAGAGGTCATTGTCGGCGTCGGCGGGCGGCTGGTCGGCGGCGAAGTATTCACGGCGCTGCTGGTCGCAGTATTGCGACGGCTCTGCGCCGGAGACGCTGCAGATCACCTTCTCCACCACGCCGACAGGCTGCAGAAAGGGCGCCGGGTTGCCTCCGGCCAGGGTGCCGATGGCCTGCTGCATAAATTCGGCCCAGATGGGTGCGGCGCCAGAAAGGCCGCTGCTGCCGTCCATCTCGGTGTTGTCCGGGTTGCCCACCCAGACGCCCACGGCCAGGTCTGGCGTGTAGCCCAGGGTCCAGTTGTCGCGGAAGTCGTCGGTGGTGCCGGTCTTGGCGGCGGCACGGAAGGGCAGGTTGAGCACGGAGTTGGCGCCGAACATCGGCCGGCGGGCGTCATTGTCTGAGAGGATGGAGGAGATGAGGAAAGCGTGCTCCTCGCGGATGATCTGCTGGTTACTGGGCTCGGGCGCTTCAAAGATGATATTGCCCTGATAGTCGGTGATGCGCGTGATGGCCACCGGAGTCACCTGGCGGCCCTGGTTGGCAAAGATGGCGTAGGCGTTGGTCAGGTCGAGCAGTTTGACCTCGCCGCCGCCCAGGGTTAGCGCCAGGCCGTATTGGTCGCTTTGCAGGTCGCTGATGCCCAGGCGATGGGCGAAGGCCACCAGGCCTTCCTCCTCGGTCGTGTTGGGGTCGTCGTAGACGCCGACGAAGTCCAGGGCCTTGACTGCCGGGATATTGTAGGAGTTGGCCAGGGCGGAGCGCACGGTGACCGGGCCGTGGAAGCGGTTGTCGTAGTTCCTGGGGATGTAAGGCGGGCGCGGGTCGCCGGGCACACCGGAAGGCGGAAACTCGCTCTCCACATCCCAGATCAGGGTGGAGGCGGTCCAGCCTTTTTCAAAGGCGGCCACGTAGGTCAGCGGCTTGATCGAAGAACCCGGTTGGCGGGGCGAGACGGCCATGTTGATCTGGCCGTCGATGTCTTCGTTGTAGAAGTCAGCCGAGCCGACCATGGCCAAGATATGGCCGTCTGAAGGGCGCAGGGCGACCAGGGCGCCGCTGCCCACCTGCAGGTGGGCCAGGTCGGCCACCTGGTCAGCCACGATCTGCTGGGCCGTGTCTTGCAGCTGCGGCAGCAGCGTGGTATGCACGGTGAAGCCGGAACGGTAGATGGTTTGCGGGTCGTATTGCTGCTCCAGCAGGAAGCGGATGTAGTGCACCCAGTGCGGATAACGGATCTGCACATCGGGCGAGCGGAAGGCGTAGTCCAGCATTTCCAGGCCGGCATTGGCGGCTTCGTCCACCGTGACGCAGACGCGCTGCGGGCTGTTGCTGACGTAGATGCAGCCGTCCTCGGCGCTGACGCGCACCATCAGCGAGAGCACGCTTTGCTGGCGGAACAAGACGGCCTCACGGTTGGTATAGACGTCGTAGACCGAGGGAGCCTGAGGCAGCCCGGCCAGCAGCGAAGCCTGGCTGAGGCTGAGCTGCCCGGCGGTGGCGCCGAAGTAAGTTTGGGCGGCGGCCTCGATGCCGTAGGCCAGGTTGCCGTAATAAATCTCGTTGAGGTACAGCTCCAGGATCTCGTCCTTGGAGTAGCGGCGCGTGATTTCCGAAGCCAGGATGGCCTCGCGCACTTTGCGCATATAGCTTTGCTCGCCGGCTTCTTCGGGGCTGAAGAGCAGAATGCGGGCCAGCTGCTGGGTGATGGTGGAGGCGCCGGAGACCACCTCTCCGCTGGAGTAGTTTTGGGTGAAAGCGCGGAAGATGGCGGTCACGTTGAAGCCGGGATGGTTGTAGAACTCCTTGTCCTCGGTGGCGATGGTGGCGGCCACCAGAGTGGGAGAAATATCCTCCAGCGGCACATAGGTGCGGCGGCCGGCGCTGGGGTCCAGGATCTCGTAGAGCAGATTGCCCTCGGCGTCGAGGATGCGGGTGGTCTCGAACTGCGAGGCATGGGCGCGCAGGTCATCTACGCTGGGCAGGCTGGCGGCGATGACGGCGTATTCGTAGAGAGCAAAGGCCACGCCTGCTGTCAGCAGGAAGATAATGGCGAAAGCGCTGAGGATAAACGCGCGCGGCAGGCAGCCCATACGGCTGATGCGCCTCCACAGCTGGCTGAGCTTGTTGCCGCCAGCCGGGCCCGGCTGCGCAGCGGGGCGCTGTGGACGGCTTGGGCGGCTGATAGGGCCGGTGCTGCCTGAGGCCGGCGGGCGCGGCTCGCTTGCCGCGCTGCGCCGGGGCAAAGGCATGCCGGATTCGTCGGTGGGGGGCAGTCCGGAGGCGGGAGTGTAGCCCAATGACGGGGGCGGGGGCGCCTCGTTGGGTTGGGCGGGCTGCAGGATGGTGGGGGCCTCGTCCGGCGGAACTGCGCCGGACGGCGGGAACTCTCCGGGCAGCATCTGGCTGATGCGGATGGGCTGGCTGGGCTGGGTATCCCCGGTTGCCGGCGCGTCACCTTTCAGCCTGAGCGGGCGGCTGGGTTGGGTGTCGCCGGCGGCCGGCTTGGGCGCCTCGCCTTCAGAGCCTGCCAGGCGCTTAAAACGGTCGCTGGCGCCTTCGGTGTGTTCTGGAGTGTGTCCCTGATCTTGCGACATGCCTACTGGGGACGGCCGGCGATGAGGGCCGTCCAACTGCCCTTCATCAGCGTTTCGCCATTCTGGTTCTGGACATCAAGAATGATGATGATGGAACCGCCGCCGATGCGCGGAATGGCCTTGGTTTCCTTGACCTCGGCTTCGACATGGATGGTGTCGCCAATGAAGATGGGCTTAATGAACTTCCATTCGTTGATCTCACGGAAGGCCATAATGGTGCCCTCCATAAAGCCGGTTTGCACCAGCAGGCCGGAGGCGATGGAGAAGCCCAGCAAGCCGTGGGCGACGCGCTGGCCGAAAGGCGTGTTCTTGCTGTATTCGGCGTCGGTATGGATCTGGTTGAAATCGCCGGAAAGCCCGGCAAAAATGACGATATCGGTCTCGGTGACCGTGCGGGCGGCGCTGATGATGCGCTGGCCGGCTTCAAACTCTTCAAAGTACATGCCGCGTTTGGCAGAGGTTTGGGACGTCATCGGCTTCTCCTGAGAATGCATGTGAATGAACGCGATTCTAGCATATCGCCTCTGAAGTCAGCCGGAGTGCGCTTTGTGGGTTGTTGCGCTTTGTGGTACACATCATGTATGCCGTTCCTGATTAGCAAGACGAATCTAAAGCGGATTGTGTTCCGTTTGGGTTTGGCGAGCTGTGTGCTGGCCCTGGCTGGATGCAACTTCCCCACCCGGGCGCAAGATGATTTGGTGGCGACTGCGGTGGCAGCCACATTGGCGCCGCCTACGGAAACGCCGGCGCCTGAACCGGGCGTGCTGCCGGCGGCGCTGCTCTTCCTCAGTGAACGCAGCGGGCGGGCGCAAATCTGGCAGCTGGCGGCGGATGGCGAGACACAGCGGCAAGTGACCGAGGAAGCCGCCGGGGTGGATGGCTTTGCTGTTTCGCCCGTGGACGGCAGCCTGGCCTACGTCAGCGGCAACCAGCTGTATATGCGCGACGCCGATGGCGGCAATCGCCGCCTGATGGTGGACAACGCTGCGGCTGACCGCAGCGCGCCGGAGTATTTCAGCACGCAGCGCATCAGCGATCCGCGTTTTTCGCCGGACGGGCGTTACCTGGCTTATGCCTATGATGGGTTGTGGATCCTGGACCTGGGCAGCAACCAAGCCGTGCATTTGCTTAATAATGAAATAGACGCCGAATCCGAGGCGCTGCAGACCTATTATATGCCCCTGGCGTGGGCCCCCAACAGCCAGCAATTGGTACTGGCCTCCGGAGGACAGGCTGGCGGTGCACAGGCCAGCCGCCTGGTGTTCGTGAACCCCGGCGCCGAAACGCTGACCACTACGGCGCAAACCAGCGCCGGACCCGCCTGCTGCCATACGGCCTGGACACCGGACAGCCAGGCTTTGCTGCTGGCCAGCCCGTACGCCGGGCTGCTGGAACCGGGTCTGTGGCGCTACGACCCTCTGAGCGGGGAGCGCAGCCTGTTGGCTGGGGAGGAGGGCCTGCTGGAGCTGGCTGGCTGGCCGCTGCAAACCGCAGACGGGGAGCTGTACTTCTTCTATGCCAGCACGGCGGAACTGCCGGCGGGCGACCTGCCGCTATTCATGGTGCGCAGCGCCGCGGGCCAGCCCGCCGAGCGTGAACTGCTGCGCTCCGAAGCTTTCACCAATATAGGCGAGGCGCTGTGGGCGCAGGACGGTTCACTGGCCCTGGTGGTGCAGCTGCGCCCCGAGGGCGGCCGCGGTGGAGCGGTGCTGCTGGCCTACAGCGACGGCCGGCAGCCCCAGCGCCTGCTAGAGGACGGCTACGCGCTGCAGTGGGGACGCTGAACTTCTGTTGGCAATCATTTTCCGCAACTATGCAATATTTCAGGCCGGATTACGTCTTCATGCTAGATGAAAGACACCGCCCACTCACTGGCCATGCCGGAACGCACAGCGCACAGCCCCGCTGAGGTTTTGGAACGCGAAGGTTCGCGCCTGCGCAACTTCATCCGTTCACGCGTGCCGGATGTGCTGGACGCCGAAGACATTCTGCAGGATGTCTTCTCCGAGTTGGTGGAGGCCAACCAACTGCTGGTGCCGATCGATCACGTCACCGGCTGGTTGTTCCAGGTGGCGCGCAACCGCATCACCGACTTGTTCCGCAAGAAACGCCCAGAGCGCTTCAGCGACCTGGAGGCGAGGGCGGCCGGGGACGAGGCGCTGCTGTTGGAAGACCTGTTGGCGGCCGCTGAAGATGGGCCGGATGCACAGCTTGCCCGCAAGGCTTTGCTGGCCGAGCTGGAGGCTGCGCTGGCGGAACTGCCGGCGGAGCAGCGCCAGGTGTTCCTGGCCCATGAGGTGGAAGGTTTGTCTTTCAACGACATTGCAGCGCAGACGGGCGTGGGCTTGAATACGTTGCTCTCACGCAAACGCTATGCGGTGCAGCAACTGCGCAAGCGTTTGCAGCATTTGAATGATTACAAGGAAGAGGACTAGCAATGGAAGACAAAGGTCGCAAGATCACACGATGGATCGGCATTGGCATTTTGGCCGTGCTGGGTATGCTCCTTTTTGTCAGCGTCGGTGGGTTTGTGGTGCGGGCTTTATGGAATTGGCTGATGCCGGAGCTGTTTGGCCTGCCGCTGATCAGCTTTTGGCAGGGCTTGGGCCTGCTGGTGCTGACCCGGCTGCTGTTCGGCGGTATGGGCGGCCCGGGCCGGCGCGGCAAACACCGCAAGCACAAGAACCGGGGCAAGCACTGGAAGCTGAGCTCTGAAGAAAAGGAACATTTGGAGCAGGCGGCTGCCGAAGAAGAAACAGACGAAAGCCAGGAAGGCTAAGCCAGCTTGGCCAAGCTAAACAAAGACGACCCGCAAGGGTCGTCTTTTATTCCGGATGAATTTCCCGGTAGGCCCGGTTGAAATAGACCAGCGGGGGCGCGTCTTCAGCCGCCTCAAACAGGCCGCAGGCCAGCACGTCGCTGAGGAAGACAGTGTGGGTGCCGGCGTCGTGACAGGCGGCCACTTTGCAGTCAAAGTAGGCCAAGCCGGTTGACAGGATCGGGCTGCCGCTTTGCAGGCTGAAGGTGTCCAGGCCCTCGAAGCGGTTGGACTGCTCGCTGTCGCGGCCGGCAAAACGGTCGGAGACCTCGTGCTGGTCAGCGCGCAGCACGGTGACGGCGAAGGCCTGGGTGGCCATCACCAACTGGTGAGTGCGGGTGGCCTTCTCCAGTGAGATGGAGACCAGCGGTGGGTCCAGCGAGAGTGAAGTGAAGGAATTGACCGTCATGCCGTGGGTGGCGCCCTGGTGGGCAGCCGCCACGATGGTGACGCCAGTGGTCCAGAAGCGCAAAGCGTTGCGCAGATCTTCCGGGGTTGGAGGGTGGGATGCGTGCATAGATAGGGGATTGTAACCCCGTCCGACCTGCGCCTGTTGCAACCCTTGTGCCAAGCAGTTCGCGCTATTGGATTCGGCGGCGGGTTAAGGTACGATGTGCCTCCGATGGACCCGTTTGAGCACGAGCAGTTCCAGCCCGAAGCGCGGCCCAGCCGCATGGCCAGCATGAATGTGCTGGGCCAGATGCTGCGCGTGTTTGTCGTGGCGGCCTTTTTGGCGACGATGTTCACGGCCTGGACGCCGCTGGGCCTGGTGCCCAGCGACCTGGCGGGCCAGCTGGTCAATATTTTCTGGGGCGGCGGACAGGCGGCCCCCAGCCTGCCGCAGCCCACGCCGCGCCCGCGCCCGCTGATCGGCATTGTGGCCGGGCACAGCGGCGGCGTGGACCCCGGCGCGGTGTGCCCGGACGGGCTGACCGAAGTGAGCATCAATTTGGATGTGGCTACGCGGGTCAAGGAGAAGCTGACCGCTGCGGGCTTTGATGTGGACTTGCTGGAAGAATTTGACGAACGCCTGGATGGCTACCAGGCTTTGGCGCTGGTTTCGATCCACGCCGACAGCTGCGCCTATATTGACGACAACGCCAGCGGCTTCAAGATCGCCGTAGCACCCAACATTGACCCCTCCCAGGCTACACGCCTTTCGGCCTGCCTGAGCAACAGGTACAGCCGGGTGACCGGGCTGCGCTTCCACGCCGGCAGCGTCAGCGCCCACATGACCGGCTATCACGTCTTCAGCCGCATTGACCTGCTGACCTCGGCGGCGATCGTGGAGGTGGGCTTTATGAACCTGGACCGCCAGATCCTGACCCAGCAGCCCGACCTGCTGGCAGAGGGTTTGGCTCAGGGCGTGCTGTGCTACATCTACAACGAAGACGCCTCGGGAGGAGGACAGTGAGCGTCGAGAGCAGCTGGGAAACGCTGTGCATCCGGGCGCAAGATGCGCAGGAAGCGGGGCAGCGCGCCCATGCCCGCCGCCTGGCACGGGCGGCGGCCAAGCTGGCGCCTGACCAGCCGCTGCCGCGCCAACTGCTGGCGGAGCTGACCGGGCCGGATGCGGCGGTTAAGGAAGACCACCGGCGGCGCCCGTTTGGGCGGCTGGGTATGCGCTGGGCCGTGTTGGCCATGCTGGCATTGACCTTAGCGACAGCGGCTTTTGCCTGGCTGCGGCCACCCAGCGTAGACGACGGGCTGAAGATGGCCGGCGCGGCCGCCGCGGGCCAGCTGGGCAGCCTGCTGTACCAGGCTGAGGAGCCCACTCCCGTCGTTGAACTCACCCCGACGCATACGCCCTTCGCCGACATGAGCCGGCTGCCGACCAGCACGCCCACGCCGCTGCCGCCCACGCCGGAACCCAGCCCGACGCCGACCGAGTTCCCTGAAGTGCAGGTGGAACTGGATAAATACGATCTGCGGCTGCCGGGCGGGATCGGCCCGGCGGAACGCTGGATCGAGGTCAACCTGACCACGCAGACGCTGGTGGCCTATGAGGGCCGCAACCAAGTGCGCAGCTTTATTATTTCCAGCGGGCGGGCCGGCAGGCTTACGGTGACCGGGGAGTTCCGGGTGTGGATCAAGGTGCCGATGCAGGATATGTCCGGACCGGGTTATTACATTCGCAATGTGCCCTGGGTGATGTTCTTTTATGAGGACTACGGCATCCACGGCACCTGGTGGCACACCAACTTCGGCACGCCGATGAGCTCGGGCTGTGTGAATATGAGCGAAGAAGATGCCAAGTGGCTGTACGACTGGGCCAGCGTGGGCACCATCGTGCAGGTGCATTACTAATGTTTGTAGGCGTGGCATGCCCCGCCCAGTATGTTGAGTTATAGCCCCATATAGCAACCAAAGTGTGACTTCGTGTCTTTCTGAGCGGCTTGCAGCTGTGCTGCAAGCCCTGCGAAGAAGTATCGCCGTGCGTAAGAGGCGACAAGGCTGATGCACTAGTATCTTATCAGCCGGCATCATCGACTGATCAACGTATTGGAAAGCTCTTCGCTTCGCTCACAGCGACACGGCATGATCAAGCTGCTTTTGATGGCTGGTATTGCCGCAGACCAATCAAAGTTCTAGGGCAGGCCCTGTCTTAGAGCGTTACTGCCCTAAACGATACACGCGCACATACTCCTGCCCACCGATCCAAATGCGGTGCTGTGGGTCCAGGGGAGCCAGTGCATCGAGCAGGTTTTGGGGTGTGCCGCGTTGCCACTGGTGTACGTAGATCACCAAATAATCCATGCTGAGCAAATCTGCCAGGCCGGCTTCTGAAAGCTGGCTGGTGATGGGAATATCCTCCACCGGATAGCTGTACATCCATTGGAAGCTGACACTGTACCAGGTGGCGACCCGCGCCCCGGCGATGCCTGGCTGGCGGCTGAGGTATTGGGCGGCTTGGTCCAAGCCTTCGCCCCAGCCAATCATCATCACCTTATCGGCTGAGCCGATGAGCGGATTGTAGTAGTTGAGATAGTAGGGCTGGTTGGGCAAGGCGCTGAGCAGGGCGGCAACCAGCAGCCCAGCCACAGCAGCGACCTGGCGGCCGCGCCAACCCATGGCTTGCAGGGCTGCCGCCCAACCCCAGCCAGCGATGAGGATGAAGAAGGGCAGGGCAGGCAGCCCGTAGCGGTCCATTTTCTTGCTGGCGATGGTCATCAGCAGCAGGAAGCCCAGACCGCCGAGCGCCAGCCAGCCGGCCGTGGCGCGGCCGGGGGCGCCGGGTTGGCGCACACCGAACCAGGCCGCCAGCCCCAGGCCGAGCAGGACCAACGGCGTGCTGCGCGCCACGAAACTGACCAGGTAGAAGAGCCAGCCGGCGGAGCCCAGTTCGCCGTCTGGATAGACCTGGCCCAGGAAGAACAGCGGGCCGCTGTGCTCACCTTCGGCGCTGCCCAAGGTATAGCTGGCCATGGTTTGCAAGCTGCCCAGCGGGTTGGCCCACATGGCGGGAAAGAGCGCCCAAAAAAGCAGCACCCCCAACAGCAGGGCCGCCGCCGCGGCCAGCAGGGCGGAACGCTGCCAATCGGCCGGGCGGTGGCGCAGGTCTGCCAGCAGGCCCAGGCCCAGCAGGGCCGGGAGCAGAAAGATGGCAGGCGTTTTGGTGAGCCAGGCCAAACCGGTGGCCAGGCCGGCCGCCAGCAGTGACCCGGGTTGCCTGGTCTTCAAGAAATCCAGAAAAGCCAATACAGCCAGCGGTATCAGCGAAGCCAGCAGCCCATCCAGATGCAGCAGGCGTTGGTGCCCGGCCAGGAAGGGGTCCAGGGCCAGCAGCCCGCCGCCCACTGCCGCGGCCCAGGGGCCGAGCAGGCGGGCGGCGAAGATGCAGGCCGCCACCAGGGCGGCGGCCTGCAATGCCAGCAACAGGCCCCGGCCGACCGCCAGGATGCGCATGGGACTCACGCCGCGGTTTTCCAGCAGGCGCAGCAGGTCCGGGTCACGGATGTCCGGCGTGCCCAGCCGGGCATAGTCCGGGAACACGATCTGGTAGGCGGCCGCCCCGGCCCACTGGGTCAGCACCCCCGGGTGCGGGCTTTGAAAGGTGCTGGGCCAATCCTGCTGGTGCAGGGCCAGGCGAAAGTTGGCCGAGCGGCGCAGCCACAGCGCTTCGTCTGTGGTGATGAAGCGCCCCAGACCGGGCAGGCGCAGGGCCAGGAAGGCCAGCAGCACCAGCAGCACGGGCAGCCAATTCAGGAACCTGGATCGCAGGCGGGAGGGCATGCCGCGATTATACGGGCAGGTGGTTGAGATGGCTTGACAATCCACACTGGGCCTTGAAAAAGGGCTGCTTATGGATAGAATATAGAACAATAGTTCTATATCTTTTCAGAGGTAGGGCCTTGATCAAAACCACATTGCCAAACCGCAGGGCGGTGGCGCAGATCGTACGAGAGTACCGTATCCTGGCCGGGAGTCCGGCGCGGCCGGCGACCTTGCGCGCCTTTGCCACTGCGCTCAGCCAGGCCGTGGCCCGGCTGGGGCGCGGCGTTTCATACCAGAGTGTCAAGAACTGGCAGGACGGGCGCTATCTGCCGGATACCTATGGCATGTTGCGCCTGGCCCAGGCGGCGCGCCTGGATTGGCGCGGCGACTTTGCCAGTGACGTGCTGGCTGCCTTGTATCCGGAAAGCTACCAGCCGGCCACGGAGATCGGCCGGCTGGCGGTGGAGCAGCATCGTGAAGCGGGTGTACTGAGGGGGAAACATGCAGGAGAACGCAACACGCCAAAGCGCGCCTATCCGTCGCCTGGTCACGCGGCGTGAACGGCGCCAGTATGCCTGTGGTTGCAGCACGACGCGCATCGAAAGCTACTGGCAGCCGGCAGAGGGGGAAGCCGGCTGCGCTACACATGACTGCGTTGCGCAATGGGGCGCACCACAACCATGTGTTGCGCACGGCGGCGATTTGCAGCTCAGTGAGGTGTGCTATGCCTATCCGGACCCACAGGGCCGGCCGGGGGCCGCGTAAAGCGAGTAAGATGGGGGTATGGACCAGATTGCCTTTCAAGACCAGTACCTGGAGGCGCGGGCGGATTGTTGGGGCTGTGGCCGCAACAATCCGGACGGCCTGTATATCAAGAGCTATTGGGACGGCGAAGAAGCCGTGGCGTACTTTGCGCCCCAACCGCAGCACACCGGGCACAAAGGCGTGCTGAACGGCGGCGTGATCGCCACGCTGATGGACTGTCACTGCATGGGTTTAGCGATGGCCCACGCCCACCGGCTGGAGGATCGCCAGATCGGCAGCCAGCCGCTGATCACCTATGTGACCGGTTCGCTGAAGGTGGATTATTTGAAGCCGACGCCGCTAAGCGGACAGCCTGTGGAGCTGCGCGCTAGGGTGACTGAAGTGGACGGGCGCAAGACCTGGATGGAGTGCAGCCTGCTGGCGGACGGACAGCTGACCGCCCGCGGGCAGGTGCTGGGCGTGCGCCTTGCTGAAGTGCCGGAGGTAAGCCCCTGATGAAAGTGAGTTACATCCCCAACTTTGATGAGTTCGCCGACAACTATCTGTCCACCTATTACAGCGGCGGGGTGCGCACCTTGCAGCGTGCCGCGGGTGGGCCGGTGATGATCTTGCTGGGGGCACTGGGCGCGCTGTGGGTGGCGGAGCGCGTGGGTTTTTGGCTGCTGCGCTATCCCTTGATGTGGGCAGGCATTGGGCTGGGATTGTATGGCTTGTATTTCACTTTGCGACCGCTGATCAACCTGTTGCTGGTTTGGCTGCGCCGCGCCGAGCTCTTTGATAATGATGCGGTCAAGATCACCCTGGAGTTGAAGGGCGATGAACTGCACATCCGCCAGGGCCAGGACGATGTACGCCTGAGCATGGCGCAGATCCTGTCTGTGCTGCATCGCTCCCACAACACTTGGATTATCACCAGCAGCGATACGCTGGTGTATGTGCCGCGCGCCAGCCTGCTGACCGGCGACCATGATCAGTTCGTCAATGCGCTGGTTAAGAAACTGACCCCGGAAGACGAAGAAGAAGACTAAGCTCAGCTCTGGATAACCCCGCGCTTCTCTGAGGGCCGGCAGGGACAAGTCTAACCAGGATGTCACAGGGTTTGCAAAAGATTCTTTAATCAGCCTATCGTCATAAGCATATGCCAGGGGGCTAGCAGGAAATGAGTGAGCGTCTGAGCGACGACCCGCAGAGTTTCGCGCGCTTCTACCAAATGATCTTTGAGCGACCCTTGCCGCGCCACGCCCAGCGTGAGTGGCTGGAGCCTCTGTACGCCGCCCGCCGCGAAGGCAAAGGCCTGGTGGTGGAGGCCTTCCGCGGTTCGTCCAAGACCAGCACCTTGAGCGTGGCCTTCAGTGCGTTCCGCCTGGGCCTGGAGCCGCACAAAAGCATTCTGCTGGTGCAGGCCGGCCAGCAGGCGGCGCAAAGCACCAGCCAGCAAATTGCCGATCTGATCGAGCACAATCAGGGCTGGCAACAAGCCTTCCCGGAAATTCGGCCTGACCGCAAAGTGAGCTGGGGCAGCAAGGGCTATGAAGTCGTACATGTAGACATGGAGTACGCGGCCTGGCGGGCGCTGTGCGCGCGGGAGAAAGGCCGCGACCCCAGCTTTGTTGGCCTGGGGTACCGCTCGCGAGCGCTGATCGGCAAACACCCCAGCGGACTGCTGCTGCTGGATGACATGCATGATGAGAACAACACACGGCCGGGACGTGACCTGGAGAGGGCGCTGACAATCCTGCGCGGCACGATCTTGCCGACGGTCACGCCCTATACCTGGCAGATCTTCGTCGGCACGCCGTGGACGGCCAACGATGCCTTGGCCTACCTCAAGGCGACTGGGCGCTTCATCTCGGTGGCTACGCCGATCTATCAGGCGGACAAGACGCCGGCCTGGCCGGAGCGCTTTCCTGAGGAAGAGATCCACAAGGCGCGCCAGCTCTCCGGCGAAGCGGAATTTGCGCGCATGTACCTGCTGGACCTGAGCGCGGCGGAGGGCATGCACTTGAAGCGCGAGTGGCTGCATGAATACCCGCATAAGGACATCCAACCTGAGTGGCCGGTGGTGATCGGCGTGGACTATGCCTCGGCAGCGGACAAACTGCGCGGCGGGCGACGCGACTATTTTGCGGCGGCGGTGGGCCGTGTGCTGCCCGGCGGGGGCGTGGTGTTGGTGGACGGCATTCGCGCTCAGGTGAGCCAGGGCGAGGCCGAGCAGCACATCAAGGCGCTGGTGGCGCGTTACCCCACGCTGCAATCGGTGGCGGTGGAAGCGGTGGGCAAAGGCGAAGAATTCTACTTTTTGCTGCTGCGCCAGGCCTTGCTGCCGCTGCTGCCCATGTACCCAGGGCGCAGCAGCAAAGGCGAGCGCTTTGAGCGCGGCATGGCGCCGCTGTTCCAGTGGGGGCATGCCTGGCTGACCAATGCCGAGACGCCGTTCCTGCGCGCTTTCCGTGAGGAGTGGCTGCGCTGGCCGGACGGCGAGCATGACGATACGCTGGATGCGGTCTACTGGATGCTGATGGCCGCCCGCCACCAGCTGACCGGCGCCGCGCGGCGTCCCCGGCAGGAGAACCCCTTTGCGACGCTGGGGCGCGCATAGTAGAATGCCGCCATGAGCCCTGAAGTGACTTTACGCGAAATCGAGGACAGCGATCTGCCCATTCTGTACGAGCAGCAGCGCGACCCGGAAGCCGTGCGCATGGCCGCCTTCCCGGCCCGTGAAGAGGCTGATTTCATGGCGCACTGGGCCAGGGTACGCAGCAACCCAGACAACATCTTGCTGGCCATCCTGGCGGACGGTGAAGTGGCCGGCAGTATCATGTCCTGGGAGATGGAGGGCCAGCGTGAGGTGGGGTATGGCGTAGGGCGGGCTTTCTGGGGGCGGGGCATCGCAACCCAGGCGCTGCGCCAATTGTTGGCGCAGTTGCCGCAGCGTCCGCTGTTTGGCTATACGGCAGTGCACAACACTGCTTCTATGCGTGTGCTGGAGAAATGCAGCTTTGTGCAGGTTGGCCAGTCCAAAGGCGTGCTGAACGTGGATGGCGAGCTGGTGGATGAAATTGTCTTTCGCCTGGATTGATGGCGTGTAAAGCAGACTGCGCATATAATGCGGGACATGAATAAACCTAGCCGCCTTGCGTATGTCCGGCTGTTCTTCGGCTGGTTGACCTTGTTCGCCATCTTCACACAGTTTGGCATCTCCATGTCGCTTGGCTTCAGCCCGGTGAGTTTCTTTAGTTATTTCACCAATATCAGCAATATTCTGGTGTCGCTGATCTTGATCATTTCGGCCTATCGCCTGTGGCTGGGCCGTGAACCCTCTCTGCAGGATGACCTGATCCGCGGCGCCGGCGTGGTCTACATCACCGTGGTCGGCTTGGTTTATGTTGTGCTGCTGCGCGGCCAGGACCTGGGGGCGTTGCTGCCTTGGGTGAACACCCAAACGCACATTGTGATGCCCTTGGTGGTGATCGCCGACTGGCTGTGGCAGCCGCCCAAGCACAAGTTGGAGCTGCGTCATGCGCTGCCCTGGTTGGCCTTCCCGCTGCTCTACCTGGTGTATTCGCTGGTGCGCGGCGCCATGATCGGCTGGTATCCCTATGAATTCCTGAACCCCAGCGTGGTTGGCGGTTACGGCGGCGTGGCGGTCTACTGCCTGGGTATTTTGGTGGCTTTCTTCATTATTAGCTGGCTGTGGATCACGCTGGCCAACTGGCGGCGCGGCAACCGGACCTAAAACAAGACCAAGTTTGCTATAATTGCATAGTTAATTTTCGCCCCGCCAAGGCGGGGCGTTTTTGTGGATGGATTTAATACAAAATGAAGCAAGTTCGTAACGACCTAAGAAACATCGCCATTATTGCCCATGTAGACCATGGCAAGACCACTCTGGTGGACGGATTGTTGCGCCAAGCCAGCGTCTTCCGTGAGAACCAGCAGATACAGGAACGCGTGATGGACTCGAACGCCCTGGAGCGTGAGCGCGGCATCACCATTCTGGCCAAGAACACTGCCATTCGGATCCATGACCCGGCCAGCGGCCAGGAAGTCAAGATCAACATTGTGGATACGCCCGGCCACGCCGACTTTGGCGGCGAGGTGGAGCGGGTGCTCAATATGGTGGACGGCGTGCTGCTGCTGGTGGACGCCGCCGAAGGCCCGCGCCCGCAGACGCGCTTTGTATTGAAGAAGGCGCTGGCGATGGGCCACCGCGCCATTGTGGTGATCAACAAAGTGGACCGCAAGGACGCCGATACGACCCGCGTGCTGAACGAAACCTTTGACCTGTTCATTGAACTGGGCGCCACCGACGAGCAGGCCGAGTTCCCGGTGGTATACGCTGTAGGCACCCAGCAGCGCGCCGGGTTGACCCCCGACCTGGGGCCGGACCTGCAACCGCTGTATGAGACCATCCTGAAGGAAGTGCCGGCGCCGGAAGTGGACCCGGATGCGCCTTTGCAGATGTTGGTGACCACCCTAGACTATGACAATTACCGCGGCCAGATCGCCATGGGCCGCATTTTCGCCGGTCGCATGCGCGGCGGGCAAAACGTGGCGCGCCTCACCCATGACGGCAGCCAGGTGTCTGAGAAGATCCCTTACCTGTATGTGCAAGAAGGCCTGCAGCGCGTCGAGGTGGCCGAGGCCAGCGCCGGCGACATTGTGGCCGTGGCCGGCATGGAACATGTGGCGATCGGCGAGACGCTGGCCGACCCGGAGAACCCGGTGGCGCTGCCCGGCATCCGCGTGGAAGAACCCACGGTGCGCATGACCCTGGGCGTGAACACTTCGCCGTTCTCCGGCAAAGAAGGCACCTGGGGCACCAGCCGCAAACTGCGCGAGCGCTTGCTGAACGAGTTGCGCAGCAACCTCTCGCTGCGCGTGGAAGACACAGACAGCGCCGATACTTTTGTGGTTTCCGGCCGCGGCGAGCTGCATCTGGCGATCCTGGTGGAAACCATGCGCCGGGAAGGCTATGAGTTCCAACTGGGCCGCCCGGAAGTGATCTTGAAGAAGGACGCCGAGGGCAACACCCTGGAACCTTTTGAGGAAGTGCATATTGAGACCAGCCAGGAAACCTCTGGCTCGGTGGTGGAGATGATGGGCCGCCGCCGCGGCGAGATGCAGGAGATGAACGAAACCAGCAGCGGCACAGTGCAGCTGCACTATATTGCGCCGACGCGCGGCCTGCTGGGCTTCCGCCAGCAGTTCCTGACCGCGACCCGCGGCACCGGCATCCTCAACACCATCTTCCACGGTTACATGCCCATGGCGGGGACGATCACCTCGCGGGCGCGCGGTTCGCTGATCGCCTTCGAGAACGGCGTAGCCAGCACCTACGGCCTGCGCGCCGCTGAAGAACGCGGCGTGCTGTTCATTCCGGCGGGTACGCCGGTGTATGCCGGCATGGTGGTGGGTGAGCAGCCGCGCGACATGGACATGGAAGTCAACGTGTGCAAGACCAAGAAGCTGACCGGCATGCGCGCCGACACCAAGGGCGAGATCGAGCAGCGCCTCAGCCCGCCGCGTGTGATGAGCCTGGACGAAGCGATCGAATACCTGGGCGAGGACGAGCTGCTGGAAGTGACCCCCCAGAGCTTGCGCATCCGCAAGCGCATTCTGGACATGAATGAGCGTTACCGCGTGGCGAAGAAACGCCAGCAACTGGCGGAAGAGAGCCAATAAAAAAAGACCCTTTAGGGGTCTTTTTTACTTATTGGTTTCAGCAGGGCAGCCCACCAGGAACGCAAGAATAGATTCCACCGTTGGGCTTTACTTAGCTTATCCCAATTGGATTGCAACATTTTGAGGTCAGGCTTGGCTTTATTTTTTTCTCTCTTGCCCCTTTTGCTTTTCAAGATATCTCTCCATTCCCTCTATCAGGCTTTGTTGCTGCTGTACAGACAACCGGTTCCAGTTACGCGAGATAAACTGCAACTTGGCGTCGGGTTTTTGGAGGCCAAGAATATCATAAATATCCGCGCTAAGATGTTGGGCTAGTTTTTTCATGTTTTCTTCGCTGGGTTTGCGAATGCCATTCATGTAATGGCTTAGCAGCGGCCCAGAGATGCCCAAATATTTGGCAAATTGGGCCAGCGTGGTGCGTTTGCCTTGGGCTTGTTGCCAGAGAAGATACTGCTCCTCCAGCCAAGTGGATAGGTCTGGTAATTGGTTCATTGATTGGGGTGCCTTACAGATGGGCTGGGTACTTTCAGCCCAGCGGATACTAAACCCCTTCGGTTTCCCCAATTAATTGGCGAAAACATCAACTAAAAGAAGATTATATAGAAAAAGAAGGGAGGCATTGGTATCGATAATATACTTGCCGTATAATACCCGAGGAGAGTGGGTATTGAATGAAAAAATCCTTCTGGGCTCGGGCTTTTTTGGGCATTTTGTGTATTGTGTTAGGGTTCTTTGCTGGCATCTATTGGGAGGCCGCTGCCAGAATTTTCCCAGAGGCGGAGATCATTTGTGGGCCGGGAAATCTGCCTGCAGCCTATTGGCGCTTGGATTCTTCTTTACGTGAATTTGATGATGTCAGACAGCTGGCAATCAATGTTCCCCGGGTAGAGATCAGCAATCAGATCCGGGAGATGCAAAGTATTCGTCGCGGAGTGGAAGAGTTGGTCGTGCCAAGTTGTCTAGGTGAGCTAAAGCGCTTGGAAACTGTGTATATGGACAGAGTGATCGATATTCTTCTCGGCTTTGTTGGTGGGGCGGAGTCGAGCTTGGTTTTGCAGGGCCTGGAAGGTACGTCGGAGATGCGGGCCCAGGTAGAAGAAGAAATGATCCTCCTGCGGGGGAGTACTTTGACACCGTCCCCAACCTCTTTCGAACTCAGCCAGGTCATTCCCGTTACGGGAACCAAAGCCACTTCTGTAGCTGTGGCAACTGAAACCCCGCTGATTATTTACGCGCATGTGTCTCATTCTGGCGGTGTGAACTTACGCCAAGGCCCAGGAGTGAATTACACGTTTTGGACAATCCTGCAACCCGGGGTCGAAGTTTTGGTTCTGGGGGCCAGTCAGGATCATGAATGGCTTTTGGTTCAAACTTTGGATGTTGAGCCTGAAATTGGATGGGTGTTTCTCCCTTTAATGTCCTTGCCCGTTGAAGTACAAACGCTGCCATTGGCCATACAGGACTAGCCCCTATTTTTTAACCGGTTGACGTTTCTGTATACTAATAGTATATTAAGCTTGCAATTCTGTAAGTATCCAGCTTGGGGACGAACTGGGGAATTTAGGCCAGCTTCCCAAAGGGATCAAAGGGAGAAAATATGGTACGACAGCAATTTCTGCTTTTCCGCATTTTTACTGTGTTTGCACTGGTGGCATCCATCGCTTTGGCTGTCCCTGGTGTGGCATACGCAAACGGAGAAGAACCTGGAGATGAAGTAACTCCTGAAACTACTCTGCCAGAAGAAAATCAGACAGAGCAGGTAGAAAATGAAGAGACCGTGGCAGACGCAATTGTTGTTCTGGCTGAAACGGCATCTGTACTCGTGAATGACGAAGGCCAGCCTGTCAATCTGGCTTCTGTCGAGGCTGAGGAGCTTCTGAGTGCTCCAGATCCCTGGTTTGAGGATCCGCTAGACTCGACTCAGGTGGTTGCTTACCAGGCTGACTGCTCCACCTGGGTCGCGCCTGCCGGTTATGCTGGTGGTGTCTGCCATGTCAGCGCCACACCTATTCAGTCTGCCGTGGACAATGCTCCAGTTGGAGCCACCGTGCATGTTGAAGCGGGTGTCTTTACTGAGCAGGTTGTGATCAACAAGAACCTGACCCTCAAAGGCAGCTCGGGAGCAATTATTAAATCCCCTGCGGTTTTGGTGGAAAGTTTTGCTTCGCCAGGCAGCACAAACAAACCGGTCATTTACGTGCACGATGCCGATAATGTGGTCATCGATGGCTTTACGATTGACGGCGACAAGAAAGGCAATGCCAATTACCGGTTTATTGGTGTGGGCTATAAAAATGCTGGTGGCGCTATCATCAACAACACCATCCAAAATGTGATGGATGCTAGCTTCTCCGGCAGCCAGCATGGCCTTGGCATCTATGTTTACAACGATGATGGCACCGACCGCGTGATTGTGATTGATAACAACGTGATCCAAGACTATCAAAAAGCGGGCATTGTGATTTCTGGCTCCGATCTGGATATCACCATTACCGACAATCAAGTGCACGGTGAAGGCCCCACCAGCGTAATCGCTCAAAATGGCATTCAGGTTGGGACGGGCAACAGTACCGCTCAGATTAGCGGCAACACAGTTACCGGTAACTACTACACAGGTCCTACATGGACATCCAGTGGCATTCTGATCTATCCCGGTGTTGAAGCTAATCTAAGCAATAACGTACTGGATGGCAATCAATCGGCGCTGTATGTTTATGATGCTGATGTAACGCTAGACGGCGATCAGATCAGCAACAGCCAGTACAGCATCATCATTTTTGGTGATTCGACTGGCGCCTCTGCTGCCATTACCAATGCAAAAATTTCTAACAGCGAGATAGGCGTCTATGTCTACGGCAGTGTGGATGGCAATACATCTGTGACCGTGACCAACTCCAGTATCTCTGGACACGATTATGGCATCTTGACCAATCAGTCAGATACGATTGCCAACTACAACAACATCATTGGCAATGGTGAAGGTGTCTACAGCGATGCAGTCGGCTCGGTGGATGCCACCAACAACTTCTGGGGCTGCTCCACCGGCCCCGGTACTGCTGGTTGCGACACGGTTAGTGGCAATGTCATCACCAGCCCGTTCTTGACGGTTGCAAATGGGAACAGTGACACGGACAGTGACGGCGTGGCGGATCATGAGGACAACTGCCCGACGATTGCCAACCCGAAGCAGGCTGACAAGGATGGCGACGGCAAGGGCGATGTCTGTGACCGTTTCCCAAGCATCCACGATGACACGATCGAGAAACCTGAGGTACCTAGCTCGCCTGGTGCGACTGGCGGCTTCTTCATCCCCGTGACGGGTAGCAATATCTTCTGGGATTTGAATGGCGTCCTGCTGGCGCATGACGGTAGCATTGATGCCAGCCGTATCCTTGTGACCGAGTTGCCCTTTGCGGACCATGATGAGGCCTATGGTGTGGCCTTCGAGGATCCTCAGGGCACGGGTGCGGTGCAGCTCAGCATCCCCATGGACTTGGGAACCCCAAGCCTTACGGTAATCTTCACCAGTGCGGAGCCGTACACCATCTTCTACATCTTGCCAGATGGTACACACGAGATGCTTGAGACGGTGTGTACGTTGAACTTGGACGGCTTCTACGAATGTGTGGCTATTTACACACCCACTGGCAGCGAAGCCAGCTATGAGCCTGTGCTCTACTTGCGAGAAGAATAGTCGCAGCTGAAACAAATAAGCAAAAAGCCGCACCCAACGGGTGCGGCTTTTTTATTGTGTAGCACGAGCACAGGCCGCGTGGGCCGTAAACTAGGCGGAAGTGTCCCCGTTGCCGCCCTCTTCCAGCGTGCCCAGCTGGGCGGCCGGCAGCAGGCGGCTGTCCGCCGGGTCGTAGGTCAGGCGAACCTTGTCGCCCGGCTTGAAGTCGATGTCCATATTGCGCACCAGCACGGCCAGCTCCGGCCCGCTCTTGAGTGCCACATACACGCGGTTGTCCGTGCCGACGAAGACCTCGTCGGTGACTTTGGCGTTCATCAGGGCGCGGTTGGGGCTGTTGCCGTTGCTAAGCGGCGCTTCCTGCGGCTGCGCTTCGCCTTTGTCGTGGGTGATGTTGAGCTTCTCGGGGCGGATGACCATGGTGACCTTGTCGCCGGGGGCCAGGCGCACCTTGCTGGGGCCGGCGATGACCTGTTCACGACCCACCTGCAGCACAGTGTGCTTCTCATGCAGCGAAACCACCTGGCCCTCGATGAAGTTGGTGTCGCCAATGAAGTCAGCCACAAAGTGGTTGGCGGGGTAGTTGTAAATATCCTCAGGCGTGCCCAGTTGCTGTACACGGCCTTCGCTCATCACGGCGATGCGGTCGCTCATCGTCAGGGCTTCTTCCTGGTCATGGGTGACATAAATGAAGGTGATGCCCACCCGCTTTTGGAGCTGCTTGAGCTCATGCTGCATCTGTTCGCGCAGTTTCAGGTCCAGGGCGCCCAGGGGTTCGTCCAGCAGCAGCACCGCCGGGCGGTTGACCAGGGCGCGGGCCAGGGCCACGCGCTGCTGCTGCCCGCCGGAGAGCTGGTTGGGGTAGCGGCCGCCCAGGTCGCCCAGGCGGATCAGTTCCAAGGCTTCGCGCACGCGGGCATCGCGCTCGGGGCCGGGTACGCGCTTAATGGTCAGGCCGAAGGCCACATTCTGCGCTACGGTGAGGTGGGGAAAAAGCGCATAGTTCTGGAAGACGGTGTTGACCGGACGTTTGTAGGGCGGCAGGTTGTTGGAAAGCTCGCCGTTCAGGTACACCTCGCCGCTGCTGGGGAACTCAAAACCGGCGATGATGCGCAAGGTGGTGGTTTTGCCACAGCCGCTGGGGCCAAGCAGAGTAAAGAACTCGCCCTGGCGAATTTGCAGATCCACATTATTGACCGCGGCCATGTTCTTTTCACCGCGCAACAAGCCGGAGAAGACTTTGCTTACTTGCTTGAGTTCAACAGCGTAGGGTTTCATTCTTGTAGGTTAGCGCTCCTGAGGGATGATATTTTAGCCGCCCCGCCGAATTTTGCGTTCCGTGCCCACTTTGCGCAGCCACTCGGAGACCAGCAAGATGACTGCTGAGACCAGAATGACCACAGCGGCCGTGGTGATGGCCAGCGGTAGACGGTTGGGGAACCGCAGTTGCGAGTAGAGGTAGACGGGCAAGGTGTTGTCTGTGCCGGCCAGGAAGAAGGCCAGCGAGAACTCATCGAAAGACAAGGTGAAGGAGGATAAGAAAGCGGCCACCAAGGCCGGAGCCGAGATGGGCAGGGTGATGCGCATCAGGGTGCCCCAATAGGTAGCGCCCAGATCCATGGCGGCTTCTTCCAGGTTATTGGCGAAGCCAGAGAGGCGCGCCGAAACGATCAGCATCACATAGGGGATGTTGATCACGGCGTGGCCGATGGTGATGGTCCACAGGCTAAGGCCAATGTTAAGCGCCTGGAACAAGATCAGCATGGCGACGCCCAGCACCACATAAGGAATGACCAGGGGCAGGGTGGCAATGTTGAGGAAGATCTCCCGGCCAGGGAAGTTGTAGCGCGAAATGGCGATGCCCGCCATGGTGCCCAGGGCGGTCGCCACGCCCGAGGAGATCAGGCCGATCACCAGGCTGTTGCGGGCGGCATTGAGCAGCTCACGCGCTCCCAGCAGTTGGCGGTACCACTCGAGGGTGAAGCCTTTGAGCGGGAAGGTCAGCAGCACGGAATCATTGAAGGAGAACACGATCAGCAAGAGGATGGGCAGCTGCAAAAAGAGCAACAGCAGCAGATAGTAAGCCCAGCCCAGCCATTTTCCGAAGTTGCGCTTCATCAGGTCGACACCGGCACTTCAGTGATCGGGATGAAGCGGTTGAAGACGTAGCTGAAGGCGGCCACCAGCACCAGCAAGACCACGCTGAGCAAGGCGCCTAGCGGCCAGTTGAGGGCGCGGGCAAACTGGTCCTGGATCAGGTTGCCGTACATGATGCCGCTGACCCCGCCCACCAAGGTGGGCGTGACCCACTCGCCCAGGGTGGGGATGAAGACGAAGAAGAAGGCTGAGGCCATGCCGGGCAGGGTAAGGGGCAGGGTAACGCGCCAGAAGGTCTGTGCGGGCGAGGCGCCCAGGTCCTGGGCGGCCTCGTGCAGGCGGGGGTCAATGCGCTCCATGGCGGCGAAGAGCGGCAGGGCGGCGAAGGGGATCCAGACGTAGACCAGCGTGATTAGCACGGCTGACTGGCTGTAGAGCAGGATGGGGGCGCCCTCGCTGATCAGGCCGACTGAGATGAGCAGCTGGTTGAGCAGGCCGTTGGAGCCGAGGATCACCTTCCAGGCCAGCACGCGCAGCAAGAAGCTGGTCCAGGCGGGCAGGATGAGCAAGGTGAGCAGAATGATCCGCCGCGCGCCGGTGTAAAAGACCAGGAAGTAGGCCACCGGAAACGCCATCAGGATGGAGAGCGCCGCGGTGAGGAATGAGAGCTTGCTGGAATCCAGCAGAAGCCGAAAGAAAGACGGCGTTTGCAGGAAAATCATGTAGTGCTTCACGCTCAGCGGCAGCATGGGGCCAAAGGTGCTGTCCTTGAAGCTGTATAGCAGCATGATCACCAGGGGCGCCAAGAAGAAAATCGCCAGCACGATGGCGGGCGGCGCTATGAGGACGATGAGGCGGCGTTTGTTTTCCATAATGCCTGTCAGGGCCGGCGGAAACCCGCCGGCCCTGGGGATTGGCTGCTTACTGCTCGGACTTAACTTCGTTCCAGATGCGCGTCATCTTCTCGCGCTGCTCCTGGGTGAGCGGGTGCTGGAAGTTGGTCTGATCCAGGATGGAGAGATCGTCGTAGCCGAATTTGGCCACCAGGGCCGGGTCCAGCAAGGCGACCGAGTCACGGTTGGCGGCGCCGTAGTAGAAGTCGTTGGCCATGTTGGCGTTCGACTCGGTGTCGATTAGGGCGTTGATGTAATCGTAGGCCAGGTCGACGTTCTCACTGTTGGCCGAGATGCCGAAGCCGCAAGCGTAGCTGATGCGACCTTCAAGCGGGTCGATGTACTCGATCTCATAGCCTTCTTCGGCCAGGGTGGACCAGGCATCGTTCCAGGTGTTGGCGCCCACGGCGACGTCACCCGTGGAGAGCAACTGGATGATCTCGGTGTAGTCCGACCAGTAGGTGAGCAGGTTGGGTTTCAGCTCGATGAGCTTCTGCTTGATCTGCTCGTCCTGCTCGGGGGTGGTGTTGTAAGGGTCCAGACCCAGAGCCAGGGCGGCGGTGTAGAAAGTGGACTCGCCCGAGTCGAAGATGGAGATCTGGCCCGCGTACTGCGGATCCCACAGGTCGGCCCAGGAGGTGGGCACTTCATCCACCAGGTCGGTACGCACCGTGATCGATTCGAAAGCCCAGTCCCAGGGGATGAAATACTGTTGGCCGTTGATCACGCCGTGCTGGGTCAGCTCGGGGAAGAGCTTGTCGAAGTTGGATAGGCGCGAGATGTCCAGAGGCTGTACCAGGCCGGCCTCCACGTAGAGCCCCCACCAGCTGCCGCAGGGGTGCACCACGTCAAAGTAAAAACCGCTCTGGGCTTTGGCCAGGGCCTCGGCGTCTTCGCTGAAGAAGGCGTAGTCCGGCTGAATGTCCGGGTATTTCTCAGCAAAGGGACCCCAGTAGGTCTCAGATTCGTAGCCAGACCACTCCAGCACGGTCAGGCTGTCGTTCTTTTGCTCGGCGGGGCCAGCAGGCCCCCCGGCGCAGGCGGAGAGCAGCAGCGCCGCGCCAACCATCAGAGCAAACAAGATACGGGTTTTCTTCATTCTTTCTCCTTATTTTGACCAGCAGGCAACAAAAAAACTGTAAACAGCGACCCTTTTGTCGCCCTTTACAGTTCTCAGCCGTTGGTGGGTGCGCGCTGGGGTAGCTAACGCATCCATGGCAGAGCGGTGCCCTGTCCTGCTTTCATGGCTACTATTTTATATCCTCGCGCCCAAAAAGCAATATGTGGAACTTAAAGATTTGCATAGAACCTCCGGGTTCCAGCGGCCTTTTGCAGCCGCATTGACGCAGCTGCAAGGCCTGCGATATGCTGTTGCAGCTAGTAGTTAAAACGCAAAAACGCCCAGGGGGTTATGGCCTGCTGACCTACCCTCACTTTGGGCTGAGAAAGAGACACTGAGATGCCGATCGAATATAAGATCAATCTGCCGCTGGATTTGGAGGCCTTCATCGGCGTGTACCGGGCTTCCAGCCTGGGAGAGCGCCGGCCGGTGGCAGAGCCGCAACGCATGCAGCGCATGCTGGATGAGGCCGACCTGACGGTGAGCGCCTGGGACGGGGCCAGGCTGGTGGGCCTGGCGCGTTCGCTGACCGACTGGGCTTATTGCTGTTATCTGGCGGATCTGACCGTGGCCGACAGCCACCAGCGTCTGGGGATCGGCAAAGAGCTGATCCGCCAGACCCAGGCGGCACTGGAGCCGGGCGCCATGCTGGTGCTGCTGGCGGCGCCGGCGGCTGCTGACTATTACCCGCGTATCGGCATGGAAAAACACCCTAGTGCCTGGATATTGCGCCCAGGAGAAAAGATATAACGGAAGCGCGGCTCGGTGGAAGATAGCTTAGGCGGTCTTTTGCTGCGCGGCGGTGATGTCCATCGAGAGGATCAAGATGCCGTCTTCCCAGGGTTGGATGCTCAGCTCGAACCAACCCTGCCCGCCGTCCGGGTAGGTGAATTCGTTTTCCATGCGGGCGGGTTGGCGAGACTTCATTACCTCTTGCAGGGTGGCGAACATCTCGGTGTTTTCGATGCCTGGGTAGGCCTCCATCATGGTGCGTCCCAGCAGCTCTTCCCAGGACTTGCGGGCGTGCTTGAGCACGGTGTCATTCACAAATAGATATTTCCAGTCAAAGCTGATGATCTGCACGCCTTCCAGCAGGGCGTTGAAAAGCGTGTAGTCTTGCAGATGTCCCTGTTTCTCCGGCATGGCGCCTCCCTTGTATCCAGTGTGTCCTACATTATACGTGCGGCTCTTGCGCGCCTTACAGGCTTGTAAGACGCTTATTGAGTAGAATGACGCCATGAAAGTTACCGTGATCCAATTTCCCGATGCCGCCGCTGAGATGGAAGCTGCCTTTGAGGCGCTGGCCGCCCATGTGGCCGCCGAGGGCAGCGACCTGGTGCTGCTGCCGGAGATGCCCTTTCACCCCTGGATGTTCTACGAGAAGCAGCCGGACCCGGCGCTGTGGCAGGCCAGCGCCGAGGCCCACGCTGAGTGGCTGCCGCGCCTGGGGGCGCTGGGCGCGCCGTTGGTGCTGGGCAGCCAGGCGGTGACCCAGGACGGCGGGCGCTACAATGACGGCTTCGTGTGGCACAGCGGCGAGGCGAACTTTGCCCACCGCAAGTACTACCTGCCGGACGAGCCCGGCTTCTGGGAGGGCAGCTGGTATGGGCGCAATGCCCAGCCGCGCTTTGAGGCCGCCCCGGCGGGCGAGCTGAAGGTGGGCTTCATGATCTGCTCCGACCTGTGGTTTGGCGAACACGCCCGCGGCTACGCCCGGCAGGGCGTCCACCTGCTGGTCAACCCGCGCGCCACGGAGAGCCGCAGTGTGGACAAGTGGCTGGCCGCCGGCCGGGTGATGGGCGTGATGGCTGGGGCGTATTGTCTGTCCTCCAACCGCAGCGGCACATGCGTGGGCTTTGACTGGGGCGGGGCCGGCTGGGTCACCGACCCGGATGGCGAGCTGCTGGCGGTCACCAGCGCCGAGCAGCCCTTCGTGACGGTGGAGATCGACCCCGCCCGTGCCGAGGCGGCCAAGGCCACCTACCCGCGTGATGTGCGGGAATAGGGCGAGGCTGCCAAGTACACGAAGGAAGGCCAATCCCCATCTCCCAGCGTGTCACCCTGAGCGAAGCGAAGGGTTTTCAAGCTCATTGTTAAAAATACAACCTTGCAGACAAGGTTAGTCGGCTGGTTTCCGTAATGGCTTGACGAACAGGGCCAGCCTGGGATGGCTGGCCCTGTTCGTGCATTAATGCAGGTTCTTTCCATAATAAAGGGGGATGCATGCAAAGCCTGTTTCATTTCCAGAACCTGGCCGAAGAGATGGTGGCCGCCGACGCCGAGCGCGACCGGATGTTAAGCGCCATGGACGCCATGTGGCGCAACCAATGGAGCCTGCCGCCCAATGTGGCCGGGCTGAAGTGGATCCACAAGGTGGTCAGCAGCGACCCGCACGATGCCGTGCGGGCCGGCACGCGCCTGCTCAGCTCGGTGGCGCCGCAGCTCAGCGTGCAGCCGCTGGGCGCCGGGCCGGCGGCGCGCACCCGCGCCGAGCAGATTGAGCGCGCCCTGGCCTGGCATTTCCGCAACGCCGGCCGCCGCCGGCAGGCCGGCGTGCTGCGTGATGTGGTGCTGAGCGCGCTGCTCTACGATGAGGTGGTGGCCCAGGTGGTCTATTTGCCGGAGCAGCAGGGCGCGGCGGGCCTGCTGGGCGGGCGCCGCGGGACCGCCCGCGGCCGCGCCGCAGCCCGCTTCGGCCCCTTCGCCATCCTGGTGCGCAACCCGCAGCAGGTGCACGTGCGCTATTCCGACTGGATGCCCGAGGCGGTGCTGATGAAGACCGTGCTGCGCATGCAGGACGTGGCGGACTTTTGGGGGGTGCGGGCCAAAGCGCTGGCCGCGGCGCCTAAGCGCGGCCGCGGCGGGAACAAACCGGCCCAGCTGACGCACTGCACGCTGTACGACTACATGGACCTGGAGCAGCGCGCCGTGTGGGCTGTGCCGCAAGCCGGCGGCCTGGGGCTGGCCGCCCCCGGCGGCGGGACCGAGGCGGACGCGGTCGAGATCTTGCGCGAGCCGCACGGCCTGGGCTTCTTGCCCTGGGCTGCCAAGGTGGGCGGCACCACGCTGGCCGAGAGCGGCGGGCCGCAGCGCATTCCGCTGCTGTACTCTGTTTATACGTCAGGCCAGTGGGAGACCCAGAATATCGTCGAGACCCTGCTGACCTCGGAAGTGATCGCTTACGCCGCCGCGCCGCGCATGAAGATCGAAGGCCCCAGCGATGGGGTGGATGTGGACTACGGCGAGCCCGGCCGCCCGGCCTATGTGCCGCCCGGCCACAAGCTGGACGCGCTGCAGCCGCCGGGCATGGACCAGGGCCTGGCGGCGATGGCCCAGCGCGCCGCAGAGCGCATCAGCAAAAGCACCGTGCCGCGCGTGCTGCAAAGCGGCGACTATCCCAGCGGCACGGGTTATGCCACGCTCAACCTGGCAACCCAAAGTGGCATGAAGACCCTGGCCCCTTACAAGGAGCTGGCCGAGGAGGCACTGGGCGAGGTGTTTGGCTTGATGCTGGCCTGGCTGCAGCACAGCGGCCAGCCGTTGGAAGGCCGTGACGGGCGGCGCGGGCGCGGGGAGCCGATCCGCATTCAGCCGGGTGAGCTGGCCGGCCTGGCGGTGGACGTGGAGCTGACCGCCGACGTGCCTACCGACCGCATGGCGCGCATCAATGCCGCCAGCATGGCAGTGCGCGACCTGGGCTACAGCCGCCAACGGGCGCTGGAGCAGATCGGCGAGAGCGACCCGCACGAGGTGCTGCGCCAGGCCGCCGCCGAGCAGCTGGCCGCGGTGGAGCTGGAGATCGAGAAGGCCCGGCTGCTGGCCATGGCAGGCCTGGCGCCTGCCGCAACTGCGCCACGCCCGGCCCAGGGCGGGCAGGGCTTCAACCCGGCGCTGGGCGGCGAGCCGGCCGTGACGGCCGACCCCGACTTGGCCCTGCGCGAGGGATAAAGTAAAAAGCCCCGGCATTGTCAGACAATGCCGGGGCTTTTTATACGAGAGGGTCGATCTTGAAGGCTTTTTGCAGGAAGACGGGCGGGAAATAAGCCCAATAGATGGCCAGCAGGGCCAGCTGGCCTAAAAGACGCGTGCCAAACTGCCAAAGTGGTGTATCGGTCTGGATATTAAAGGGCAGAAAGAGCACCGGCAGAATGTACGCCACCCCGAACAGGAACATAAGGCCCAGCGAGACAACCCGGGCGCGCAGCTTGGGGCTGTGTTCCTTGACTCGCAGAGACAGGACAAAGAAGCCAGCCGCGGCCAGGAAGGGCGGCAAGCCGAGCAGCAGCGCCAGACTCAGAGAGTAGATCAGGAGCACATTCGGGGCCAGCGTGTTTTCGAAATTGATGGCCGTTCCCCAGGCGTCCAGGCGTACACTCACCGGACCCAACCAGAAGGTGATGTAGAGCACGCTGAGGATCATGGCGGCGTACATCACCGCCAGGACGGTGCCCAGGCGATGGCGGCCACTGTAGACGTATAGCAGGTAAGAGAGCAAGCCCCACAGCGCCACCAGCACGAAAATGGAACCGCCGGTGCTCAGAAAGAGGTGCAGCCACAAGTTGTTTACGCCCAGGGCCAGCAGGGCGATGGCCAACAGGCCCACCAGGGCCCCGGCGGCGGTCAGCAGCCACCACAGCCGGTAGTGCCACCAGGCGCGCCCGTCTGCGGCGTCGGGGTAGGTCTTTTCTCCCAGGCGCACGCCGATCAGCAGGCACAAAAACACAGAAATGGACGGGATGACCAGGGCGGGGATCAGGTTGTCACTCATAGCATGCGCGTGGCGCGCTGCGCCACCGTCTCTCGCTTTTCTTTGGGGGCGGGGGCGGCCTTCTTTTTGGGCGCTGGTTTGGTCTTCGAGGCTTTGTCTGCCATAACTTGCTCCCAGCGCAATCCTAGCAGAGAGATTTTTGTTGCGCTGATGAAAATAACGGTCAGTTGCTTGATAGTCGCGCCGGTTTTCACCCAGCTTTTTGACAGCCTGCTATATGTAGGCCTGCCCGAGGAGGGGCCAGACATGAACGACCACGAGGAGAGCGGCGGCATTTTGGGGGAGCACGACGAGCCAGTTTCTGAGAAACAGCTTGCAGGGGAGATTGGTTTGGCGGGGGTTTTGCCGGAAGGGCCGCGCCAGCCGGCTTCACGCGGCCGTAGTGCGGACGAGCTTGAGCGTCTGGAGCGGCAGATCGAAGACGCCATCGAGCGGCGCTGGCAGAGCGCCAAAGACCGCCGCCTGGGCCGGCTGGAGGATGAGCTGCGCGAGCTGAAGCTGCGGCTGGCCGGTGACGAAGCGCCGGCTGAGGGCCGGCCGGCGCCGCGGGCCAGCCACATCGTGCAGCCGGGTGGCGGCGGCCTGCCGCCGGCCCCCGACCTGCGCGCCGAGTACGAGGCGCAGGTGGCCGAGCTGCGCGCCGGCGACCTGGCCGGCCTGCTGGAGATCAAGCGGCGCTTCCGGGCCCGCGGGCTGGAGGTGTACTAGGCATTGTTGGCTGTTGATTTTCGATTTAAGAAACGTAAGGAGGGGGAATGACGACATACGATGCACCCAAAACCACACACTCTGATCTGACCACGCAGGCGCGCCTGATCAGCGATGTGATCCAGATGGTGGACCCGCGCGACACGCCGCTGCTCTCACGCCTGGGGCTGGACGGGGCGCGCAGCAAGTTCAACCTCAAGCTGAACGGCTACAAGCTGGAACTGCTGGAGGACGAGTTGGACCCACTGGAGACCACTGCCAACAACGGCGACCCGATCGCGGTGGGCGACACCAGCTTCGTGGTGGCGGACGCTTCGGTGTTTCAGGACGGCCACGTGATCCTGATCGGCGCGGAGTACCTGGTGGTCAAGTCCGCCAACCCGCAGACCAACCTGATCGAAGTGTACTCGCGGGCCTATGGCGGCACCAACGCCCAGCACGCCGCCAATGCGCCGATCCAGATCGTCGGCATGGCGCGGCTCGAGGGTGACGACGCCGACTTCGGCCCGCTGACCGACATCCAGGCGCCTTACAATTACACCAGCATCTTCCAGAAGGCGGTGCAGGTCTCCGGCACGCTGCAGGCCATCACGCAGCACGGCATTGATGACGAGTTCATGTACCAAGCCAACAAGGCCGTGCCGCACCTGCTGCGCCTGGTGGAGCGGGCCGCCTTTCACGGAGTGCGTTCTGCCGGGGCGGCCGGCCAGCCGCGCAGCCTGGGCGGGCTAGGCACCTTCATCACGGACAACGTGCAGCCGGCCGACGGGCCGATCAGCAAGGCGGATGTGGACACGCTGATGGAAGAGATCATCATGGATGGCGGGCACCCGGACCTGCTGGTGATGAACCCGCGCGTGGCCAACGACCTGCGCGGCCTGCTGGACAACAGCAGCTATGTGCGCGTCAGCCAGGACGAGAGCAAGTTCGGCATGAGCGCCATCGAACGCGTGATCACCCAGTACGGCGAGATGGAGCTGGTGATGGACCGCTGGTGCCCGGCCCACACCGCTTATGTGCTGGAGAGCGGCAAAGTCGGCTTCTACAGCCTGCGCGGCTTTGAGCTGAAAGAGCTGGCCCGCTCCGGCGACAGCTTGAAGGGCGAAGTGGTCGGTGAGTTCTCGCTGCTGGTAGCCAACAACAAGGCCCACGGCAAGATCACCGGCATCACGACGTGATGCATCCCGTGTCACTCTGAGACAGCGGCGGCCGTAAGCTCTTTGCCTGCTCAGAGCGACCGTAGGGGCGAGGCATGCCTCGCCCTCTACACTGTCTGTCATTCTGAGCAAGCGGCTGCGCCGCGAAGAAGTTTTACGGCCAGAGCCAGCGGTGCTTGCGGATGCCAGGTCTTCATCCTGCCAGTGTAAAAGCAACCATCCAAGGGCGGCAGCCTTTAGGCTGCCGCCCGTCTTTTTTGTCAAGCATTTGTGGCGATAAGCTCTTGCATTAACCCTTGTTGCACTTATACTGGGTTTTGACCTTAGGGGGAATGCATGACGGTTGACGCGACCCGAGTAGCAGCCAAACTATCGGAACCCAAGCCCTGGAGCCGGCCGCTGACTAAGTTCATGGTTGTATGGCGACCAAAACACGTCATGAACTAACTCCTTGATAGGATGGCTTAAGGAAAAATATGGTCCGGTTATGGTTTGTCGCCATTTGCTCCTCGACGAACCGAGATGTATCTAATGCGCTAGAGGTTTGGTGATGTTAGATTCAATTTCTTGGCGAATTCTTAGTACTCTTATTGGTCTATCGGTTTGGGCCACAGGTGCTGCGCATATAAGCTATATCTCATCTGAGTTTCAATTGAAGCTTGAGCAAGCATTTCTGACTGCATGGCCTGTTGGTTTCCTTTTTCTTTCGGGGATTTCCTTGCTGGTAGCGACCTTGCTATATGACAAAAACAGAAGTTCTTCGTTACGGTTCTCCCACCTCGGAGCAATTATAGGGCTATTCTATTTTGTCATTGTTGGTTGTGCAGTTATGTTTTGGATGAGCCTAACAATTTTTACAGAACCGTTTGTTTGGTATTTTGGGATAACACCCTTCTGCTTGTTGATACTAGTTTTATTTAAGGTGAGAAGGTTAACTAATCAAGACGGTCAGGAGGGTAAGTAGTTGTATGAGGCATATTCTGATTTTTCTGTGTGTTATTTGGCAGGTTTTCTTTGCTGCTCTGCCTTGCCTTTGTGATAACCGAACGGCAAGGACAAGCTTATGAGAAGCTGCTTCTTCAACAAATTGAGTTGTATAAAGATGGTCAGCTTGAGAGTATTGACCTTTCTGAAGTAAATGAAATCTCCTGGGACAAGCTCTACCTATTTGCCCCGTATACTCCTGTGAGTGAGGTGAACTCAGTGGTCGCTGGGGTGTGGATTGGGGCTTGGCTTACCGATATACAGTATAGTGATCGAGGAACTTTACTCGTCTTTCCTCTAAATATTGCCGATTTTTCAACTATAGTGCGACAAGATGGATACATCCCTGAAGACAGTTTATTCTCCTTCCAGGAGAAGATGTTGAAGTAATTTGGCTAAAATGAATAAGAGTGCCAGTAACTTAATCTCCATGAAGTATGCTGTATTGAGGAGGATTACTGTTACAGATATGTCCACCTCAAGCTGCCTGATCGGTTTTTTGGACAACAGTGGATACGAATGGCTATCGGCCATTAGCAAAGCAAAATGAATAAGCAGATTTTCGCTTTAGTTGTGCTGGGTTTTATTTCGTCCTATTCTCTTGTGTTGGGAATGCAACAATTTTTTCTGCGGAGACAAACCCCGGGACCACTCAATAAACTAATTGACTGGGAGAAGATGTTCTTATTACTCCCCAACTATAGAAAAACCTCTCCCCCTAAACAAGTTAACTATAAGCTGTCTGGGTTTTTCCTTCTTGTAATTGGCACTTTAGGTTTTTGCAGCCTCCTGATAACAATAGGAGAGATTCTCAGTTCAGGCGGATAAGCGAGATTGGAAATTATAAAGTGAGGATGGGCGGCAGCCTTTAGGCTGCCGCCCATCTTATTTGTCAAGCATTTGTGGCGATAATCTCTTGCATTAACCCCTCTTGCACTTATACTGGGTTTTGACCTTAGGGGGATTGCATGACGGTTGACGCGACCCGAGTAACAGCCAAACCATCGGAACCCAAGCCCTGGAGCCGGCCCCTGCGCTGGCTGCTGGCCGTGTCGCTGCTGGCGGGCGTGGCGCTGCCTGCTGGCATGACCGGGGCGCAGGCCGCGCAACCGCCGGCGCTGGCCAGCGCTCCGCTGGCGATCCCTGAGATCAGCTACCCTCTCTACCAAGACATCCCGCAGGCGCCGGCCTACGGCAGCCTGTATCCCCAAACGGTCATCCCAGCCCGGCAGGAGGCCCGCGGCCCGGTGGACTTGCGGGTCAGCGCGCAGCCCAGCGTGCTGGCGGCCGACGGCGTCTTGCGCGTGCAGGTGCAGGTCACCAATACCCAGAGCCAGGCGCTGCGCGACCTGGTCTACACGGATGTGCTGGCGGCGGGGATGGAGTTCCTCGAAGGCAAAGTGGAGCATTCGCCGCGCCAGAACAGCGTGCGCTTTGCGATCGCCGAGCTGGCGGCCGGTGAGACGCTGGAATTTGAGTACAGCCTGCGCATCACCGCCGCGCCGGGTGCGGGGCGCAGCCAGGGCGAGATCTGGGTGCATCCGGTGGAGCTGGCGCTGCCCGACCAAGAGCCGATCGTGGTCGAACTGGCTTTTTGGACCGGGCAGCCGGCCAAAACGGATGAGACCCACATTGCGGCGCTCAGCCGGGGCGGCGGCTGGGCCGAGACCGACCTGGCGGCGGTGTATGTGCCCGAAGGCGCCCTGGAGCACAGCGCCATCCTGGAGGTGACCCGTCTGCCGCAGGGCCGGCCGGGACCGGAACTGCAGTTCCAGATCGAACTGCGCGCCGCGCCCGGGCTGGCCGAGGGCCTGGGGGACGAAACCCAGCGGATGGAGCCCGGCGCGGTCGTGGAAGAGGCCTTTGCCCAGCCGGTCTTTCTGGAGGTCGACTTCTCCTCCGTGGTGGACCTGAAAGACGTGCCGGCTGGCCAGGAACCGTATGTGGCCCTGTACGATGAAGCTTTGGATATTTGGGTCAAGCAGCCGATCGTGGCGCTGGACCCCGAAGCCAACACCGTCACGGTCGAAGCCGCCCACTTCTCCACCTGGGGCGGCGGCCTGGGCGACAGCCTGCCGCAGAACGGTGCCAACGTGCTGCTGTTTGACCAGCCGTATGCGGCGCTGTTCACTGGCGGGGCGCAGTACAGCATCCCGATCTGGACGCCGGCCGGGCGCGGCGGCCTGGCGCCGGACATTCGCCTGAGCTATTCCAGCAAGACGGTGGACGGCGTGCTGGGCGATGTGCAGGCGCCCTGGGTGGGCGTGGGTTGGAACATTGACGCGGTGGAGATCGTGCGCCAGATCACCACCAGCACCAGCGGCTATGGCTACCAGGACAAATTTGCCCTGACCTTCAATGGCGAAGAGCACAACCTGTTGAAGGACCCGGCCCACCCCAACCGCTACTACACCGAACGGGCGTCTTTCCTGTATATCGAGCGCCACAACCACGCCCTGGGCAATGCCGGGGCGGTGCCCAACACCACCGGCGAGTGGTGGGAGATCGTGGCCACGGACGGCACACGCTACCGCCTGGGCTGGAATGAGGATGCCGAGCAGCGCACCCTGATGTATGGCTACAAGTGCCAGACCGGCACGCCGTGCACCACGCCGGACGCGCCGTATACCTCGCTGGGCTATGCCGGGGTGGGTACCAATGTGGTCGCCAGCCGCTGGCGGGTGGACCGCATTGTGGATGTGCACGGCAACTTCATTGAATACAGCTATGCCGAGGAGCAGCCGCCGGCGGCCGCGCAGATCCCGGCCTTTGACCGGGCCAGCTACCTGGAGAGCATCCGCTTCACCGGTTGGCTTTCCGGCGGGCTGCATGGCGCCGAGGTCGAGGCGCCGGGCTACGAAGTGCGCTTTGTGACCGCCGGGCGCGGCGGGGTGGGCGACACGGCCCCCCTGAACTTCGGCATTTGGGACCAATGGGACGAGCAGCTGCTGGCTGAGATCCAGATCCTGTATGACGAGACGCTGGTGCGCCGCTATCAGCTCGACTATGCGGCGGAAGCGGCGCCCAACCTGAACGGCACGCTGACGCTGACCGGCCTGCGGGTCAGCGGCGGGGGTTACACGGAAGGCGGGGTCACCATCCCTTACACGGAGGCGGCGACGGTCAGCTTCGGCTACGAGAACCTACCCAACCGGGCGGTGAGCGGCGGGCAAAACGTGTGGACCTACCCGCGGCTGGTCAGCATCGCCAACGGCTACGGCGGCCAACTGACCTACACCTACCAGCACGACGGGCGTGGGGCGGCCTCCTGGTACAACTACCGGGTTATCGAAGCGCAAGTCCACAGCGGCGTGGCGCTGGCCGCGGTGCAGAAATACAGCTACGGTACACCGGTCTATGCCGGGCTGGGCGGCAACCCCAACCACGGGGCGCTGATCGGCCACCCCAGCGTGACCGAGACCAGCTACCAGCTGGACGGCGAAACCAAGATCCTGGACACCACCCACCTCTTTGGCACGGCTGGGCTGGACGTGGGCCGCCCGCAGACCACCGACTGGAAGAACCCAAGCAATGGCGAGGTGCTGCGCCGGACCCGCCACACCTATGTGACCGACAACAGCCAGGCGCCCTTTGCGGGCCTGAATTACCGCTATTTGCTGCAGACCGAAAACTTCGAGCTGCTGACCGGCGGGCTTTCGCTGGTCAACAAGACCGTCTATCAGCGGCACCCAGGCACCGGCAACCTGCTCTCGCAGAGCGAGTACCTGGGCGGCAGCCTGTATCGCCGCCAGGAGTTCAGCTACGCGGTGAACAGCGACCCGGCCGTGTACATTCTGGACCGGCTGGCGACGCAGACCCTGCGGGACGCCAACAACGCCGTGCGCGGCGAGACGCGCCTGGTGTATGACGGCGGCGCGGCGCTGACCCGCGGCCTGCTGACCCTGAGCCAGACGCGGGTGGGCAACAGCAGCCAGACGGTGGACGCCGGCTTTGTGTATGACGCCTATGGCAATCTGGTGGAGACGCGCGCCTATGAGGACTATGGGACACTGGGCAGCCCGCCAAGCAGCGGCTATCGGTCCAGCCAAATGTCCTATGACAGCACGCTGCACACCTACCCGGTCAGCAGCACCAACCCGCTCAGCCAGACCAGCAGCACAGCCTATTTGCTGAGCCTGGGCCTGCCGGTGACGGCCGCCGACCCCAACAGTTGGACCAGCAGCACCAGCTACGACGGCTTGGGGCGGGTGCTGAGCACTACCGCGCCGGGCTTTGGCAGCCCCAACGTGACCTTCAGCTATCCGACTCCGGTGGATGGACAGGTGGCCGCGCCGTATAGCTTGAGCATGCAGATCTTGGACATGCTCGGCCCGGATAGCCCTGCGTACAGAACAGTCACAGGCACCTACGATGGGCTGAGCCGCATGCTGAGCCAGAACGCGGTAGGGCTGGTGACCGCCACGACCTACAACGCCCAGGGTTTGGTGGCCAGCCAGAGCCTGCCGGGGATCGGCGCGCCGGGGGCGTATACCACCCACAGTTACGACTTGTTGGGTCGCTTAACCTCAACAACGCAACCCGGAAACATTGTTTCTTCTCTTGTCTATTCAGGGTTGAGCATCAGCAGCATCGACCCCAACGGCCATCGCATCATGCGCACCAATGACGGCCTGGGCCGTATGATCGCCGTACAGGAATTTTCCGGGACGCACCCCAGTACAGCCCTCTACGCCACGATCCTCTATACCTATGACATCTACGACCGCCTGACCCAGGTGCGCGACGCGCAGAACAACGTCACCGCCATCAGTTACGACTGGCTGGGCCGCAAGACCAGCATGAACGACCCGGACATGGGCCTGTGGAGTTATGTCTATGATGCTTTTGGCAATTTAACCCAGCAGACCGATGCGCGCGGCCAGGTGTTGAGTTTTGCCTATGACGACCTGGGCCGCCTGCTGAGCAAGACCGACGCGAACAACAGCCAGACCCTGGCGACCTACACCTATGGCAGCAGCGCCGGCACGATCGGCTTTCGGGTCGGCATGACGGACCAAAGCGGCAGCACCAGCTGGAATTACAGCGACTATGGCCGCACTGTGACCGAGACGCGCAGCATCAGCGGGGTCAGCGGCAGTTTTGCTTTCACCACCGTCAGCGACTGGCTGGGGCGCATCGCCAGCCTGACCTACCCGGACAGCGAAGTGGTTTCGTATGCTTACGATGCCCTGGGCCGTGTCAATGCGATGAGCGGCAGTGAAGCAGGAAATCTTGCCAGCCTGGCCTACAACGCCCTGAGCCAGATCACGCAGATGAGCCTGGGCAATGGCGTATTGGTGACCAACACTTATTCCGGCAGCACCAACCGTTTATTGACCCGGGTGGCCAACAATGGCTCCCAGGACTTGATCGACTTCAGCTACGAATATGACCTGGCCGGCAACATCACTGCCATGCAGGACGCCGTGCTCGAAGAGAACTTCAGCTATGAATATGATCATTTAGACCGCTTGCTGGAAGCCAACGCCTTTACAGAACCAGAGGACTATATCTATCGCCAGCGCTGGGACTACGACCAGCTCGGCAACATCCTCAGCGCAGGCAACTACATCGTGCCGGAGCCTACTCTGGAACCGACGCTGACGCCTACTGCGACGGAGACGCTTGACCCCGAAGCCACGCCGACTGAGACGGAGACGCCGACTGAGACACCGGAGGTGACACCTACCGAAACCGAGACCCCCACGGAAACGCCAGAACCTACGGAAACGGAAACCCCGACCGAGACCCCGGAGGTCACACCGACCGAGACGCCAGAGGTGACACCTACTTTAGAGCTGACGCCCACGCCGCCAGCCATGCCCTTCTCCGGCAGTTACGGCTATGATGCCAACGGCAACATGACCACGCGCATTGAATATGGTATCGAATGGACGCACACCTTCAACGCCGAGAACCGCCTGGCGGGCTTGGACAACGGTGACGATGAGTGGGTCTTTACCTACGATGGTGATGGGATCAGGGTCAAGCAGGTCAAACCAGATGGTGCGGTGACCTTGTATCTGGGCGGTGGTGCCTATGAAGTGCGCGACGCCAACGGCTCGCCCGAGATCATAAAGTATTACGGCCTGGCAGGACAGCGCGTGGCCATGCGTGATGACGAAGGCACCAAGTACCTGCTGACCGACCATCTGGGTTCAATAGTTGCTCTCATAGATGTATCTGGCAACTTGCTGGGGGAACAGCGTTATACGCCTTATGGCGTGCCGCGCTTTGAGGAGGGCATCACGCAAACAGACTTTGGCTACACGGGTCAGCGCTTGTTGGGCAATACGGGCTTGATGGATTACAAAGCGCGCTTTTATAACCCAGGGTTGAGTAGATTTATACAGCCAGATAGTATCGTGCCTAGATTTGCAAATCCCCAGACTTATAATCGATATTCATATGTAATCAATAATCCAGTGAAATACAATGATCCTGATGGACGTACTCCAACTAAATATTGTATTGATGGTGTCTTTTGCGGGTCAGCTCAAGCATATGGAAATTACTATGTTACACAGCAGTTAATTGCATATGGAGTAACTACAAAAGGAGTTTCGCAAGAACAACGTTATCAGGTCTTACGCTCGGTGCAAATAGTCGGGGAGCGTTTAGTCCAAGAAAAGGGAGGCGGTAAATCTGAGGATTTATTTAAGGAACAGCATGGGAGAGTAAGATTGGTCGTAGACCCCTCGATAACTTTTCGTGATGGAAATTGCGAAACAGTGCTTTACAACGTAACTTGCACAAAATTCCCAACTATGACAAATTTGCTTCATGAAGTTGGACACGTATATGACAACCATCGGTTTGTTACTACTGGTCAATTGGCTTCTGATTGGATACCAAGTGGTGATCGGAACGGTGTTGGCTATATGTGTAGTACTTCTCCATGTGTGGAAAACAGTTGGTTACAAAACGGGAACAATAGGATTGAAGAGTTTGCAGATATGTACATGAATTACATGCTGCATGGCAATTCAGGGTTTCCGAAAAATGGTTTTACTGATGAAACATCGATTCAGTATGCACCTTTTACGCGCTTTGATTGGTTTAGGGATTACCTACATGATGTATGGTGGCTTTCAGTTGATTTAGGAGGAAATCCTTGACAGGATATAAGAATTTCCTTGCTTTTATTATGATCATTGCGGTGCTTCTTGGAGTTTACAAGCTATTTCAAATACACCAGATAGATCAAACTGGCCTGCTTTCAATAGAAAATGGAGTGGTTAAAACTGCGGTTCCTACGGATCTCGGTGAGCTAAACGTTATTCTTGGGAGTTTGGAAACTGCCAATTGCTCCCTGCCTTGCTACATCGGTATAACCCCAGGAGTAACTGAAACTAAAGAGGCTCTTGCCATTATCAATAAATTAGGCATTTTATTGGAAGATAAACTGAGTTACACAAGTTCTGTAGGCACTTTAGATTTGTACTACTTTCGAGAGCGCTTCGAAACAGAATTATTCCGATTGTTCATTGCCTCTAAAGATGAGTTGGTAATCTATATTCGTATCGACAATATAATAACGAAACCCAAAGAGCAATTTGAAGAATCACAAATCGTAGAGTTGTTTAAAGCACAGGGTTACCCTGATCGAATTGGAATTCCTCAAAGTGAAGAGCGTGAAGGTATATTTCTTTTATATGAGAGCAAAGGGATTTTGTTCGAAGCAGTAGGGGGGGGAATTAAGAACGATTTTATCTGCTTTGACAATCTCTTAACACTTTCAATTTACTTATACAGCGAGGAATATAGCGAAGAATACACTATGTTTAACCTCAAAGTTTCACCACAGGAGAGTTATTGGCAACCAATAGAGGTGGCTTTGGGTTTGACAATTCAGGAATTTGCTAATCTCATCTTAGCTGACAGAGAAACTTGCTTTATTGTGAAGAGTTCTAATTAGAAACTATTTTAATTGATTCGCTATCTGGTGAGCGTGTGGATTATGAAAGACAGTTTTAAGGGAGGAGGAGTGACGGCTGTACGGTTGCACTGTGATGGGAATCGCGCTGAACGCCGCCGGGCTGGTGACCGCCACGATTCCGGTGATTCCAAGGCCGCCAACCAAATAGAAGAAAAATGAATGTAACGTATCGTGCTCTTTTGCTGTTTCTGTTGTTACTTTATTCTGTCTATTGTATAGTCTTTGGTTTTCAGACTTTTATTCTTGGTCGTAAGCAGCGCGATGTCGTCTCCTTATTAATGGGAAGGCTAAATCATTTCTTAAAAATCTCTGATAAAGAATTTGATGACCGCTCACATAATTACAGGTTAGTGGGATCTTCTTATTTTTTTACCGGCGTTCTTGGCTTACTTTGGTTAATTGCATATCTAACGGAGTAAGTGACGGTGTGAGGGGATCGATATGAGACATACTGATTGGACGGCGAACTCAAGATCTTGGATGCTACTCACCACGTTTTCGGCATCGCCGGGTTGGAATGTTCGCCGCCTGCTGAATCGGATTCTGAATATGTCGGCGCGACCGCCTAATGTACTGGACTTTTACATGTGGCGCCTACCGCAGAATGCCGCCGGGCTGGTGAGCAGCCAGAGCTTGCCCAGCTTTGGCAGTCCCAGCCAATTCACAGTCCACAGTTATGACCTGCTCGGCCGGCTGACCTCCACCACCCAGCCAGGCAGCATCAGCACCCAGACGATCTATGCGGGTTTGACCACCAGCATGATTGATCCCAACGGACACCGGGTCTCGCGCACCAGCGACGGTCTGGGCCGCATGATCGCCGTACAGGAATTCTCCGGGACACACCCCAGTACAGCTCTCTACGCCACGACCCTCTATAACTATGACATCTACGACCGCCTGACCCAGGTGCGCGATGCGCAGAACAACGTCACCGCCATCAGTTACGACTGGCTGGGCCGCAAGACCAGCATGAACGACCCAGACATGGGCCTGTGGAACTATGCCTATGACGCGCTGGGCAACCTGCTGGAGCAGGAAGATGCGCGCGGCCAGGTGTTGAGTTTTGCCTATGACGACCTGGGCCGCCTGCTGAGCAAGACCGACGAGAACACCAGCCAGACCCTGGCGACCTACAGCTATGGCAGCAGCGCCGGCACGATCGGCTTTCGGGTCGGCATGACGGACCAAAGCGGCAGCACCAGCTGGACTTACAGCGACTATGGCCGCACTGTGACCGAGACGCGCAGCATCAGCGGGGTCAGCGGCAGCTTTGCTTTCACCACCGTCAGCGACTGGCTGGGGCGCATTGCCAGCCTGACATACCCGGACAGCGAAGTGGTTTCGTATTCTTACGATGCCCTGGGCCGTGTCAACGGCATGGCTGGCACAGAGACAGGCAGTTTAGCGACTCTCGCCTACAACGCCCTGAGCCAGATCACGCAAATGAGCCTGGGCAATGGCGTATTGGTGACCAACACCTATTCCGGCAGCACCAACCGCTTGCTGAACCGGGCGGCCAGCAATGGCTCCCAGGACTTGATCGACTTCAGTTATGAGTACGATCTGGCCGGCAACATCACCGCCATGCAAGACACAGTTCTCAATGAGAACTTCAGCTACGAATATGATCATTTAGACCGCTTGCTGGAAGCCAACGCTTTCACAGAGCCGGAAGACTACATCTACCGCCAGCGCTGGGACTATGACCAGCTCGGCAACATCCTCAGCGCAGGCAACTACATCGTGCCGGAGCCTACTCTGGAACCGACGCTGACGCCTACTGCGACGGAGACGCTTGACCCCGAAGCCACGCCGACTGAGACGGAGACGCCGACTGAGACACCGGAGGTGACACCTACCGAAACCGAGACCCCCACGGAAACGCCAGAACCTACGGAAACGGAAACCCCGACCGAGACCCCGGAGGTCACACCGACCGAGACGCCAGAGGTGACACCTACTTTAGAGCTGACGCCCACGCCGCCAGCCATGCCCTTCTCCGGCAGTTACGGCTATGATGCCAACGGCAACATGACCACTCGCATTGAATATGGTATCGAATGGACGCAGACCTTCAATGCCGAGAACCGCCTGGCAGGCCTGGACAATGGCGACGATGAGTGGGTGCTTATCTATGACGGCAATGGCCATCGTGTCAAGCAGGTCAACCCGGACGGCACAATTACCTTGTATCTGGGCGGTGGCGCCTATGAAGTGCGTGACGCCAATGGCTCGCCTGAAATCATAAAATATTACGGCCTGGCTGACCAACGCCTGGCCATGCGGGATGACGAAGGCACCAAATACCTGCTGACCGACCATTTGGGCTCGCTGGTGGCTTTAACAGATGCTGTTGGTGACTTGCTGGGTGAGCAGCGCTACACACCCTATGGCCTGCCGCGCTTTGAAGAAGGCATCGCACAGACCGACTTTGGCTACACCGGGCAGCGACGGCTCGACGGTACGGGCTTGATGGACTATAACGCCAGATGCTATAACCCGGCGTTGGGGCGATTTATACAGCCTGATCTCGTTGTTTCGCGATTAAGCAATCCTCAGACGCTCAATAGGCTATCATATGTCCTCAATCGGCCTCTAACTATGGTAGACCCTAGCGGTTATGTTTCCAAAACTCCATGTTTGGATGGAATTATTTGCGGTAAACCGTTAACGGTGCAACAAAATTTGTGGGTAAGCTATGGCATTAAACTTTCAGGCAATTGGTCTAGCATAGATCTTTATGCAATAAATAAGGCCGTCCGTGATGTTGCAGCTAAAGTTGCTCAGACTACTGGTTCGAAAAATTCCTCACTAGCATTTAGGCAAGCATTTGACACTGATGCGAGTACCCCATTAGTGATCAACAAGGTTTCCTCATATACATATATGGGAGATGAATACACAGGCGGTTGCGTAACTCGAAGCAGCAGCTTAGTGGACTGTGCCGCTATGTCGCTTGTGGCTCAAAGGCGTGTGAACAATTATATCCACGAGCTTGGGCATGTATTTAATAACATTTACGGCAAAGTACCTGAGAATTCCCTTCCGCAGAGATATGTTGATAGCCGAGCGAGTATTCTCCTTCCAAATCCGTTTGGTGGCAGGCTTTGGCAGCAGAATACAAGTGAGACAAAATCTGAAACTTTTGCGGATATGTTCATTGCTTGGACCTATAGTTCTTGGGGAACGGGTGAACTGGAAGAAAGAGTGGAAGATTTGACAGCAAGCGAGTGGATGGCGACAAATATGTCTCAGTGGCTGAAAATAGGAGAGACTAAATGACTCTTCACTGTGCTAAATGGTTGATTTTTATCTCTACATTGTTGATTTCGTGTGCTCAATTGGGACAGGCCGTTGCTGTTCCTGTCGCAGAACAAACTGCTCCAAGCGATACCCCCTCCTCTCCTTTAACAAGCTCTCCCAGCACAGAAGAAACTTATCAAGTATCTCTTGGGGAACTGAGTAACAAATATTCCAATTGTGATTTGCCTTGTTGGTGGGGGGTAACCCCAGGAGAGACGACTAAAAACGAGTTTAATCAAGAATGGTCGTCAATTTTTAGAAGCTCTGAATACTATGTGGCTCCTTCTGGTGATAGCGGTTGGGTAGAAGTTGTTTCGTCGGAAGACGAAGTGATTATCTCGATGAAGGCTAGATTCGAATTTTCTGCAGATCAAAAACTAGGTTCTCTTAATATCACAACGTTGGCGTATTCAAGGGTTGAAGGTGGCCTTATACGTCTATATGGTGAAGAAACATATATTAGGCTCACTGATAACTATAGCTTAGATATGGTCTTACGGGACTTTGGTTTACCTGAGGCGGTTAGGTTTTATTTGGAGATTGCTATCGCTGAGCCAACCGCTCCCAACGCATTTATTCTGTGGCTATCATATCCAGAAGAGGGTGTGATCTTAGAATATACGACACGACCTATCATTGAAACTGAAAACCCTGTTATTTGTATCGAAGACTTATTTTTTAATGCTTGGTTGTTCTCGCCTGGAGATTTGGAAGGTGTCAGGAACAAGATGAACGAGTTTGTGGGTCCCTATACTCTGGACGTTGAGCAGGTTTATGGGATAACCGTTGATGAATTCCACAAGAAGTTTCAAAGGGGCGGTGAAGAATGCATGACGATTCCGGTAGATATATGGCCTCCACCCTAATTTAGTCGCTGAATGACTGGATTGGGAAATAATGAGCTTGTTAAATCAGTGTCCATACTTCATAGGAAACCCATCCTTCTGGCAAAGGTTAGTATTTCTGTGCTTTTGTTCTTAATGTCAATCTTCTTGGGCTCATGTGTGAATAGTCAGCGAGGCTCGGATGAGCAGATAATAATTACCGAGGCCAATTTAATACCTAGTGCTCCTATTGTCTCCCCCACATTGTCACCAGATAGAGCAGCCGAGGTCGTGAGGCGTTATCTCACAGATACATCAATTTGCAAGCTGCCTTGTTGGTTGGGAGTACTACCTAATAGAACAACGGTGGAAGAGATGCACGAATTTCTCGGGCGGCTTGGTGGTGAAAGTGAATATGCTAATCCAAGTGAAGTTGTCTCTCATAACTATGTAATCAAGGATGGATTTTCTTCTTTTTATTCTGAAAGCGGCGTGATCGTGGCATATAGAGTTGAGATTTTGCTTAATGCACTTTCTGAACTTTTAGATGACTTTCTTAAACTATCTGCTGCGAATTTGATCGAAGTTTATGGCCATCCTGATGACATAACTATCTTTAGACCAAGATTGATTGAGCCCACGAATCTAGAATTCTATTCAATTCTAACTTTTTACCACACGGAAGGATTTCTCGTGATTGAAGAAGGCTTGTTGATTGATTCAAAAAATGACTTTCGATGCTTTTCCAATCAAATCGCGGGGCGGATGCATATTGTTAGTGATACTGAAGAAAAGTTCCTTGCTATAAAGAATGATATTCTGGATCAATTGGCTGAATTGCCTGACTCTGCCTATGCCAGTATGGCGCAGATGGCTTGGATATACAGAGCTTGATTTCTTTACAGCAGTTTTGTGATTGAAGCCTGGGTGGAGTTGAGGGTGGAGGAAAATAGGGTTCGGATATGAAACAAAGCAATCATCAAACAAGAAACCCTGGCATTTGGACAGCCCGCCTGCTGGTCGCCAGCGTGCTGGTGGCCACGCTGGCCTATGCCGTCTTCGGCTTGCTGGCCACCCCGGCGGCGGCCAGTGGGTTGCCGGCTGCCGGACAGCCACCGGCCTGGATGCTGCCGGGCGCAGCGCTGCAAGAGGAAACCGACACGCCCACGCCGGCCGACACGCCCACTGCCAGCGAAACGCTGACCCCCAGCGAGACGCTGACCGCCAGCCAAACGCCGTCGCCCAGCCATACCCCCAGCCCCAGTGCTACGGCCACGCCAACCGCCAATCTGCTGGCGCGCTGGAGCTTCGACGAGGGCAGCGGCAGCACGGCCGGCGACACGCACGGCGCCCAAAACAACAACGGCACCATCAGCGGGGCCACCTGGACCGATTACGGCCTGTCCGGCAAGGCTTTGCTTTTTGACGGCAGCAACGATTATGTGTCGGTGGCCGACAGTGCCGATCTGAAGCCCGCCAACGGCTTCAGTGTCGGGGGCTGGATCTATCCCCTGTCTGTGGGTGGGAGCGTAAAGACGATAGTCATAAAATCCACCGCCCAAGACTACATCCTGCGCACGACGGCGGACGGCTATCTCGAATTTTGGGCGCACGACCTCAACCCCAAGAATGTGACCGGCCCGGTGCCGCCGCTCAACACCTGGACGCACGTGATGGGTGTCTACGACAAGCCTGCCAACCAGATCCGCCTGTATGTGAACGGCGTGCTGGTGGCGGCCCAAACCGTGACCGGCACCGCCGCCTACGACACCGGCGCGCTGCGGATCGGCGCCAATCACAGCGCGGCCCAGGCCTGGCACGGCCGCCTGGATGAGATCACCCTATGGGACCGGGCGCTCAGCGATGCGGAGATCGCCGGCTTCTACGCGGCGGTGCAGACGCCCACGCCGACTCCCAGCCAGGTCTCCACCCTCACCCCGACGCCCATGCCGACCCTGACCGAGCTGCAGCAGCGCTGGGGCACCGGGGCGGATGGGGATGTGGAGTTTAGCGGAACGGTAAACATCAGCACTACTGCCACTATCTCTGGCCGTACTTGTGCAGATTCACCCAACTATCGCGTAACTGCGTTGACCGGAACTCAAGCGACCCTGAATAGCACGCCAGCGGGGGATTGTCTTAAGCCCGGGGATGAAATATTGCTGATCAATATTGGGTCCCAAAATACGAATCTGGTTAATGTGGGGAATTATGAATTTTTGAGAGTGCATTCTGTGGCTGGCAATGTGGTTACATTTGTGGACCCCAAAGGCAAATTTTACGGAGAGACCACCAATCAGGATAACAATCTGTCCAGCACTCAATATGTGCATATTCAGCGCGTGCCCAATTATCACGATGTAGAGCTGAACGGCTTGCTAAACACCACGGCGATGAACTACAGCACCTCCACTGGGATCGTAGTGTTTAGAGTTCAAGGCGAACTGACTGGCACTGGCACTCTCAATGTGAGCCAAAGAGGCTATCCAGGAGGACCGGCCTCCAGTCAAGGGCGGGGCATTCGTTACACTGTTAGCACATCCAACCAGGCCAACTATGGGGGTGGGGGGTCAGGCAACGGGGGCACCTACACGGGCGGCGGTGGGGCCTATGGAACTTCGGGTGGCGCGGGGAGCAGTTGGGTGGCTACAGGCGGCGGCCCCTACGGCTTAGCCGACTTGTCAAAGATTTACCATGGGTCCGGCGGTGGTGGCGGTGGCTCCACTGGACAAAACAGCACCGGCGGTGTGGGTGGCCGTGGCGGCGGCATCATTCTCATCCATGCCTTTAATGTGAATTTCAACGGCACCATTCAAGCTAACGGCCAAAATGGACAAAATGGGAGTGGCCCCTGGTGGGGCGCTGGTGGGGGCGGCGCAGGGGGCAGCATCTCAATTACCGGCTTTGACTTGAACCTAAATTCCACCACCATCACTGCCACAGGTGGTGGTGTCGGGGGCGCCGGCGGCAAGGGGCGTATTGCGTTTTTCTACCAGAATAGTCATTCTATAAATAGTTCGAATCCCAGTGCGACACCCGTTCAGATTTATGTAGAAAGTACCGCGACTCCTACGCCTACGCTAAGTCTGACGCCCACAGCCACGGGCACGCTTACCGCGCCTGGGGAGTGGGGGAACGGACTGGATGGGGATGTGGTTATCAACAATGGTCAGACCGTGAACTTGAATTCGGCCACGTTGATCGCCGGCCGCAGCTGTGCCGATGGCGGCGACGCCGTGGCGTACTCCGTGCTTGAACTGACCTCTCACACAGCCAAACTGCAAAAAGTGGTCAGTGACGGGTGTCTGTCTCCCGGGGACAAGGTGCTAATCATCAACTTGCAGGGCACCTCGGCCAATTCTGTCAATGTCGGCAATTATGAGGCTTTGCTGGTTTCCAACGTAGTGGGCGACACCGTCGTCTTTACTACGGCAAAGCAGAATTTCTACGGCAATGGCGCTGGGAATGACAACAACCTGGGCATTGCCACCAACAATCAACGGGTCATGCTGATGCGCATACCGCAGTATCGCAACCTGACAGTAAATGGCACGCTAACAGTCTCTGCTTGGAATGGAGTACGGGTCGGCGTGTTGGCCTTTGAGGTCCAGGAGATGCTGAACGGAACCGGAAGTATGCAGGTAAATGCTCTGGGCTATCGCGGTGGACCTGGCGGTTATTTCAACAACAATCGCAATGGCAGGCAGGGCGAAAGCTATACAGGTGTGGGCGGCATTTCTGTGCAGGCCAATGGCGGCGGTGGCGGGGGCGGACCAGTGCCATGGGAAGAGGGCGCTGGAGGAAATCATGCTGGTGGCGCTGGGGGTACCAGCCATGCTTATGTAGGATCTGCTTACGGGAATCCTCAACTGTCCAAGCTGTACTTTGGCTCAGGCGGCGGAGGCGGCGGCGCAGCAGGTAGTGGCGAAAGCACAGGCGGGAATGGCGCGCCTGGCGGCGGCATTATTTTCGTCCGAGCGCAAGAGATTGCTTTTACGGGCAGCATTCAGACCCGTGGCCAACAAGGGTCGTATGGTTCTTACGATTGGGTAAATGAGCCCGGTTATGGCGAGAGTGGCGGTGGCGCCGGCGGTAGTATCCGCATTGAGGGCGATATAGTGGATTTGAACAGCTTGTCGGCCGCTGGTGGCGCCGGGGGCAATAACAATGGCGGCCCTGGAGGAAATGGCCGGATTGCCATCTATTACCAGACGAGTTTGGACTATGCAAGCTCCAGCCCCGCAATTGGCTATACCGGAATGCCAGGCACGCCTACACCAACCCCCACGCCGACTGACACACCGACGCCTCCCGCCCCTGTGGGCTGGCAGAACTGGGAATATTCTTACGGCTCCCAGCAGCCCCATGCGCCTTCGGGCGTCATCTACGCCACGCCGACGCCCTAGGCTATCCCAGCGCTCCGCTGTTCAGCTCTTTGCGGTATTCCCGCCAGCGGGGCATCAGGCGGGTCATGTGGGCTTTGAAGACCTGGTTGTGGCTCGGTTCGATCAGGTGCACTAGTTCGTGCACCACCACGTATTCCAGCAGGTGCATGGGCCGCTTGGCCAGCTCGGTATTGAGCCGGATGGCGCCGGTGGCCGTGTTGCAGCTGCCCCAGCGCGTCTTCATCTGCTGGATGGCCAGGCCGCTGCTGCGCCGGCCGATGGCCGGCTCCCACTGGGCGATCAGCGGCAGCGCCGCGGCGCGCAGCTGATCGCGGTACCAGGCGGCCACCTGCGCCGCCCGCCGCGCCCGGCTGGCCGCGCCGCGCACGGCCAGGCGCACCTGGCCGTCGCGCAGTTCCACTGCCGGGCCGCGGGCGCTCTTCAGCAGCCGCAGCGGGTAACCCTGACCCCACAGGTAGATCGTCTCGCCATCCAGATAGCGCAGCGGGGCTTGCAGGGGCCGGTTGGCGAAGCGCTGCTGCTGTTGGCGGATCCAACCCAGGTTGGCGGCCACGAACTTTTGCACCGCGCCCAGGCCCACCCAGGCCGGGGCGGAGACGCGCACCGCACCGTGCGGTGCCTGCACGCGCAGGTTCAAGCGCTTGATGCGCTTGAAATGCACGTCTACCAATATATCTTCGACTTGGATCTGCGTGGTCATCAGCCACAATTATAGGCAAGAAATCCTGAGGTGTTAGGCGGGTTGCGCCTGGTACCAGGTGGCCGTGGAGGTCTGGCGGAAGCCGATTCCTTGGTACAGGGCCGCGGCCGCCTCGGTCTGGTACGAGATCTTGATCCGCTCGGCGCCGCGGGCCGCCAGCCGTTCGATCCCGGCCGACAGCATCGCCCGGGCCAGGCCCAGCCGTTGGAACTCATCCTCGACTCGCACCGGTTCGACCAGACCCAGCTTGGTGATGGGGTCGAACCAGTACAGGGAATAGCCGGCGATCCGCCCATCGGCGGCCTCGACCGCCAGGTCCAGCGCCGGGTCGTACAGCGAACATTGCTCCAGGCGCTGCGCCACGTCTTCCCCATTGCGGGCCTGCATGGGATGCGGGGCGTCTCTGCCCCCGGTGCGATCGACGATCGCAAAGCCCGCCCGCGGCGTCGATACAGACGGCCGCTCGGCGGCAGGCAGCCAGGCGGTGCGGTCTTGCTCGCCGGCGGTCAGTCCGGCGCCCAGGGCGAGTTCGCGGAAGATGAGATCGTCGTCGCTCACCGGTACTTCAAACCCCTGCGCGGCGTGCTGCCGGGCATGCTCTAAAGCCCGGCTCCACACGGCGCTGGGCGCCGGGCCGGCTGCGCCCGGCACGATGACCGGGTCGCACTGCCAGGCCGCGTCGCTCCAGCTGGTCAGCAGGACGCCGGCGACCGGTCCCTGGTCGTCGACCCAAAAGAGCTTCTCGGCCGCGTCAGAGCGCCGCGGCTTGCGCCACCACCACTGCACATCGGCAGCCTCCCACACGCCGGCCACGGGGTCGGCGCGACGGGCGCGCTGCAACAGCGCGGTGGCCAGCTCCAGCGCTTTCAACCCGGCGGCTTTTATCTCCCGGGTGGACACAACGGCCTCCTGCTCGGCATGGCTCTCATGCTCTGGATTATAGACTCTGGCCCACTGCTCACCCCAAACAAAAAGCGGGCTGCTTTAGCCCGCTTTTGTTTGACTTTGTTGGGCGCACGGCCGTGCGCTTGTTGCGCTATTCCGTTACGCCCTGCACGCGCAGGAAATAGACGTTGGTGATGTTGGCGTCCTGGTCGCGGTTGGCGATGATCAGCAGCCCGGCATCGCCGGCGTCCTCTTCCTTGCTGAAGGCGCACACCAGGCCCACCTCTTCAAAACCCGCTTCACTGCCGGTGAAGCAGTTCTGTCCATCGGTATCCCAGTCGCTGAAATCAAAGGCGTCGGCGTAAAAGGCTTGCACATCCGCCGGGGTTTGGGTGGTAGTGAAGGTCACCATGTCAATGTCGCCGCCGGCCGCGCTCAGCACCTGGCCCATGGCGAACTGCACGAACAGGCGCATGAACAGCGGCAGTTCCACATTGTTCTGCTCCAGCCCTGGCATGCGCGGTACATCGATCCATAGATTGGCGGAGGAGGTGATGTTCCCGCCGCCCAACACGCTGTCTAGCAGGCCGCTGGCTTCATCACCCAGCACACCGCCGACCGCGTCGCCCACGGCATCGTTTACCGCATTGCCGACCATGTCCTGAACTGTGCTGCCCAGATTGCAGGCCAGCGAGGCCAGCAGCAATAGCGAGACGATCAGAAGAATTCGTTTGGATGGCATTTGGTGTCTCCTCTTGTTGGCGAAGTTCGAAACTCTTGATAAGAACTTGTTTATAGAGCTATTGTTATGCTTGACAGCCGAAAAAGCAAGCCTTATAAACAGAACATATGTGCTATATAGTCATCGTAAGGGGGAAACCGATGGCTTATACGCTCAGCAGTCTGTTGCAAGACATATACACTGCGCTCGGCCAACTGCGCCTGGGCGCCGCCACAGGCGGCAGCCCCAACACGCTGGCCGACGCCGCGCTGGCCGGCCGGCACCGCGACGACGAATGGCAGGGCGGGGCGCTCTTCATCACCGCTGCGGCGGGCGCGCCGCCTGAAGGCGAATTTGCGATCATCGGCGCTTTCGATGCCGCGGCGGGCCTGTTCAATCTGGCGGCGGCGCTCACTGCGCCGGTCGCCGCCGGGCAGCGCTATGGTCTGGCGGGCGGCTACTACCCGCTGGACACCATGATCGAGCTGGCCAATGCGGCCCTGCGCGGCCTGGGCGACCTGCCGTTGGTAGACGCAAGCCTGGCCACGCCGCACACCGGCAGCAGCTTCAGCGCCACGCTGGAATGGCCGCGCCGCCGCCCGGTGCGCATCGATTACCTGGCCATCCCCGGCCTGACGGCGGTTGATCCGTGGCGCACGCTGCATGACTGGGATTTCATCCCCGCCGCGCCGGGGGAACCCGCTCTGATCTTGTTTGCCGATGCCCTGGCGGCCGGGCGACCGCTGCGCATTTGGTACCAGGCGGCGCACCCGCAGCTGCGCGCTGCCGGCGACCCGCTGGCGGACGGCTTGCCGCCGGAACTGGCTGCGGCGGCCGGGGTGGAACGTGCCCTGCGCTGGCAGCATGCCCGCCAGGGCGGGGCGGATGTACACCTGGCCGCCCAATGGGAGCAGGCCCAGCATGAACTGGCCGCGGCCAAACGCGCCTTCCCCATCTGGCGGCCGCGGCGGGCGGCCCGCCTGCTGGCCGTGGGGCGCTGAGATGGAAACCGGAATTTTTGAGGGCTGCCGCTGCCGGCTAGAAGGACTGCGCCATCAGGATGAAATAGCCGAAGTAAACCAGGCCGTACAGCAGCGGCGAGAGCAGCAGCCCGCCCGCCTGCAGCGCTTTGCCTTTGCGATAGGCTCTCCAGCCGGCGATCGTCGTCGCCAGCAAGATCAGCGGATAGGCCAGGATCGGCAAAAAGATGATGTGCTTCTCCGGCGTGGCGCCGCCTTCGTAGATGTTGGCCAGCAGAAAGGCGGCCAGCGCCCACACCACCAGCGTGACCAGCATCAACACTTGCAGGGCGATCAGGGCGGCCACCTGGCAGCCTTTGGGGGTCTCAACCAATCGGGGATTGTCCATGTCCAACTCCCTGCCCTTCTTGAGGATGATTATACGCGGCTTGGCGGAGCTCTGCGATGAACACCATCCGTGTCTATCCCGGGGCCAGCAACCCCAGCCACGAGATCAGCCTGAGCGACGGCGTGCAAACCTGGGGCTTGCGTTTGGACGGCGGCCCCAAGGCCCTGCAGGAGGAGCCGATCACCCCGTCCACCCTGCGTTTCAACGCCCTTTCCGGCTTCGGCGCCTGGGAGCCGGGCCTGGCCGAAGTGGAACAGCGCGACTGGTCCGGCGGGCGCGGCCAGGCGCGCTTCTCCAGCGAGGCCGAACTGGCCCGCAGCTTCCATGACAGCCAAAACGCTTGGACGCAGACGCCCGGCCTGCTGCTGCCTGCGCCGCAATGGCGGCTGGCCAGCGGTGTGCGCCCCGCCGTGCAGCGGCTGCCGGGCAGCCTGGCGTGGCGTTCGCTGACTGGCGAAACCCGGGCTTTGGCCGCACAGTTCAGCCTCGACGCCCAGAGCCTGGCCGCCCGCCAGGTGTGCGTCTGGCTGCGGCGGGTGGGCTCGCCCGCCGCCCTGCAGCTGGCCCTGCACCAGGACGCGGCCGGCCAGCCCGGGGCCGCGCTGCCCGGCGCGCACAGCAGCTTGCACAGCGCCGAGGTCGGCGATGTGGTCAGCCTCTTTCACGCCTTCCATCTGCAGGATTGGCAGGGCGACTTGGACGCTTACACCAGCTATCAGCTGGTGTTGCGCGGCTCGCCGGAAGACAATGCCGCCAACCACTGGGAGCTTGGCGTGCATCCCAAGCAGGGCGGCGGGCACACTTCGCCGGATGGGGCGGCTTGGGCGCCTGTGCGCTTTTGCCCCTATCTGCGTGTGCAAGACGCCGGCCTCAAGCGCCGGTTTCACTTCTTCCACTTTGAGGATTGTTTGTACGCCTTGGATGTGCGCGCCGACGGCAGTGCCTCGCACCTCTATTTGAATGGGGAGCGCGGCCTGGCCACCGGCTGGTCGGCCATCAGCCTGGAGGATGCCGACAAGGCCTGGCGACCGGGCCAGTGGGCCGGGGCCTGGCTGCGCATCCGCAAGGGCCAGGGCGCTGGCCAGGCGCGCCAACTGGCCGCCAACTCGGCCAGTGAGCTGACCCTGGCCGCGGCCTGGGACCAACTGCCGGATGCGAGCTCGGAGTATGTGATCTACGCCAGCGACGTTTGGCAGGACATCAGCCCCGGCAGTGGCGACCAGTTTGATGGCCCGGTGACCGGTGTGACCACTCTGGGAGCGCAGGCTTACTTTGCCCGCGGCGCCGGGCTGCCCATCCTGCGCATGCGCTACAACACTGCGCTGAGCGCCCCGGCCCACCAGTTCGCCGATGATGGCAATGCGGCAGACTGCCTGCAGGCCGCCCTCCACCCGCTGCACGGCCCGCAGATCTGGCGCGGCCTGCAGGCCGCCGACACGGCCTCGCGCGCCGCGCCCAGCGCCTGGGGCGTATCGCTCAGCTTTGGCGCGGGCATTTCGCTGGGCAGGCGCTCGACGCTTTTGGCGCTTCTGGAACATGCCGGCCAGCTGTGCGCGCTCAAGTCGGACGGCCTGTGGCCGCTGGGCACGGATGATTTGGCCCGCCCCAGCCAGCTGGACCTGGCAGCTGGGCTTGGCCCGCTGGCGCCGGCCTGGGCCCGGCAGGGCGAGGACCTGTGGCTGGCCTGGGGGGCGCGCTTGCTGCGCTACACCGGCAGTGCCTTGAGCGATGAAAGCCCTGCCAAGGGTCAGGGATTGCCCGCCGAACGCGCCGGCACAGTCTCGGCCCTGCAGCCCTTGGACGCGCAGCGCATGCTGGCGGCGCTGGACGCGGGCCAGGGCGTCTCCAGCTTGCTCCTCTGGGCCGGAGGCGGCTGGCATGAACTAATGCGTGCGCCGCAGGCCGGCCAGCCGATGCAGGCCCTGGCCGTGCAGCACGGCCCCGGCATGCGTCCGCGCCTGTGGCTGGGCTTGGGCGGCGACTTGGCCTATCTCGACCTGCCGCGCGCCTCCGAATCGCCGCTGGGCGATGCCGGCCTGGCCTACCAGCACGAAGCGGTGTTGGTGGGCGGCACGATAGATATGGGCGCGGCGCGCCTGCCGAAGTACCTGCGCAGCCTCAGCCTGCTCAGCCGCAACCTGGGCGCTGGTGTGCAGGTGCATCTGGACGTGCAGGTGGATGGCGAGATCGGCACGCCGCGCTGGCGCAACCTGGGCGCCTTCTACTCTTCGCCGCTGGATAGCCTGTCGCTCAACCTGGGCCAGCTCTACACGCTGCGGCCGCGCCTGCGCCTCCTCACCAACCAGGCAGACCGGCCGCCCGTGGTGCTGGCCACGCATCTGGAAGGCTTTGCGCGCACGCCGCTGCGCTACCGCTGGACGCTGCGGCTGCGCCTGAACAGCGCCCAGCCGGAGCGCGGCGGCGACCCGCAGCCGGCTCCTGAAGCGTTTGTGACCTGGCTGCAGCGCGTCGCCCGCCGAGCGCGCAAGATCCGCATGCGTTCCATCTGGGCCGACCTGGACGAAAAAGACGTGCTTGTGGAGCCGCCGGCTCTGCAGCGCGAGCATGGCGCAGACGGCGGCTGGGGTGGCGTGCTGACACTGGTCTTGCGGGAAGGATAGAGAACCATGAGCAGTTTTGTGTACAACGCCGCCAAACTGGGGCTTCTGCTGGACGGCTTCAACCTGGAGGAAGACGACTTCAAGGTGGCCTTGCTCGGCCCCGGCTACACGCCGGACCCGGACGGGCAGGCCTTCTTCAGCGACATCAGCGCCGAAGCCAGCGGCACAGGCTACACGGCCGGTGGTCAGTCGCTGCAAAACGCGGCCCTGGTGCGTGACGATGCCAACGACCGGGTGCTGCTCAGCGCCGATGGGCTGATCTGGACGGTGGCCACTTTCGTCACCAAGGGCGCGCTGATCTACAAGTCCAGCGGCGACCCGGCTACCAGCCCGCTGCTGGCCTTCATTGACTTTGAGGAAGAGCTGGAATGCGCCGGCGAGGACTTTGTTCTGCAGTGGCATGAGAACGGCATTCTGGCATTGGGGGATTAGCATGACCAACTGGGCTTCTTCGGTGATCGAGACCCATCCGGCCGCGGCGAACCTGCCTGTGGCCGAGCGCAGCCGCTTCGGCCTGCACCTGCGCCGGTCCGGCCGCCGGCGGCTGGCGCTGCTCAGCGGCGCCCCGGTGCACTATTATCACTCGCCCAGCCGCAGCTGGCAGGAGATCGACACGCGCTTGCAGGCCCGGGGCGATGGCAGTCTGGGTGCCCCCGGTCTGCCCTTCCGGCTGGAGCTGGACGGCAGCGTCAAAGTGGAGGGCACTGCGCAAGCGGCCGCCTTGCATCGCCACAAAGCCTGGCGGGTGGGCCTTTTTGCCGCGGGCCGCTTCCATGAGCTGGCCCGCCTGGGTCCGGGCCAGGTGCATGCCGACCAGTTGCGCCGCCAGGCTGGGCCGTTCCACCACCAGATCACCCTGCTGCCCGGCGGGCTGCGCGAGGAACTGCTGCTGGCAGAGCTGCCGCCCGCGCCCGCCGAGCGGGATGCCTTGCTGGTAGTGGAGAGCCTGCTGCCCGCCGGAGGCTTCCCGGCAGGCTGGCTGGGCGAAGCCCAACGCGGAGCGTTGCGCTTCCCCATGGGCTGGGCCCAGGACGCGGCCGGCCAGCGCCTGCCGCTGGCGCGCTGGGTGCAGGTGGACAAGCAGGGGCAGCGCCTGTACAGCGGCGTGCCGTATGACTGGCTGCAGCAGGCCAAATTCCCGGTGGTGCTGGACCCGGACATTGACATCAGCGGGCATGTGGGCGATGGCACCATTTGGGGCGCCAACCCCAGCACCTCTTCCGGGCAAACCAACACCGCCACACAGCTGACTGTGGGCGGCCGCCTGGCCAGCGGCGAGCCTTATGTCTGGCGCAGTTATCTCAAGTTCGACACCTCCAGCCTGGGGCTGGCCGCCGTGGTCGAGAAAGCCAACCTCACGCTTTACGTGGTCACCCTGCAAAGCTATGTGGCCTGGACCATTCACCTGCGCCAGTACAACTGGTCTGCTCATGATGCGTTCTCCGCTGGGACGCGTGAAGCGGCCTGGGACGGCTTGTTGGCGGCCTCCAATACGGCTGTGATGGGCACCAGCTCAAACCCGGTGGGCACTTACCTGACCACGGCTGATCTGCCCACCGCTTGGATCAACATTCTGGGCAATACCTACTATGGTTTGCGCTGCAACCAGGAAGGCTACGGCTATCCCAACAACCAGGGCGGCATGCACGAGTATGCCTCGGCCAATCATGGCAATCCGCTCTACCGGCCGGTGCTGGCGCTGGAATACTTGGCGGGCTACCCGCGCAGCGGGCCGCTGCCGCTGCGCGCCCGCCTGTTGCCGCCGCGGCCGCGCCTGGCAGACACGCGCCAGCGGCTCAGCGCCCGCGCCCGGCGCACCGCGCTAACCGCGCGCATTGCCCGCAATTAGGAGCAGACATGCAGAACGAAGACAGCATTTGGATCCTGGAGAGCCCCCTGGTGATGGTGGCCGGCGAGCAGATCGCCTTCAGCGTTGATTGGCAGGGCGCCGCCAATGTGGCCAGCCCCACCGCCCAGGTCTTCAAGAACGGGGCTGACATCACCGCCCAGACCATGGACGCTGCCGACCAGCACCTGGTGAACGGCAATGTGCAAACGCTCAAGCGCTTGCGCGCCCGGCCCCAGGACGGCGGCGCGCGCTATGTGCTGCTGGTGCAAGCCGAGGTGGATGGCAACCTGGAACGGCGCAAACTGCTGGTGCACGTCGCCCGGGCGGGCGAGGAGCATTAAAGACAAAGGCACGCAAGCTTGCGTGCCTTTGTCCGGAGCCATGACCCAAGGGGTCAAGCGCCTGCATCAATGTTCAACGATGACCAGTGATCTAGCCGCCGAACAGACGCTGCCACCAGGACTTCTTCTTGCCGGCAGTGCTCGTGCGGGCCTTGGAAGCAGCCGTCTTGGCCGCCGTTGCCTTCTTCGAGACAGTCGCCTTGGCGGCGGTGCTCTTCTTGGCAACGGTCTTCTTGGCGGCGGTAGCCTTCCGGGCGACGGTCTTCTTGGTCGCAGTCGCCTTCTTGGCTACAGTCTTCTTGACGGCTGCGCCTTTGGCAGCCGCCTTTTTGGCGGTGGCCTTGGTGGCGGCGCTGGCCTGCTTCACGGCAGCCTTGGTGGTCTTCTTGGCTGCTGCGGCCTTGCTCGCTACCTTCTTTCCAGTACTTGTGGCCATTCTTCCTCCTTGAACGGAAGTGTTATCCCATGATTATAGGCAATGCAAAAAAACAATGCAACAAAAAAACAGGCAAGGAGTTTGCCCCTCGCCGATGCTTATCCCTTCTTCTTTTTGGCAGCCGCGCTGCTGGCATCGAAGGCCGCGCCAAGCGCCACGCCCAAGGCAATGCCCAGGCCGATATTGTCCAGCGCCACACCCAGAGCCACACCGATCGCAATGCCCACCCCAATGCCGCTGCCATTTCCGAAGCCGCTGGTATTTTCTGCCGGTTTCTTTTCTTTGGCCATTTCGCCTCCATCCGTATTCTAGCAAGAAAGGGGATTCCTTATGCAAACTGTTGACTTGACCGTTTTGTTACAGGTGATTAATGCAGCCGGGGTGGTTGGCTTGCTCGGCTTCATGGTCATGGCCTTTTATCGGGGTGACTTGATCGCCCGCAGCCTGCTCGATCGCATTCTGGCATTGTACGAAAAGCAGCTGGCCGAACTGAGCGAGCGCATTCTGAAACGCCTGGAGGAGGTGGTGACCCGCAAAAGATAGTTGGCTGATAAGCTGCCCATGTCCACGCATTGCGGGGAGCGGACGAAGCAATCACAAGGTTCTGGTTCTCGCCTGCAATCAGCACCCAGCAATCAACTAAGGGAGGAAATCATGGAACAACTCATCTTCTGGCTGGCCGGTGTCTTCGGCGTCCCGCTGGTCAACGCCCTCAAACAGCGCTTCGGCCTGCAGGGCCGGGCGGCCATGTGGCTGACCGCCGCCGTGGCCGCTGGCCTGGCCGTGCTGGCCCTGGCCGCCGGTGGGCTGCTCGGCTCGCCTGCGGGCTGGGAGCCGCAGCAGCTCTTCACCGCCTTCGGCCAGGTGCTGGCGGCCGCCACCCTGGCCTACAAGCTGCTCAGCGGCAAGTAGCGCTAGCCAAGGGGCGGGCCTGTCTCAGGCCCGCCCCTTTTTTGGCGCCGGTTAGGGCGTACAGCTGTACGCCCTAACCGGCGCCAAATCCCCGATGGGGCCGCTCTCTGCTAGAATCCTGGCATGCCATGGCATGTGGTCGATCTTCGCCAGCAACCAACCGTGCACCTGCAGGCCGCCGAAGTGCTGGTGGCCGCCTTCGCGCACATCTCCGCCTGGCCCACGCTGGACGCCGGGCGGCGTGAAGTCGCCGACTTGCTGGAAGACGAGGACAACCTGCTGCGCGGCGCGCTCGACCCTGCCGGCCGCTTGCTGGGCTGGGTCGGCGCGCTGCCCACCTACGACTACGCCTGGGAACTGCATCCTCTGGCCGTACTCCCCCAGCAGCAGGGCCGCGGCATAGGCGCCGCCCTGGTGGCCGACCTGGAGCAGCAGCTGCGCGCCCGCGGCGCGCTGACCGTCTACTTGGGGACGGACGACGAGATCGGCCAGACCTCGTTGGCTGGGCAAGACCTGTTCCCCGACGTGCTGGCCCAGGCGGCCGGGCTGCGCAATATCGATCGTCACCCCTTTGAGTTCTATCAAAAACTCGGCTACAGCGTGGTCGGCGTCATTCCGGATGCGAACGGGCCGGGCAAACCCGATATTTTGATGGCCAAGCGCCTGGCCGGGACCCATGAACACAGCTGAACTGACCGCCGCGCTTCAAGCCCGCATGGCGGCGCGCGGGGCGCAGCCCCTGCCGCCCGCCGGGCCGCCGCTGCCTTTGCACTTTGCCAGTCCACAGGGCGAGTGGTGGCTGGCGCTGGCCGCGCAGCAAGCCGATGCCGATGCCTGCCAACAGGCCTTTGAGGCCGGCCTGCAAAGCCTGCTGGCGTTGGCCAGCCAGTCGGCGGCCCAGCTTGTTTTGGCCGTGTCCTTTGCCTCCACGACGGCCGGGCAGACGCCTTCGTATCGCCCGGCGCTGAAGAAGTATTCCAATTCCGTGATCTTTGAAGACTTGGGCATTCATCTGTGGTTGGCCAGCCAGGCCGAATGGATTGAATTGCAGCCCACCCAGGTCAGCCCTTTTCTGCGTGACCTGAACCGCTGGATTGCCAGCCACAAAGCAGCGTAGACGGCGAAATATTCTTCGTAGGCAGGCGTATCTAGTACCCTTGCTTTCCCCTTCTTGCAGTTCTGTGAGGCAAGTTCAGCGGGTAATTCTGTAGAATTAAATCCAGTTCGCGCGCTGCCTTTCAGGAGGGAAGAAATGGTTCAACGCCGCAGCATGGGTTGTTGGGGGCCAATCATGGGGATGTTCATCTCATTCATTGCCCTGCTTGCCTTGGCATTTGCTTTTCGTTTGGAAATTCATTCACCTAACTTCACTCTGCGTTTTGGGCCGCAATGGCTGGAGGATGTGCAGTCTGCTGCCGCTGGTGTACTGGCGCCGCAGGCCGGCGCCTCATCCCAACCGGGCGACGCCAACCGCTTTGACCTGGGCGGCGACAGCATCAGTTTGCCCATTCCCACGGCCACGCTTTCCGTGATCTTTGGCGGGCTGGGCAAGGAGGGCAGCGGGGTGGGCCTCAACGCCGGGGTTGAGGGCCTGCTGGACCTGAATGCCGCGGTGGGCGGGGGTGAGGGTGTGCAGCTTGACCTGAGCGCCGGCGATGGCCTGCTGGGCGCCGGAAATGACCTTCAGGTCGGCGCCGATGTGGGCGGCGGCAATGGTGTCAATCTGGATGTGGATACGGGCCTGGGCGTAGGCGCCAATGTGGGGGTTGACCCGAACGAGGGCATCAACGTAGGTGTCGACCTGCCGGGCGAAGAGTTGGATATCGGCGTCAACATCGGTTCAGGAGGCTGCACGGTCTGGTTACTGGGCCAGTGCATCGTCCCCTGACATACAAAAAACGGCTGCAAGGCAGCCGTTTTTTTCTTAACTCTTCAGCCAGGCCAGCAGATCTTTGGGATCCCAGGCGTTGATCACATCTTTGGCGGTCACCCAGCCGCGCCGGGCGGTGGCCACGCCGTAGGACAAGAAATCCATATGATCGCTGTGGTGCGCGTCGGTATTGATCGCCAGCTTGATGCCCATCTCCACCGCCCGGCGGGCCTGCACATCGTCCAGGTCCAGCCGCCGCGGGTTGGCGTTGATCTCCAGCGCCGTGCCGGTCTCGGCGGCGGCTTTCAGCACTGCGTCCCAGTCCAGGTCGGCGCCTTCCCGGTCGGGCAGGTTGCGGTTGCTGGGGTGGCCGATGATGTCCACATGCGGGTTGTGCATCGCCGCCAGCAGGCGGTCGGTGACCTGGGCGCGTGACTGGCGCATGCTGATATGCAGCGAGGCAATCACAATGTCCAGTTCGGCCAGGGCCTCGTCTGGCAGGTCCAGGGTGGTGTCGGCGCGCATGTCCACCTCGATGCCGTGCAGGATCAGCAAGCTGTCGCCCATCTTTTTGCGCGCCTTTTCGATCTCTTTGCGCTGCTCCTGCAGGCGCTCGGGCGTCAGGCCGTTCACCAAGCCCAAACTGGGCGAGTGGTCGGTGATGGCGATCACCTTGTAGCCGCGCTGCCGGGCGGCCTCTGCCATTTGCAGAATGCTCATCTGCCCGTCGCTCCAGGTGGTGTGCATATGCAGGTCGCCCTGAATGTCCTCTGCGGTGACCAGCTTGGGCAGGGCGCCTTTGAGCGCCGCTTGCACTTCGCCGTGGTCCTCACGCAGCTCCGGTGAGATGTAGGGCAGGCCCAGCACGGCGTAGACCTCTTCTTCCGTGGCGCACAGCAACTCGCTGCCGTCTTCCTTCAGGAAGGCCTGGTCAGACAGCGAGAGGCCTTTGTCCAAAGCCATCTCGCGCAGGCGCACATTGTGGTCCTTGGAACCGGTGGCATATTGCAGGGCCGTGCCGTAGCGTTCCGGCCGGTGCACCCACAGCTGGGCGCGCATGCCATTGTGGAATTCCACGCTGGATTTGACCGTGCCTTGGCCCAACACCCGGGCCACATTGGGCAGGGCCACGAAGGCGGCGATCACTTCTTCGGGTTGCTCCGCGCCCACGATCAAGTCAATGTCGCCCACCGTGGCGCGCATGCGCCGCAGGCTGCCGGCCATTTCTGCCACCTTTACCCCGGGCAGCTTGCGGATGGCCGCCAGCAGTTCTTCGGCGAAGGGCAGCACGTTGCCCAGCGGCAGTCGCCCGCTGCGCCGCCCCAGTGATTCGATGCCGGCCAGGATCTTGATCTCGGACTTCTCGCCCATGCCGGGCAAGTTGCGCAGCTTGCCTGCTTCCGCGGCTTCCTTTAACTGGGCAATGCTCAACACCCCCAGTTCTTTGTAGAACATGCCGACTTTCTTGGGGCCCAGGTCCGGGATTTGCAGCAGTTCGGCCAGTTCGGCCGGCACGTCTTGTTTCAGTTTCTCCAGGAACTGCAGTTGGCCGGTTTGCAGCAATTCATCGATCTTTTCCGCGATGGCCTTGCCTACACCGGGGATCTCCAGCAGGGCCTTGATGCCGCCTTGCTTCCAGATATCGTTTACATCCCGGCCCAGGCCGGTAAGGCTTTCAGAGGCTTTGCGATAGGCCAGCGTCTTGTAGATGACCTCGCCGCGGATTTCGAGCAGGTCGGCCACCAGAGCGAAGACATCCGCCAGTTCCTTGTTTGTCATGCCCTGATTATACGCCGCCAGTATAAAGCAAAGGGAGGGCAGTGCGCATCAAGCGCACTGCCCTCCCTTTGTGAACCTCAGAGGCAGATTGGCCTACTCGAAGAGGCCTTCCAGCGCCTTGCCGGCGTTTTCAATGGCTTCATTGATCTTGTCGCCGAAGTCTTCGGCGGCTTCTGCGCCGGCTTCACGCATCTCTTCCAGTTTGGCGGAGAGATCTTCGCGCTTGTCTTCCAAATGCTTCATTTGCTTGTCCAGCTCAATGCGGGCATCGGCGCCCTTGTCCTTGGCTTGGGCACGCAGCAGGTCCAGGCGGGCATTCACCTCATCCAGCTTGGCTTGGGCCTTCTGTTGGTATGCTTCGAAATTGTTGTTCATAGTTCCGTCTCCTTTTCTACGACAACGCCCCCTTGGTAAGGCTCGTTACCTCTGCCTGGCCATGTTTATGTTCCACTCATATTGCGTGCAGGGCTCGAGAAGAGATTAAGGAGCGTATGTTATAATTTTCCCCTGTGCCTTGACATGGAAATTCATGCAGGGACGCTGAAACAAATATTCCACAGTGAAAGGTGGTGTGGTTTTTGCCGAAAGTAGTGCTGAGACCAGGGGAGTCGCAGCAATCTTTGTTGAAGCGCTTCCGCAAGAAAGTGGCCCGCAGCAAAGTGCTTAGCACGGTGCGCCGCAAGCGCTGGTTCGTTTCGACCAGCGAAGAGCGCCGCATTTCCAAGCAGAAGGCCATTCGCAAGGCGCAGCGCCGGCAGTCCGAACGCAACGACTAGCCGTCCGTCTGCAAAGATCGATACGACATAGAAAGCGAGGGCGTGCCCCTCGCTTTTTGTTAGCAGATCATGGAATCAAAAAGAGCGAGACATAGTCTCGCTCTTTTTGTATCAATGGATCTAAAAAAGAACTACTTGATCGCGGACACGACCCACTCGTAAACCATCACGAGCAGGATGCCGGCCGCGCCGGCGCCGGCGGCCAAACCAGCACCACCCAGGATGCCGGAGATCACGCCACCAACCAGGTCAACGAACAGAGGGCCAGCGCCACCGGCGAACCAACCCAATGCAGCGGCGGCAATCAAGAAATCAGTGCGATTCTTCATGCTCGCCAGAGACAGGACGCCGCCCAAGAAGGCCAGCGCTACAGCAATTTGGCCCACGATGTCCAGGCCCAAATTCACGCCCAGACCCCCCAGCAGCCCCATCACCACAAGGATCACGAGACCGATCAGCCATGCCCACTTACCAAGATTGCTTGTATCCATCGTTTCTCTCCTTTAGAGAAAGTTTGTTGCGGCAATCGCCGCTCACTACTATTAACCCTCTACTCATTTTGGGGTTGCACCCAATTGCAAATGTTAATAAATATGTGAAAAGGAGAACAAGAGCGATTTAGGCTTGCTGCGCTTTGATCGCCCGTCGGATGTCGCGCTGGTGGCCCTGCAAATGCAGGTACATCAGCCGCAGCATTTGGGCCACCTGGGCTTCGCCCAGGGCCGGATGGCGGCCGCTGCGTTCCAGGCTGGCATCGTCCAGCCTGCGGGCAAAGGCCACCGTGGCCGCCCGGCGCTGGGCGAACTCCGCCAGCAGCCGGGCTTGCTCCCAATCGCTGAGCTCCGCGGTGTGCTCGGCGTTCCATTGGTCGATGTTGAAACCGGGTTCCACGCCCTGGCCGCCCTCGCTCACCCGGCGGATCAGGCGCAGCATGCTGCCTTCCACCTCGGTGAAGTGGGCCAGCAGGTCGTGCACCTTCCACCCCGGGCCATCGCTGTACACCTGGGCGCCCCAGTCCTGCGCCTGCAAGCCTTCAAAAAATTCCAGGGTTTTAGCGCCCTCAGCTTCCAGGCTGTCGGCGAGTTGTTGGGCCAGTTCGCTCATGGTTATCTTTTGAACAAGTTGGAGAGCAGGAACCAGAGGTTGGCCGGGCGTTCCGCCAGGCGGCGCATGAAGTACGGATACCACTGCTGCCCGAAGGGCACATACACGCGTACCTGGTAGCCCTCGGCCACCAACTGGCGCTGCAGCTCGTTGCGGATGCCGTACAGCATCTGGAATTCGAATTGGGATTTGGGCAGGCCGATCAGTTCGGCGTGCTCCCGCGCGAAGCGGATGCGCTCTTCGTCGTGCGAGGCGATCGCCGCCACCGGCGGCCAGCTGCCGTTGCCGCCGCGCGCCACGACGCCAGCGCTCTCGTGCAGCAACAGGTCGGCCTGGCGGTCGAAGGCCGCGTCCACGTCGGCCTTGTGCGGATAGGCGATCTCGGCGGGCTCCATGTAGGCGCCTTTCACCAGACGGATGCGGGCGCCTTCGGCCAGCAGCTCCATCACGTCGCTGTCGCTGCGGTACAGCGCAGACTGGATCACCACGCCCAGGTTGTCGAAACCGGCGGCGCGCATCCCCCGGTAGAGGCGCAGGGTGGCGTCCACCCGGGCCGACTCTTCCATGTCGATGCGCACGAACAGGTCATGCGTGCTGGCCGTTTCCAGAATGCTCTTCAGGTTGCGGGCGCACAGCTCTTCGTCCAGCTTCAGGCCGATTTGGGTCAGTTTGATGGAAATGCCGGAGCGCAATCCGCTCTGCGCCAGCCGCGTCAGCAACTGCTGGATCTGCAAGCGGGCGTCGTTGGCGGCGGCTTCGTCCGCCGTGTGTTCGCCCAGCAGGTCCAGCGTCGCGTCCAGGCCGTCGCCGTTCAGGCGCCCCACAGCTTGCAGGGCCGTCTCGATCGTGTCGCCGGCCACAAAACGCCGGGCCGCCCGGCGAGCAAAGGGCAGGGCCATCACCAGCCGGCGCGCCCAGCTTGCTTGAGAAAGATAAATTAGAAAGTTACGTAGCATAGGTTTATGGGATGTTGCCGGGATTCATTTGTTGCTAATTCCCGTGATTCTAGCACGGAATCCCAGGTGATATACTTTTCCCGATTTACCCATGACCCTCTTGCGCATCCGTCCCCGTACATCGTTTGCCCGCTGGTTTGCCAGCCTCATGCTGCTGGGGGCGGTGGTACTGACCACCTTCCAATTGATCGCCTACAGCCGGGACCGGGCCAATTTCCCTTCCGGTCTGGTGGTGGCTGGCGTGCCGGTGGGCGGCATCAGCCGCCAGGCCGCCGCCGAACGCCTTCTGTCCGTGTACGGTCTGCCGGTGGAGCTGCAATACGGCGACGCCTTGATCCACATGCCGCCGGCCCAGGTGGAGTTTGCCCTTAATCTCGAAGCGATGATCGCCGCGGCAGACCTGGAGCGCACCAGTTCCTCCTTCTGGGGCGGTTTTTGGGATTATCTGTGGGGCAACACATCCAGCCCCAGCGAAGTCCCGCTGGATGCGCGCTATTCCGAAGAACGTCTGCGAGACTATCTGCTCGGCGAAGTCGGCACCCGCTACGACAAGCCGCCTGCGCCGGCCCAGCCGGTGGCCGGCACCACCCAGTTCGACCTGGGCGAGCCTGGCACCGTCCTGAACGTGGACCAAGCCATGCGCGAAATTGAACAGGCGCTCTTTTCTCCCAGCCAGCGCACCGTGCGCCTGGCCCTGCAGGAGAGCAGCCCGGCGCGGCCCAACCTGGAGAACTTGCAGGTGCAGCTGCAGCAGATCATGGATGTGGCCGGCTACGACGGCCTGGCCAACATCTACTTCCAGGATCTGGCCACTGGCCAGGAGCTGCACTTCATCTACCAGGGCGGGCGCAACCTGCAAACGGAACCAGACATCACCTTCTCGGCGATGAGTCTGATCAAGATCCCCTTGCTGGTCTCGGCCTATGCCCATATGGACCAGCCGCCCACTGAGAACATTCAGCGTTTGTTGAACGGCATGGTGATCCTGTCTGACAATGCGTCTTCAGATGCTTTGATGGAAACTGTGATCGACCCGCTGCAGGCGCCCATCCGCGTCAGCGAGGACATGCAAGCCCTGGGGCTGGAGAACACCTTTATGGCCGGCATGTTCCGCCTGGGTTCGCCTTTGCTGCGCACCTTTGTTACGCCGGCCCAGGCCCGCACCGATGTAGACACCGACCCTGACCCGTACACCCAGACCACGCCCTCGGATATGGGCATGCTGCTGGCAGACATGTACCAGTGCGCGGTGAGCGGCGGCGGTTCCCTGCTGGCCGTCTTCCCGGAGCGCATCACCCAGGCCGAATGCCAGGATATGCTCAACCTGCTCAGCCAGAACCGGATTGCCCTGCTGCTTGAAGCCGGCGCGCCGGAGGGCACGCGCATCGCCCACAAGCACGGCTGGGTTACCAACCCCAACACGGGCGTGATCAACACCATGGCCGATGGCGGGATTGTCTTCACCCCCACCGGCGACTATGTGATTGTGATCTTCCTCTACCACCCCGTGCAGCTGGTCTACGATCCCATTTCGCGCATGTTCGCCAGCCTGGCCGAAGGGGTTTACAACTACTACACCCTGCCGGACCGGGAATTCCCCAGCGACTAGCCGCGCCTGTCGTATAATCCCGCCCCATGACCAAAGAAGAAATTAAAGCGCTGCAAAAAGAGCTGGATTTGCTCTACCAGGTGGCGCAGGCCGTCAGCAGCTTTGAGTTGAGCGAAGTGCTCAATGAGATCGTGCGCATCGCGGCCGAAGTGACCGGCGGCGATTCGGTCCTGGTCTACCTGCTGGATAAGCAGGAAGACGAACTGGTCTTGCGCGCCTCGCGCAACCCGCACTCCGCGCTGCTGCAGAAGATCAAGCTCAAATTGGGCGAGGGTATCACCGGCTGGGTGGCCCTGCAGCAGGAACCCGTGGCGCTCTCGCAGGGGGCCAGCAAGGACATCCGCTTCAAGGGCTTCCGCAGCTTGCCGGAAGACCGCTTTGAGGCCTTTTTGTCGGTGCCGATCCTGGGCAAGCGCGGCCTGGTGGGCGTGATCAATGTGCAGCACAAGCAGCCGCACCCGCACGCCGAGATGGAGATCAAGCTGCTGGCCGCGGTGGGCAAGCTGGTGGGTGGGGCGGTGGAAAATGCCCTGCTGCTGGACGAAACCCTGGCCCTGAAAGAGGCCCTGGCCATGCGCAAGCTGGTCGAGCGTGCCAAAGGCGTGCTGATGCGCCGCCGCAACCTCTCCGAGCCGGAGGCCTACAAGCTGCTGCAAAAAGAGAGCATGGACACGCGCAAGAGCATCAAAGAAGTGGCCGAAGCGGTGCTGCTGATGGATAAGCTCTCGTTTGGTGAGTAACTCGATCGTGTCATTCTGAGCGGCTTAATAAGCCTGCACCAATGCGCCGAACCTGGAGTAGCTAAGAATCCACACAGTCATCTCTTCTGCAATACCGCAAAACGCAGATCTACTCAGGTTCGCTCTTAAAAAAAACTCCCTATTGACAAGCACCCCCCTTTTGCCGTAACATGTCGCCTTGTGGGCAACGCAATGGCGCGTTGACCACGCAAATTCAGGAAGACAACGGAGTCTCCCGAGCGGTCCTTTGGCCTCTCGGGAGACTTTTTTGTTGCAAACGAATAAGGAGCAAACATGGCAATACCCGCAAAAATCACTCGTTTGGTCAAGGACCACAAAATCGAAATGATCGATCTGCGCTTCGCAGACACCCTCGGCGTCTGGCAGCACGCCAGCGTGCCGGTCAGCGAGCTGGACTCCGTGCTGGAGGACGGCATGGGCTTTGACGGTTCCAGCATCAAGGGCTTCCAGAACATTTACGACTCGGACCTGCTGCTGCGCCTGGAGCTGGACAGCGCCCATGTGGACCCCTTCCTCTCCATCCCCACGCTCAGCTTCGTCTGCACCGTGCACGACCCGGAGCGCGGTGTGCGTTACAGCCGTGACCCGCGCTTCATCGCCGAGAAGGCCGAAGCCTATTTGAAGAAGAGCGGCGTGGCCGACACCAGCTACTGGGGGCCGGAAGCGGAATTCTTCCTCTTTTCGCATTCCTCCTACACCACCGACCCGCACAACATGGGCTTCAAGCTCGACAGCCCCGAAGGCGGCTGGAACACCGGCGAGCGGCCCGGCGAAAACCTGGGCTACCGCATCGCTCCCAAGAGCGGCTATTTCCCGCTGCCGCCTTTCGACACCCTGCAGGATGTGCGCAGCGAGATGAGCCTGCTGCTGCGCGACTGGGGCATTGATGTGGAAATGCACCACCACGAGGTCGCCTCGGCCGGCCAATGCGAAATTGATATGCGTTTTGACAGCCTGGTGAGCATGGCTGACAAAGTGGTCAAGTACAAGTATGTGGTGCGCAACACCGCCCGCCGCCACGGCCTGACCGCCAATTTCATGCCCAAGCCGCTGTTTGGCGACAACGGCTCTGGCATGCATGTGCACAACAGCTTGTGGAAGGGCAACACCAACCTGTTCTATGCCAGCGCTTCATACGCTGAGCTGTCTGACCTGGCCATGTACTACATCGGCGGCATCCTGACCCACATCGACAGCCTGCTGGCCTTCTGCGCCCCCACCACCAACTCCTACCGCCGCCTGGTGCCGCACTACGAGGCCCCGGTCAACGTGGCCTTCTCCAAGCGCAACCGCAGCGCCATCATCCGCATTCCGATGTACTTCAGCGGCAAGGGCCATGCCAAGTCCAAGCGCATTGAATTCCGCGCCCCGGACCCGATGGCCAACCCCTACTTCGCCTTCCCCGCCATGCTGATGGCGGGTCTGGACGGCATCAAGCGCCGTATTGACCCGCGCAAGGCCGGCTTTGGCCCGCTGGACAAGAACATCTGGGACCTGACTGGTTCGGAGAAATCGCAGATCAAGAGCGTCCCCGGCAGCCTGGGTGAAAGCATTGCCGCCCTGGAGAAGGACCATGACTATCTGCTGGTCGGCGACGTCTTCACCGAAGACGTGCTGAACGCCTGGACCGACCTCAAGAAGGCCGAAGTGCAGGAAGTCGCTCTGCGCCCGACGCCCTACGAGTTTCACTTGTACTCGGGTATCTAAAAGCTCGATGCACAACTAAAAAGCGGCAGCCACTCGGCTGCCGCTTTTAGTTGGCGTGTTTCGCCATCCAAGCCGCGGCCACCGCGGCGGCTTCGGCGTACACCTCCGCCTCCGTGCGCCCGGAGCTCTTGAGCACCTTGTAGCTGTGGTCGGCCCCGGCCAGCATGTGCAGCGTGGCCCGCTGACCCAGGGCCGCCACGACCGGCTCCAGCAACTCCGGCAGAGCCAGTGCATCCCGCGGGCCTTGCAGAAAGAGCAGCGGCAGGCGGGCCGCGGCCAGGTGCTCGCCGCGCTCGGCCCCCGGCTTGCCCGCCGGGTGCAGCGGAAAGCCGAAGAACACCAGACCTTTGACGCCCGGCAGCGCTGCTTGGCTGGCGGCCAGCGAGGTCATGCGCCCACCCATCGAGCGCCCGCCGGCGAACAGCGGCAAGCCCGGCGCGGCCTGCGCCGCGACGGCGACGGCCGCCCGGACCGTAGCCGTCAGTACGGCTTTGGGGTTGGGGCCGCCGCGGCCGCGTTCTTTGTAGGGGAAGTTGTAGCGGAAGGTGGCGATGCGGTGTTCGGCCAACTGCTCACTCAGCATCTCCAGCGAACGATGGCGCATGTCAGTGCCCGCCCCGTGGGCCAGCACCAACAGGGCGCCGGCCCGGTCTGGCACCCGCAGCAAGGCGGAAACCCGGCCTTGCTGCGGTGTGGCTTCGAAGCGCAGAGTAGTCTCGGTCATGGGGCCAGCCTACAGGCTAGTCTACAACATTTGGAGCTCGTCTTCGCCCGGGTAGTGCAAGCCCCACTCGGCGCGCAGCGCATCCATCGTCTGCAGGATTTCCAGCGACTCGGCCAGCGGCATGGTCTCACTCTCGGTTCGCCCGGCCTCCAGGCCGCGCACCACTTCGTCCGCTTGGTAACTGTAGCCGCTGCCCAGGTAGGGCGCGTCGAAGACCTCGCTTCGGCCGCCGCGTGTCAGGGTCAGTTGGCGCTGCTTCCAGCCGCCCTGGTCCAGGGCGATCTGCAGGCTGCCCTCGCTGCCCCGCAGCAGAATGTCCTGGCGCAGCACGCCATCAAACCCGGCCGAGAGCTGCGCGCTGGCCCCGTTCTGGTAGCTGAACTGGGCTGCGAAGCGTTCGTCCACACCCGTGGGGGCCAGCTGCACAGTCGAGGTGATTTTGGCTGGGCGGCCGAAGATCTGGCTGGCTAGTGAGAGCGGGTAGACGCCCAGGTCCAACAAGGCGCCGCCGCCCAGGCTGGGATTGTAAAAACGGTTGTCAGCTGCCGCCGGTGGCCGGGAATGGAAGCCGGCCTCCAGTTGCAGCGGCTGGCCGATGGCCCCTTCGCCCAGCAGCTGACGCAGACGGGCCTGCAGCGGCAGCCAGCGGGTCCACATGGCCTCCATTAAGAACAGCCCCTGACTGCGCGCCAGGCCGATCAGGCGTTCCAATTGGGCGGCATTCAAAGTGAAAGGCTTCTCGCACAGCACCGGCTTGCCCGCTTGCAGAGCGGCGGCGGCCTGCCGGTAGTGCAGCTGGTTGGGGGAAGCGATGTAGATCAGGTCAATCGCCGCATCGGCCAGCATGGCCTCCAGCGAGGCGTAGACCTGGCCGCCAAAGCGGCCGGCCAAAGCCTGCGCCGTTTCCGGACTACGTGAGTAGACGCCGCCCACTTCACAGCGCGGCGCAAACTCCAGATCGGCGGCCAAGGCTTGTGCCATGCCGCCGGCGCCCACGAAACCCCAGCGATAGCTTTTGGAAGCGGCCATGCCGCTATCTTATACGCGATTCACTTCAGTCGTTGGAGCAATCGGCCAGGCACAGCACTTACATGCGTTCCAGGCGCCATTCGGCCCGGGTGCGCACGCGGTGCAGGTTGATGATCTTGGCCGCGTTCTCAGCGGTGTTTTTGTGCAGCCACAGGTAGCCGCGCTGCGCCAGAAACGGATAGCTCAGGCCGGCCACGGCGGCGTCCCAATCGGTTTCGGGTTGGGACGGCAGTTTGGCTTTGCCCTTCTTGTCCTTAGCCTGTGCCAGCCAGCTGTCCACCAGGCGCTGCTCGATCAGGTCGTAGTTGCGCCAGGCCAAGAGCAGGAAGATGCCATAACCGATCAGCGGCAAATTCACCCAGCTGTTGGCCAGATACCAGTCCAGCAGGGGCCGGCCCCAGGCGCCGGTCAGGCTTTGGAACCACTCGTACATGCTATTGACCGCCTTCGATCTGGCCCAGGATCAGAAAGATCTCTTTGCTGGTCGTGGCGTGGACCAGCTTTTCGACAATTTCGGGGTTCTGCAGCACTTCGGCAATTTGGCCGAGGGCATTGATCTGCGCTTTGGGGTCCACCAGGGCCAGCATGATCACCAGCTGCACCGGCACTTCCTCTGCCTGGTCCACCATGCTGCGGAAAGTGACCGGGTCCTTCAACACGGCCAGCGCGATGGCTGATTGGTTGACGTATTCCAGGTCCACATGTGGCAGGGCGGCATTGTATCGCCCGCCCAGCACCAGGCCAGTGGGGTTGGACGCCTCGCGTGCCAGCGTGGCTTCCACAAAATCGGCTTTGACCTTCCCGTGGGAGCGCAATTCCCCGCCCAGCAGGCGGATCACCTCTTCGGCGCTGTGGGCCTGCAGGCCCAAATGCACCGAGGCAGGCGCCAATAGATTGAATGCGCTCACGATCCGGCCGCCTTTCTCAACTGCTCAATGCTTCTTTGGAGGTCGGCCCCGGCAAACAGGGCGCGGCCCACCACCACGCCGCTGGCCCCGGCGACCAGCACCGCGCTCAGGTTGTCCGCGCTCACTCCGCCGTCGGCGGTGATCGGCAGGCCGGGCGCCGCCTGCGCAGCCCATTGGCGCGCCTGCCTGATCTTGTTCAATGTGGCCGGGATGAAAGGGCTGTGCGGGTCTTCGGGCTCAGTGGTCAGGACCAGCAGGCTGTCCAGGCGATCCGCCAGGTAGTCCAGGTCGGGCAGGGGCGTCTTGGGGTTGACCGCCAGCCCAGCCTGCAGACCCAGGCTGCGGATGGCGGACAAGTGCCGGCGCGGGTACAGGCTGGCTTCCAGATGCACGCTGATGGCGTCTGCCCCCAGGCGCGCCGCCAGGGGGATGATCTCCTCCGGGTTGGAGACCATCAGGTGCACATCCAGGAAGAATCCGGAGCCGCGCAGCTCTTCAATGAAGCGCGTCCCCAGATTCATGACGGGCACAAAGTGCCCGTCTTCAATGTCAATATGCAGCTTCTGCACCCCGGCCGAGCGCAGCTGGGCCAGGCTGTCGCTCAGGCTCAGCAGCGGAGCCGAGACGAGCGAAGGCGCGATCTCGAAGGCGGGCATGTTATTGACCGCGGATTTCCCGAACTCTGGCCATGAATTCCTTCACGCGCTCGCCATCCACCGGGTTCCAAATGTAGCCGTCCTTCTTGAAGCTGGTGCCTACCACCACGCCATCGGCGGCGGTCAGTTGCTGCTCCAGGTTGCTCAGGCGCACGCCGGTATTGGCGAACACCGGCGTGTCGCCCACGGCTTCCTGTACTTCGTGCAGTGCCTGGGCGGAGGTTTCCTTGCCCGCCGTCAGGCCGGAGACGCACAAGGCGTCCGGGTGAGCGTTGAACACCGTGGAGCGGGCAATATCGGCCAGGCTGCGGTCTCCCAGGTAGGAAGCGGCTTCCGGCACGATGTTGAAGAGCAGCTTTACATTCTGGGCGCCGATGGCGTGCTGGTGGCGGACCACCTTGCCGCAATTGGTGTTCCACAGGCCAAAATCGCTGGCGTATACGCCGGTGAAGATCTCGCGCACAAAGGAGGCGCCGGTGGACATCGCCAGGTCCAGAGAGCGATAAGGGTCCCAGAGCACGTTGACCCCAAAGGGAATGCGGATCTCGGGCATCAGCTCGCCGATCACGCGCGCCATGCTGCCCACAGTCACCGGCTCGACCTCGGTCAGGTAGGGCAGGCTGGATTCGTTGGAGAACATGACCGTGTCCACGCCGCCCTCCTGCAGGGCCAGCAGGTCGGCGCGGGTGTGGTCCACCACGTACTGCATGCCCTGCTTGGCGTCATAGCCTGGGTCGCCGGGCAGCGCCGGCATGTGCACCATGGCGATCACCGGCTTTTGGGTGCCGAATAGGCTTTCAATCCAATTGCTCATACTATCCTTGTCTACCTCCGCAACTCCCTCAAGATGGGAACGAGGGTGAACTGCTTCTGCAGCTCACCCTCGTTCATTACCTACTGCGTAACAACGAAATGAACTGCCGTACTAGGCTTCGCTGCCAAGAGGATACTTGGTTTTGAGCCAGTACAAGCCGCCCAATACCACCAGGCTGACCACGATCGCCACGGCCACCGGGGTCTGGAAAAGGTAGTACAGGCCGTAAGCCACCGGCATGGCCCCATCGCTCATCACGGTGTAGGAAGCAAAACCGGAGGGGATGTCCAGGGCCGTGGCGCCGGTGTTCACCAGGTTGGTGACCGCCGGGGCCAGATGGGTGGTGAAGATCAGACCAATGCCCATCACGATGGCGCCCAGCAGAGTGGTCAGGATCACGTCGCCGGCCACCAGCGGCGCCAGCATGGCGGCCACGAACACGCCGTCCGCCAGGTCGATGAAGGGCAGGGTCTGGTTGCCCAGCGGAGCCAGGGCCAGCGCCAGCAGGATCTCCACCGGCACCAGCAGCAGGCCGGCGGCGATCACGGTCGGGTTGCCCGCCAGGATGGCCGAGTCCATACCGATGTAGAACTTGCGGCCGGCAAAGCGCTTGGACATGAACTTCTGCGCAGCCTCGGCCACCGGGGAGAGGGCCTCCACCAGGATGCCGACCATGCGCGGGATCAGCAGCATCACCGCGGCGGTGTTGACGGCCGTCAGGATCACGTCCGTGGTGCCCTGGCCGGCAAAGATGGCCAGCAGACCGCCGATGATGAAGCCCAAGACCATCGGCTCACCGATCAGGCCCAGCCGCTTGCGGATGGTGTCCGGTTCCATGTTCAGCTTGCGCAGGGCCGGCACCTTGTTGATCAGATTGGCAAACGGCAGCGCCAGGAGCATGTAGCTGGCCGACTGCAAGTGGGGGATGGAGATACCCGGGATCTTGAAGTGCTTCTGGATCAGCGGGGCAGACCAGTCCGCCAGGAACAGGGCCACCACCAGGCTGAAGGCGGCCGCATACAGGGCCAGCGCAAAGCTGCCGGTCACATAGTTGACCAGCGCGCCGACAAAGGCCATGTGCCAGAAGTTCCAGATGTCGATGTCCAGGGTGTGGGTCAGGCCGAGCAGCAGCAAGATCAGGTTGAGCGCAATGCCCAAGGGGATGATCAGGTTGCCCACCGGCGTGCCAAAGGCCAGGGCCGAAGCGGCCGGCCAGCCGATGTCGATCACGCTCAGGCCGGTGCCGGTGTTCTCGGCAAAGGCCGCGCCGATCGTGCTGACGGTTTCACCCAGCAGGCCGACGGTTAGGAAGATACCGACGAAGGCCACGGCCGTGGTGAGGCCGCTGCGCACGGCGCTGTCCCATTTCTGGCCCAGCACAATGCCCAGGATGGCGATCACCACGGGCAGAACAATCAGGGGGCCAAGCGCATTAAGAAACTCGCCTACGCTTTCAAAAATACTTTCCATCACAGATCTCCTAGTTTGACTAAGGTTTCCTCAACGTGTCGGCCAGCTCTTGCAAGGCTTCTTCTTGCCCAATACCTGTGATGAGGGAAATGCCGTTGATCACCGGCACCAGTTCGTGAAACTCCTTGGGAATTTCTGTGGTGGCCATGATCACGTCCGCGTCCATGCGATCAGAAGAGATCTCGGTCACGCGATACTGTTGAACATTGGCTTCCAGGCCTTGTTCCTTTAGGAAACTTTCCACTTTCAGCCGCATCATGGTGGACGTGGCTATTCCCGTGGCGCACACTACCCAAACTTTCTTCACGTTGCTCTCCTCAATTCGGTATTGGCTGCTTGCGAGCCAGCCACTTGCTTTGTATCGCCCGATAAACCTCCTTCATTTTAGGGCAGTGGCGAAGGGGCCACAATGACTTCCACGCCCATGGCTTGGATTTGGGAAATGATCGCTTGGGAAGCGCTGCTGTCGGTGAGGATAGCCGTGGCCGTGCTGAGCGGGGCCACCGAGGCGAAGGTGGAGCGGCCGAACTTGCTGCCATCCGCCAGGAAATAGACCTTTTCTGCAGAGCAGAGCATGGCCTTTTTGACCGCCGCATCGTCCAGGTTGTATTCGGTAAAACCTTCTTTGATGTTCAGCGCCCCCACGCCCAGGAAGGCCTTGTCCACGTTCAGGTTTCGATACATGCTTTGGGCATACTCGCCGATCAAGGATTTCTCGTCCTGGCGCACGATGCCGCCCGTCAGCATCAGGCGCATGCCGGAGTTGGGCCGGAAGACTTCCAATAGGCTGTTGGCGATGCTCAGGCTGGGGGTCAGGATGGTCAGGTCCAGGCGGTCTTTTAGGGGGCTGACCATTTCGTGAATAGTGGTGCCTACGTCCAGGGCGATGCTGTCGCCATCCGCCACCAGCGAGGCCGCCAGGGCGGCGATGGCCTGCTTGGCTTCGTGGTTCTCCAGCGCACGCGCCCTATAGGTAGGCTCGTTGCTCCGGCCGGTGCCCAGGGTGGCGCCGCCATGTACCCGCCGCAGCAGGCCGGCTTCGTCCAGCTCGGCCAGGTCGCGCCGGATGGTCATCTCAGACACCTGAAAGCTTTCGCACAGATCGGCCACCGTCGCGGCGCTGTTGGCGCGAATGAATTCCAAGATCTTCTTTTGGCGTTTTTGTTTCTCCATAATGATTTATGTTTGAACAAACATCATATTTGTTCTTTCAAACACACTGTACTCCTATCCAAGTGGCGAGTCAAGCGAACAAAAAAAGGCTCCTGGGATCAGGAGCCCTTTTAAAGCTGCCGTATCTTGCTATTCGCCGAAGTTGTTGGCGATCAACTCGCCCAACGCATCCAGCGCGGCCTGCGCGTCCTCGCCCTCGGCGTTGACACGGATGGTGTGGCCGTGCTCCACGCCCGAGGTCAGCACGGAAATGATGCTCTTGGCGTTCACCGCCGCTGAGCCCCGGCTGACATTCTCGAGGGTGATGTCTGCCTGGAACTTGCCCGCGGTTTTTACAAAGGTGGCTGCCGGGCGGGCGTGCAAGCCAATCTCATGCTCAATCGTGAATTCACGTGTGATCACAACTTATCTCCTTACGTAATCTTCACGCAGTAGGTGGCCGCATTATCACACACGCCTGGCAAGATGCGGGCATAAAAGCAGGGGCCAAGTTTATATATATAATGTTCAAGAGATAGGGGGTAAACGGGGTGCTAAATTTCCATAATGACAAATTGCTTGGAGGGCTACTTCTCATTTTCTTGGCTGGGTGGGCTGTACCAGCTTTTCCGACAGTTCAAACAAGCGGCGAGGCCACTGGGTTATGGGCCGCGAGAAGAGAAGGATGACGTTTCAACCTTGAGGTTTTAAGTTTGTTTCGCTACTTGGCCAACTACGTCTTGAGATTTTCCAGATTCGATGCTTAGTATTTTGCTGAGCATCTCTCGATCAATCAAGATGCAGTCATTGGATTTGGCAAGCTGCTTGGCTCCCGGGCTAAATCTATTGTTTGTAATCACAACAGCTTGATCGCAGTTATAGTGCTGCATTCCTGCGACCGCATCACTAACTGCACGACGCGAAACCATGCTTCCCTGCCGTTTACATTGAATCGCATACTTTATATCATTTTTCTCTGCAAGAATATCTACGCCCAGATCACCCGATTTGCCTGACAGACTTACTGCATAACCATGCTCTTTCAAAACTCCAATTATGTATTTTTCAAATTCTATACCGCTCAACTTGTCGATTTTATCAAGTTCACTTTGTGATGGCCCTGCATACTCAGTAAATAATATTGATAGAAAATTCAATACCTCAATAGCATCTTGCGCCTGAGGTGACTTAGAAGCGATTATTGGAAATTCAAACATCCCCTTGCTTGTTTTGATTGTTATTTTTGTTTGTTGAACTTCTATTGTGTGAAACTCGCGGACTTCTAAGCCAGGGGGCATGATATTAAAAACTATAAGAATCTCCCTAACAGCTTGTTCAGCTTTTACCTTGATCCGAACTAACGTATTTTGATACATCTCAGAGTATTCTATGAGTTCAACTGCATGGATGTCTTGGGGCAGGATTCTTGTTTCTTTGTTTGGCGAGTAGGCTATGCTATTTATTTTTGTTGCGAGAGCTATCTTAGCGTCTGCAAGTTGCTTTTCGAACTTAGGACGTTCTGATTGAATGCTGCTTAGTATCTCTCGTATGCGCTTCAAATCTTTAACAGATACGGGTGGAGTAAGTAGAAGAAGCTCTTCTTCTTTTGCCATATCTTTAGAAATTGAGTGAGTTACAAAAGCAATTAGAACCACCGAAATTAAGGCTAAGAAAATAATACCTCTCCAATCGCTTGTCAAAGTACTGCACAAGGATAAGAGTAAGGCTATTGATAGAAGTCCTGAAACAAAGCTCACTTGGCTAAGACGATGGATTTTTCTAGTTGCTTCTTCTTTCCACATAGACCTACCCTTGCCAGTTTGTAGAAGCTCTAATTATGGTGTGTATTCTACTATGCGTAATGCTCGGCTTTGTTCTTCACGGCAGTCTGAAGCCGGCGTCGGGATGATGCTGTGTATAATTAATGGGTTTCGTTACTCGGCGTTAGCTGAGTAGAAATCCTGCATGCTCGCCCGCCAGGGGGCGTATGCGCCCATAGCTCAACGGACAGAGCGACTGACTTCGGAGCGCTGGGATGGTTGTAAATAGTGTCTACTGGCTACTTTGCAATAAGATTTACGGGTAAATCTTGGGGGAGTTTAGTACATGTAGTCTGTGATTTCTAGTGTTTCTAGATTAACTGCAGCAGATTTGCAGCAGGTGGTTGGGAAGGGCAGTTTGGCTGGATGAACTTAGTCTGCGTTTATTTTGTCCTGAAGCCTTTATTATAGTAGAATATTTGTTCAGGATGGCTATGGATAATTCTAAAAACTTTCACCCGGCTTTCTGTGATAGAAGGTAACGGAGCAATGGCTAACAACCCACTCGCTGAAGTTTTCGGCTTCCCGACAGACAACATGTCTGATTTGGCGACGCGTCATCGCAATGGTCGACTCTGCCCCTTTCATAATTCATCTGGTATGAATTGCACTAAGAGTAGTGCAACTGACCCGATAGGTGTGTGTACCATCTTTGACGGCAAGAAAGTCGTTGCAACATGTCCCGTAAGGTTTAGAGAAGATTACAAATTAGTTTCAGATGCAGCTGATTTTTTCTTCCCTGGAAAACAATTCATAGCGCTTACGGAAGCTCGGCTCAAAGATAAGAATGGAAAAGCTGCTGGGAATATAGATGTTGTCTTGGCGGCTGTTGATGACAGGGGAAGAATTATTGACTTTGGTGCGGTTGAAGTGCAGGCTGTGTATATTACTGGAAATGTGAAAAATGTCTTCAAGAAATATATGGAAGATCCAAGTTCAAATTCTGCAATGGATTGGCCAAAGCAGAATTATCCTAAACCAGATTATTTGTCCTCCTCTCGGAAACGATTAGCACCACAATTACTTTATAAGGGCAGCATTTTACATAGTTGGAAAAAGCGAATGGCTGTTGCCGTTGATGAGAATTTCTTTGCGGAATTACCCGATCTTCCAGTTACTGATAAAGCCTCTGCTGATATAGCTTGGTTTGTATACAGTTTTACAAAGAGTGAAGAAGATAGCAGATACGTGCTTAATCTGAAAGAAGTGAAGTTCACAAAATTCAAGGAGACGCTTTCTAAAATCACTATGCCGGAGATTGGTGAGGTAGATGATTTCATTGCTTATCTCGCCGATAGAATCAAAAAAGATAAGACCATGGGCATCCCAGCGTCATCACTTGAAGAACCTGAAGTTGAACCTTTGCCAAGCCAAGTAGAAAACAATGAAGACTGAGCGGACTGTTCAATATAAGTTATGGGAAGAAGCGCAGAGGGTCGTTAATGTTGCCTCTGTTCCTCAGAGAAGCCCATTTCGTTATCCTGGTGGAAAGACTTGGCTCATCCCTAGAATAAGACAATGGTTGAGTTCTTATTCTAAAAAACCAAAATTGCTTGTTGAGCCGTTTGCCGGGGGCGCCATTGTTGGTTTAACTGTAGCGTTTGAAAACTTAGCCGACCAAGTAGTTCTAATTGAACTCGATGAGCAGGTGGCTGCGGTTTGGGAAACAATAATCAACATAAAAGGTGGGGCTAGGTGGCTTGCATCCCGAATAATCAATATTGATTTAACCGCAGAGAGTGCTAGTTCAATTCTGCAATCGAAACCAAAAAGCAAAAAAGAGTTGGCATTTAAAACGATAATACAAAATAGAGTCAGCCACGGAGGTATTTTGGCCCAGGGGGCGGGTTTGTTAAAAAGTGGCGAGAACGGGAAAGGCATCTTGTCTAGGTGGTATCCCGAGACATTGAAAAAGCGCATTCTCGATATTGAGCAAGTCAAACACCGTATTGAGTTTGTATCAGGTAATGCCTTTGACGTAATAAATGAATATTTAAACGATGCCGAAACTATTTTCTTTGTGGACCCACCCTACACGGCTTCAAAAAAACAGGCAGGCAGAAGATTATACAAATATCATGAGCTAAATCATCAAACCTTGTTTCAGATCATGGGGCAAGTAGCGGGAGATTTTCTCATGACATATGATGATTCTGAGGAAGTACGCAGTTTAGCAGTTGAGAACGGCTTTGAGGTCAAGCCAGTAGATATGACAGGGACACATAATGCAAGACGTACTGAACTGCTCGTAGGACGTAACCTTAGCTGGTTGCGAGAATATTAGGAAGCTTCAAAGCCATTTCAAAATTACTGGAATTCAACATTCATCAAGTACTTGCGTAAATCGGGGACAAATGCTATAGTCTGACATAGAATATTTGTTCTTTTCTTGGGTTGTTGGGATTTGCCATTATGAGTGAAAAATCAAACAAGGTTTCTCACCTAGAGTTGATTCAAGCCACCATAATAAGAATGGCTGCAAGTTCTTTTCTCATTAAGGGTTGGTCTGTAACGCTTGTGTCTGCTATGTTTGCGCTTTCAGCAGTTGCGGCGGAAGAAAAATACCATTTTGTCTTCTTGGCCTATTTCCCATCAATTGCATTTTGGATTTTGGATGGTTATTACTTGGGTCAGGAGAAACTTTTTAGGAAACTGTATGACCATGTGCGAAAGCTCGACGATGCACAGATTGATTTTTCAATGGACACTTCGCGATTAGGCAGCATTCAAGAGACATGGTTCGATGGACTCTTTTCTTGGCCTGGGTTGATTTTTCATATGGTGGTGCTGCTCTCAGTGATTGTGGTTACCTTTTGGAATTTTTAGGTCAGAACTTTTAAGTGACCAGGGCCAGGCAAGAATGATCAAACGCTTTCTTAACAACTTAGTTTGGAGGAAAGATGACCCGCAAAGTTTTTTTCAGTTTTGAATACTCAGATGTTTGGCGCGCAAATGTTGTTCGAAAATCGTGGGTAGCTATTGGGCGGGAAGCAGCAGGCTTTATCGATGCTGCAGAAATAGAAACAATAAGAAGACGGGGTGATGATGCAATCAGGAGATGGATAGATACACAGATGGCGGGGACTTCAGTCACTGTGGTTTTAGTTGGTGCAGAAACTTGTAAAAGCAAATGGGTTAAGTATGAAGTTGAGCGCACTATCAGTCTGGGCAAAGGTTTGTTGCAAGTTAATATCAGCATGATTAAAGATCAGTATGGCAAAACTAGTAATTTCTGTGGAGGTGTAGTGCCTTCTGGCTATATGAGCTATCTATGGTTCAAGGGTGACGGAAATAAAAACTTAGGCAGTTGGATTGAGTTGGCTGCTCAGGCTGCAGGCCGATAAATTTTCTAGCCTTTTCTTCCCGGCAGCCTGAACACGGCGGCGGGGTCCCCAGTTTGTCAAGGGGTTGACAGTGTGGGCTTAGTGAGAAACCTTTGCCCTTGACAAGCTGGGGTGCTGCCGTAGGCTGCGAACGGGAAGGAAAAGGCTAAGGGGTGGACATAAAAGACAATTAGCAGGTTGACTCGATTTCTAAGCTGTGCTATTTTCTGGGTGGGACTGGTTCTGGCCCTAGTAACCAGACGCTTGAATGACAAGCGGACGAAAGTCCCCCACGACACTAACGGGAGGTGCGGCCAGCACCGAGTGGCCTGTATAGGCCCCAGGGCAGCGGATTGGTCAGCGGAAGCCCTGAATTTCATGAGACCAAGCCTAACTAAATAGCTGATGTTCTCCGAGGCAGTGTGCCTGTACTTTGGCGTACCTGTTTTCCACAGACCACAGTAAGCAAGAGAGTAGCTGTCGCCGAGCACCGAACCGGAGCGCACGTGAGGAGCACCGGAAGCGGAGCGGAAGTGCACTACTTCTTGCCAATTTCATCGGCAGCCCCCCAATACTGTTAGGGGGGCGTAAATTGGCCAAGGAGTAAATATGGAATTCAGAGTACATTGGTTCGCAATCACCATCTGGGGCACGGCAAACCACGCCTTAAAATTGTGGTCGGTCTGGTTTGAGAAAAGCCTAGGGGTCATGCTTGACCAGGGTTATGGCGCTAGGTTCTACCAGACAATCTACAAGGCATTAGCGGAAAGTAAGCTCTATTGCGCTCCTAGACAGGCTGTAGAGGACGCTGAGCCTCACTTTCAAATTGAGTTGCCCGGCTTGGCTTGTGAAGCGTTGCATCCCAAAATTCTTCAAGAGTTCATGCTCGTTCTGGAGCGCACCGAGCGATTTCAGCTTACTCGTTTAGACTTGGCTTGGGATGGTGTGCCATTCACGCCGGAGGAGTTAGACCAGGCGGGCAAAGAGCAGTTGTTTAGAACCTATGCCAAGCGGGAAACCTTTAGCTACGAACGTTCACCGTATAAACCCAGAGAAGACGGCCAGATAGGGCACTCCATCTTCCGGATGGGCAGCCGCCAATCCTCACGCTATCTGCGGGTCTATAATTTTCATGGCCCGGTTCGGTTGGAGATGGAAACAAAGGGCAGCCGAGCAGACGGCATTGGTAGAGATGTATTGGTTCATGCGCCGGATGAATGGGCGACTAAGGCCATGGCGCATTTGCGAGATTTCGTGGATGTGGATGCACCTTATTGGGTTGAGTTCGTTCGAGGTCAGGCCAGAGCCAACTTCACCATCACCGACGCTCGCACTAAAGAGATGTCGAGAATATCCGAGTGGCTGTTCAAGCAAGTATCTCCCAGTTTGTCGGTGCTTGTGGATGTGTATGGTGAGGGGGCGGTAAAGACCTTACTCGCGGCCGGTCGGAACAAGCGTGGCCGGCGGTTTGAGAGTTTGTTGAGTGGGGGTGGCGATGAGTCTTGAAGTGCAAACCCCCTATCAATTGCTCAAGGCCAGTCAGGTGGCCAAGATGCTGAATATCAGCCGGGCTTTTGCATACCAACTGATGCAGCGTGGGGACATACCCACTATCCGAATTGGGGGGGCGGTTCGGGTGAAGCTGGAAGATCTGAAACGCTTTATTGAGGCAAAGCGGTCAGCGTAGGTGTGGGTTGGTTTACAATGACTCAGAACCACCTGCACCTTACAAACCTAGGGTATAGCCAAACTGCCTTTCCTAATCTCGAATAAGGAGAAAAGGAATGGCTAAAAGAAGAGGCAATCAAGAAGGCGCAATCTACCAAAAAGATAATGGCCGTTGGCAAGCACAATTCTCTATTGATGGTAAACGATTTAGCAAATCGTTTTCTTCTAGAAAAGAATGTGTGAATTGGCTGCGGGAAATGGCCAATCAAAAAGACCAAGGCTTAACCGCCAGAGGGGTAGACCTGACTTTTGAAGAATTCTTTGAAAAGTGGCTGCTCTTGATAGAGCCCAGGGTGCGCCATAAGACTTGGCTTCAGTACAAAGGGATTGGCAACTATCATCTACTCCCGAAATTTGGAAAGGTGAAACTGGCAGACCTAAAGCCAGTAGCGATCCAAGACTTTTATGCTGAAAAACTCAAGGGCGGGCTTGGGGCGCGTTCAGTCCAACTACTTCATGGCGTGCTGCGTTCTTCACTTGGCTTCGCTGAGCGGCAGGGACTAATTCCATATAGTCCAACTAGGCGAGTAGACAAGCCTACTTTTAGGCCGCCGGAAATGAAGTTTCTTTCCGATGTTCAAGTGCGGAGCTTACTTCTGACAACTGAGGGAAGCTGGTTGGGGATGGTGTTGCAGATGGCCGTCACTACTGGCATGCGGCAGGGTGAATTGCTTGGCCTGCGTTGGTCAGATGTAGACTGGGCCAGTGCTACTGTTTTGGTGCGCAGGCAGCTACAGAGAATTCCCTACAAGGGACTTGTGTTCTCAGAACCCAAGAGCCGAAGTGGTATCCGCACTGTGCAGCTAGGAAGATTGACGCTTCGAAAACTGATGCAATATCGAGAGCAGCAAGAAGCAAGATTTGCTCTTGGCGAAAATAAAGAAAATCTTTTGTTTCCATCTTCGGACGGAACGCCGAAAGAACCTCGTGTTTTGTTGGCTCAATTCAAAGCGGCTTTGAAAGCGGCAGGCTTGCCAGAGATGCGCTTCCATGACTTAAGGCATACAGCGGCGTCTCTTATGCTGATGAGTGGCATGGAGCTAATCCGCATTGCCCGGCAACTTGGACATTCGAAGCCGAGTATCACTTTGGACATCTACGGCCATTTGATACCTGGCTTGGCGAACGAATCTGCAGAGCGTTTGGATGAACTTGTAGCTCCATTAACTGCAGCAGATTTGCAGCAGCAAGCTCCAAAACCGGTTTTTAAGGGCGAAAACAGTATAATTTACCCGTAAGCGCCCATAGCTCAACGGACAGAGCGACTGACTTCGGATCAGTAGGTTGAGGGTTCGAATCCTTCTGGGCGCGCTGAACAAAAACGCACCGGTCAACCGGTGCGTTTTTGTTCAGTCTCAGCGTAAAATTTCCCCATGCCTGCCAAACCCGCCCTCGTGCTTGGCGCCGGCGTCTCCGGCCTGTCCACCGGCATCCTGCTGCTGCAAGCTGGGCGGCCGGTGACCCTGTGGGCGCGTGAGCTGCCGCCGCACACCACCTCCAACCAGGCGGCCGCCCTGTGGTTCCCCTACCTGGCCAAGCCGCTGGAGCGGGTCAACGCCTGGGCGGCGCACTCCCTGGCCTTCTTCCGCCAGCAGCTGCTGCCGGACCCGGCCAGCGGCTGCCGGCCGACAGTGGTGCATGATCTTTATGCTCACCCCGTGACGGAGCCGTGGTGGGCTGCCGCGGCCGGCGGCGTCTACCGCCGCCTGGACCCGACCCGCCTGCCCGCCGGCTACCAGGACGGCTTCGAGACCGAGTCGGTGGTCATCGACACCAGCCTCTACATGGACTACCTGGTGGCCTGGTTCCGGCGTCTGGGCGGCGAGCTGCAACAGAAAGACGTCCAGCATGTCGATGAAGCATTGGCGGTCGCCGATGTGGTGGTCAACTGCACCGGGCTGGGCGCCCGCCAACTGGCGAGCGATGACAGCCTCTATCCCGTGCGCGGGCAAACGCTCAAGGTGCGCCCCAACGGTGTGCAGCACTCGATCTTGGACGACGAAGGCCCCAATTCGCTGGGCTACATCATCCCGCGCAGCGCGGACATTGTGCTGGGGGGTACGGCCCAGGCAAATGATTGGGAGACCGACCCGCGCGCCAGCGACCGAGAAGACATCTTACGTAAAGCCGCTGCCTTGCACCCGGCCTTCGCCCAGGTCGAGATCCTCGCCGAAGGCGTCGGCTTGCGCCCGGTGCGCCCCAGCGTACGCCTGGAGGCGGAGCGGCTGCCCGGCGACCAGCAGCTGATCCACAACTACGGCCACGGCGGGGCGGGCTTCACGCTCAGCTGGGGCTGCGCGCAGGAAGTCGTGCGCCTAGTGTCGTCCTGAGCGCGTCTTCGGTGGTTAATAAAAAGCTCTTCGCCAAAGCGAAGAGCTTTTTCTATTCTTCTTGAAGGAGAACAGCTTTTACGGCTGCGAGATCTCCACGTACTCCATCTCCACCAGCACCGGCGTTCCGTCAAAGGATGACACGCCCACCCCCGCGAAGCCCTCTTCGAACAAGTTGTCTTCGATCGTGCGGATCTCCACGCCATTCATCCCCAGCGTCAGGCGGTTGCCTTTGCAGATCATGGTGTAGTCGTTGGTTTCCTTGCCAATCCGCATATTGGCCACACCGCCGCTGTACAGCTCGCGGAAGTTGTTGTCGCTGACTGTGTAGCGGTAAATGGCGTAGAGGCCGTTGTTGGCTACATTGAACTCATACCAGCCGCGCTCACTTACCCGGCAGATCAGGCTGACGTTGTTGTTGTTATTCCCCAGGTTCTTGGCGCGGAAGTCCACGCGCACATCGCCATAAGTGTAATTGTCATAGGTGTAATAGGCCCAGATGTATTCGCCTTTGATGTCGAACACCAGGCGGTCGCGCTCGGTGTAGAGCTGGAAGTCCCTGGAGTCGCCGCTGAGCAGGTAATAGGTCCAATCCATAGGCGGCTCAGAAAATTCCTCCACGTAGTACGGCCCCTTGTCCGTCACTGCGGGGGCTTCCTGTTCCTGCTCTTGCTGCTGTTCTTCTTCCTGTACCTCTTCGGTAGCCGGCGCACCCAGGCCGCGCTGGGGTTGCTGCTGGTCCGACTGGCGCTGTTGCTGCGCCTCCAACGCCTGTTGGGTCGCACTGAGCGCACGCTCCGTGGCCGCCAGGTTCTCGGATTGGGCATTGCCGGAGCTGCAGGCCGCCAACAAGATGGCCAGCATTGTGGCGGTTGCGACCAGCAGGCCGCGGGGATTGATACCGATCATGAGAAATCTCCTCATTACTAACAATGTTTGAGCAGTATAAAGCAAAAGCCACCAAAAAATTCAGTCGCTTCAGGCGGTTTTTTCAGACAGAAGCAAAACAAAAAAGCCTCCGAATTTCGGAGGCTTTTTAGAGTTTAGCGTCCTGCCAGCGGCCCAGCGCCTTTGATGGCGTCTGAGGCGCTCGCTTCGAAGCGCTTGAAATTCTCATGGAAGAGCTGCGCCAGCTTGGCGGCCTGCTCGTCGTAGGCCGCGGGGTCGGCCCAGGTGCTGCGCGGCACCAGGACCTCACTGGGCACATCCGGCACTGCCTTGGGGATCGCCAGGCCGAAGACCGGTTCGGTCTCCGTGGGGGTGTCGTTCAACCGCCCATCCACCGCGGCGCGCACCATCGCCCGTGTGAAGCCCAGCTTCATGCGCTTGCCCACCCCATACGGCCCGCCGGACCAGCCGGTGTTCACCAGCCAGGCCTGCGACTTGTGCTTGGCCATTTTCTCGGCCAGCATCTCCGCATACACGGTGGGGTCCCAAACCATGAAGACCTCGCCGAAGCAGGCCGAAAAAGTGGCTTCCGGCTCGGTCACACCGCGCTCGGTGCCGGCCAGCTTGGCCGTGTAGCCGGAGAGGAAATAGTACATGGCCTGCTCCGGGGTCAGCTTGGCGATCGGCGGCAGCACGCCCCAGGCGTCTGCGCTGAGGAAGACGATGTGGTTGGGGTGTCCGGCCATGCCGTCTTTGTCGGTGTTGGAGTTGAAGTGGATCGGGTAGGCGGCCCGAGTGTTCTCGGTGATGTTGTCGCTGTCCAGGTCCGGCGTACGGTCCGGGTTGAGCACCACATTCTCCAGCACGGTGCCGAAGCGGTGCGATGCGGCATAAATGTCCGGCTCCGCCTCCGCCGAGAGTTTGATCACTTTGGCGTAGCAGCCGCCTTCCAGGTTGAAGACGCCGTTGTCGCTCCAGCCGTGCTCGTCGTCGCCGATTAGCGCCCGGTCCGGGTCGGCCGAAAGCGTGGTCTTGCCCGTGCCGGACAGGCCGAAGAACAGCGCCGTGCTGCGATCGGCGCCCACATTGGCCGAGCAGTGCATCGAAAGCACGCCCTGCTTGGGTAGCAGATAGTTCAGCGCGCTGAAGATGGATTTCTTCAGTTCCCCGGCATAGCGTGTGCCGCCGATCAGCACCAGTTTCTTGGTCAGGTGCACCAGGATGAAAGTGCCGCTGCGCGTCCCGTCCGTTTCTGGGTCGGCCTGCATTTCCGGCGCGTGCAGTACGGTGAACTCCGGTTCAAAGTCTTTCAGTTGTTCAGCCGAAGGGCGGATGAACATGTTGTTGACGAACAACATGTGCCAGGCCGATTCGGAGACGAAGCGCACTGGCATGCGGTAGGCAGGGTCTGCACACGCGAAAACGTCCCGAGTGTAGATTGCGGGACGTTCTTCCAGGTAGGCCAGCACCTTCTGGTGCATCAAATTGAACTTTTCCTCGTCGAAGGGTACATTGATCTGGCCCCAGTGCACGTCCTGTTCCGTAGCCGTTTCACGCACCGTGAACTTGTCCTTGGGTGAGCGGCCGGTGTGCGGGCTGGTGACCGCATTGAAAGGGCCGTCGGCGGTGAGCTGCACCGCACCGGCTTTCACTGCGTGCTCATATACTTCGGGGACACTCAGGTTCTGGTGGGCTTTGCTAAGGTCCAGGTTGGCAGTCGCTGAGGGGTTTTGGGTCATCGATTCCGTCCTTGGGTTTTTGGATGATGTTAAGCCAATTATACGCCCCCAATCTGGTCGGTCTGGCAATCCCCGCGATTGCGGGTGAGAAGGCGGCAGTATGGCTACAATGGGCCACAGCCGAAGGAATACGCCATGCCAAACACACAGAACTTATATGAAACCCTGCGTACCCACCTGCAAACCGGCAACCTGAGTGGGTTGCGCCGTCTGCTGAAGAAGCAATACCCCGCCGACCTGGCCGAGGCCCTGGAGCATTTGCCCGCCGCCCAGCGCAATCTGGTCTTCGGCCTGCTCAGCCCTGCCGATCAGGCCGAAGTGCTGCATGAGCTCGGCCCCCAGGCCGTGCGCAGCGTGCTGGATGAGCTGCCTGTCGCCCAAGCCGCCGCCATCCTGAACCTCTTGCCGATGGACGAAGCCGCCCACGCGGTGGGCGTGCTGCAGCGCCGGCGGGCTGCCATTCTGGCCGCCCTGGCCCCACGCCAGCGCGCCGATGTGCAGCGCCTGCTCAGCTTCCCGGCCGAGTCCGCCGGGCAAATGATGACCGAGCAGTTTGCCCGCCTGGACCCGCAGATGACCGCCAGCCAGGCCTTGGCCCACCTGCGTAAGATCTCACGCAAGGTCGAGACGCTCACCAACCTCTACGTGGTGGATGGCGCTGACGGTCTGTTGGGCGTGCTCTCCTTGCGTGAGCTGGTCATTGCCGCGCCAACTGCCAAGATCGCCCGGCTGATGAACCGCCAAGTGATCAGCGTCTTGCCTGAAACCGACCGGGAAGAGGTCGCCAAGCTGCTCTCGCGCTACGACTTCCTGGCCATGCCCGTGGTGGATGCCGACAACCGCATCCTGGGCATCATCACCGCCGATGATGTAATCGATGTGCTGGCGGCCGAGCACGCTGAGGATCTGCTCAAGTTTGGCGCGGTGCAGAGCGGCGTGGAGGCCGAAGCCTACTTCAGCGTCCCCGTCTGGACGGTGGTCACCCGCCGGGTGGGCTGGCTGCTGCTGCTGTTTGTCGCCGGCACCATGACCGCCTCTGTGCTGCAGTTCTTCGAAAAGGAACTGGCCGCCGTGGTGGCCCTGTCCTTCTTCATCCCCCTGCTGATCGGCACAGGCGGCAATACCGGCGCCCAGACCGTCTCCACGCTGATCCGCGGCCTGGCGACTGGCGAGCTGCACATGCAGCACATGGGGCGCATCATCCAGCGTGAATTGCTGACCGGGCTCATTCTGGGCACCCTGCTGGGCCTGGTGGCCTACGGGCGGGCGCTGTTGTGGAGCCCTGAGCCGGACCTGGCCATGGCGGTCGGTTTGGGTGTTTTGACCATCTGCGTATGGGCCAACGGCATTGCCGCCTTTATCCCCCTGCTGGCCAAACACTTCAAGATCGACCCTGCCGCGGTTTCGGCGCCGCTCATCACCACCCTGGTGGACGCCACCGGCCTGGCGATTTATCTGGTGATCGCCAAGCTGACCCTGAATATCTAGGCCGGTGTCTTTCGGGCGGCCACGATCAGCATCATCGGGCGGCGCAGCTCGTCTTGCATGCCCTCCACGCTGGCCAGCATCTCCGCACTCGGCTGCGGTTCGGCCACACCGCGGATCTCAAAGCCATTCTGCAGCAGCGCCGAGAAGTAGTCGGTCAGTGTGCGGTGGTACTTGATCACCGTCTCGCCCAGGAAGTTGGCTTCTCGCTTGCCGGAGTAAAAGTAGTTGTCTACGGGGAAATGCTCGATCATTCCCTGTGCGTCGCGTTGCCAGTCCTGGCTGCCCTGCGCTGTGAAGACCGGATGTTCCGCCGAGAAGACAAAGTCCCCGCCGGGTTTCAGCCAGGTCCACACCTTCCCGGCAATGTCGTCAAATGAGGCCAGGTAGTGAAAGGCCAGAGAGCTGATCACGGCATCAAAAGAACCCTCGGCGAACTCCGCCTCCTCGATCGGGCTGCATACATACTTGATCTCGCCGGACGTCTTTTCGCGAGCCACAGCCAGCATTTTCTCTGAGATGTCCACGCCCACCACGGAGGCCGCGCCGTGCTCGATGGCGTATTGGCAGTGCCAGCCAAAGCCGCAGCCCAGGTCCAGCACGGCTTTGCCCTCAAAGTCTGGCAGCATGGGCTGCAGGGTATGCCATTCCCCGGCGCCAGCCAGCCCTTGCACCGAGCGGTTCATTTGGCTGTATTTGCTGAAAAAAGCCTCGTCATCGTACATGTTCTGCTTCATGTGGCCATTCTACTTGGTGGCCAGCCTGCAATTTGGTTAGACCTGGCCCAAAGCGGGCCAATTTGGGGTGCCTCCCTTGACACCCGCCGCGTTGTCCTGTATATTCCGGTAACGATGACCTTTACCCCCATATATGATACATTTTTCGTGAGACCACCCGCGGAGTAGCTGAATGCGGACGCTGACCTCCAACCGAAGTGGTTCTCGGGGAGGAGTGTCAAAGAAAATTGGCGCACCCTGGCAAGCCCAGGGTGCGTTTCTTTTTGGCCCCGTGGTGGTCTCGCTGCAGGATGGGGGGTGATCGCCGGAGAGCCGATAAACCGCCACCCTTTTGCGCATTCGCCATTTCCAACGGAGGAAGAAGTGATGTTTCATAAAAAGGTTGTATTTGCTGTACTGCTCAGCTTGACCCTGATCCTGGGCGCCTGCGCCCCAGCGGCCAGCCAGCCGGATCCGGCTGCCGGCGACGATGCCGCCGAAGGCCTGACCATCGGCCTGATCCTGGTAGGCCCGCGCAACGATCATGGCTGGAGCCAGGCCCACTACGAAGGCGGTCTCTTCGTGGAAGAGCATCTGCCCGGCAGCCGGGTGATCGTCTTTGAGTCCCTTAACCCGGCTGACAAGCCGGAAGCCACGGTGGCCAGTGTGGTCGCCGATATGGTGGAGCAGGGCGCCAAGCTGATCATCACCACTTCGGACGAATTCGAGGAAGACACCACTACGGTGGCTGCCTCCCATCCCGAAGTGGTCTTCATTAATGTCTCCGGGGATGACGCTCGCACCGGTGAAGCCCCGGCCAACCTGGGCAATGTGATGGGCCGCATGGAAGACATGAAGGCCATCGCCGGCTGCGCCGCAGCCCTCAATACCCAAACCGGCCACATCGGCTATGTCGGCCCGCTGATCAACCACGAGACCATCCGCCTGACCGCCTCGGCCTACCTGGGCGCCCGCCACTGCTACGAAACCTATCGCGGCGAGGATCCGGCAGCGCTTAAGTTCGACGTGACCTGGATCGGCTTCTGGTTCAATATCCCGGGCGTGACCCTGGACCCCACCGAAGTGGCCAACAACTTCTTCGATACGGGTGTCGACGTGATCATGAGCGGCATTGACACCACCGAAGCCATCGACGTCACTGCCCAGCGCGCTGCCGCCGATGAAGCCATCCTGGCTGTGCCCTACGACTATCTCAACGCCTGCGACAGCGCGCCGGCCTTCTGCCTGGGCGTGCCCTTCTTTAGCTGGGGTCCGGCCTACCTGGCCCTGGCTGAGTCCGTGGCCGCTGGCACTTGGGAGCAGAGCTGGGATTGGAACGCCGCCAACTGGGACGCGCTGACCGACCCCGGCCAGACCGATGTGGGTTGGTTGGACGGCCCGGCGCTGCAAGGCCAGGCCGCAAGCGACCTGCACGACTTCATCGCCAAGCTAGCGGCTGGCGAAGTGGACCTGTGGGCCGGCCCGGTCAACCTGCGCGACGGTACCGTGTATGTGGCTGCCGGCCAAAGCGCCACCGACGAGCAGATCTGGTACCTGCCCGCCTTGCTGCAGGGCATGGGCGAGAGCCAATAACGCATTTCCCCAAGCAGACCTGGGGCTCAATTGAGCCCCAGGTCTGCTTTTCTTTCCGCTGAGGTGCAGGTAAGCCATGCGCGTAGAACTCGACAAGATCTCTAAAAGTTTTGGCCCAGTGCAAGCCAACCGGGGCATCAGCCTCACCTTTGAAGCCGGGCGGATCTACGGGTTGCTCGGCGAGAACGGGGCAGGCAAAAGCACGCTGATGAAGATCCTCTCCGGCTACCAAACGCCGGACAGCGGCCGCATTCTTCTGGACGCTGTGCCCCAGCAATTCCGCTCCCCGCTGGATGCGCTGGCGGCCGGCATCGGCATGCTCTACCAGGACCCGCTGGATGTGCCGCCCTTCACCGTGTTGGAAAACTACCTGCTCGGCCGGCCGGGCGGCCTGGCGATCCCGCGGCGGCACGCCGCGGACCAGCTGCGCCAATTGGGCCAGCGCTATGGTTTTGAAATCCATCCACACGAGCGCATCGAGGACCTCAGCCTGGGCGAGCGCCAACAGCTGGAACTGCTGCGCCTGCTCTCGGGCGGCGCGCAGTTGCTGATCCTGGACGAGCCGACCACCGGCATCAGCGCTGACCAGAAGACCGTATTGTTCAATTCCCTGCGTGACCTGGCCCGCAAGGAGCGCAAAACCCTCATCTTGGTGTCGCATAAGCTGGAAGAAGTGCAGGAGCTGTGCGACCAGGCCATCGTGCTGCGCCAGGGCGACTATGTGGGCGGCGCCAAGCTGCCTTGCCCCAGCCGGAAGCTGGTGAACCTGATGTTTGCCGAACTGCCCCAGCGCCCCCTCCGGCCGCGCCCGGCGGCGGGCACACCCCAATTGGAGTTGCGTGACCTGGTGGTGCGCACGCCGCGCCTGGAGCTGCAACCCGTGGACCTCAGCCTGCACGCCGGCGAAGTGCTGGGTCTGGCCGGCCTGGATGGCAACGGGCAGGAACTGCTGCTGCGGGCCTGCGCCGGCCTGCTTCCGCTGGCCGGCGGCGAGCTGCGCCTGGCGGGCCAGCGGCAGCCCCGCCTGGACTATTTGACCGCCCGCAAACTGGGCCTGCATTACCTGGCCGCTGGCCGCCTGGAAGAAGGCCTGGTCAGCGGCATGACCCTGGCGGAGCACATGGCCCTGGTCAGCCAGAACGGCCTGTTCGTGGACCGCGCCGCCAGCCGCTCCCAAACCCGCCAACGGATCAAGCAATACCAGATCGTCGCCCGGCCCGGCAGCCGGGTGGAGGAACTCTCCGGTGGGAACCAGCAGCGGGTCTTGTTTGGCCTGCTGCCCGACGATGCGCAGTTGATCCTGGCCGAGCATCCCACTCGCGGCCTGGACCTGCGCTCCAGCGATTGGATCTGGCAGCAGTTGGATCAGCGCCGCCGCGAGGGCGCCGCCATCCTGTTCCTCTCCGCCGACCTGGACGAGCTCTTGGAGCGCAGTGACCGCATCGCGGTCTTCTCTGGTGGGCGCATGTCGCGCCTGCTGGACGCGCGCCAGACCAGCTTGAACGAACTGGGCCATCTGATCGGGGGCGGCGCGTGACCCGCCCAGCCTGGCTGGCCCAACTGTGGACGCTGGCGCCGGTGTTGGCGGCGCTGCTGCTCACCAGCTTGCTGCTGGTCACCTTTGGCACCTCTCCCGCTGAAGCCTTCAGCGCCATGTGGCAGGGCGCTTTCGGCAATCAGGACCGCCTGCTGACCACTGTAGCGTTCTGGATCCCGCTGCTGCTCAGCGCCCTGGGCCTGCTGGTCAGCTTTCGGGCGGGTTTGTGGAACATCGGCATTGAAGGGCAATTTATTCTGGGCGCCATCGGCGCCAGTTGGGTGGCGCTTTCGCTGCAACTGCCCGCGCCGCTGCAGATCAGCCTCGAAGTGCTGGCCGCCATGGCCGCCGGCGCGCTGTGGGCGGCCCTGGCCGGTCTGCTCAAGCGTTGGGGCGTGCACGAGATCTTTGGCGGCTTGGCGCTCAACAATCTGGCGGTGATCCTCACCAATTTCCTGATTTCCGGACCCTGGCAGCCGCCCGAGGGCGGCAGCTTCCGCGGCACGGCCCCTTTCCATGCCGATGCGCTGCTGCCCCTGGTGGGCAGTACGCGCTTCAGCCTGGTGGCCCTGGCGCTGGCTGGGCTGGCCTTTGGCCTGGTGGTGCTGGCGCTGCGCAACAGCAGCTGGGGCCTGCGCCTCAAGGCGCTGGGCCGCAACCCGCGCTCCGCTCTGCTGCTGGGCGTCTCCAGCCGGCGGGAGACATTGCTGGCCATGGGCTTTTGCGGCGCGCTGGCCGGGCTGGGTGGGGCGGTGCGCGTGCTCAGCTGGTTCGACAGCCTGCGCCAGAGCATTTCCGGCGGCATCGGCTACCTGGCGTTGATGGTCGTGATCCTGGCTGCTTTCCGTTTGTTCTGGACGCCGCTGGTGGCCTTCTTTTTTGCGTCAGTATTGAGCGGCAGCATTGTCCTGCAGCTACGCACCCAGCTGCACTCTTCGCTGGGTGATATCCTCACCGGCGTGATGGTGCTGCTGGTGCTTTTGTTTGGCGACCGGGAACGCTTGCAGACCTGGTGGTCTGAAGTGCGCTCCGCCAGGCGCACGCCCGGGAGGCAAAGCTGATGGATGCCAACTGGATCGCGATTGCCGCCTCGATCGTCTTGCAATCTTCGCCGCTGATCATCGCCGTGTGTGGCGAGACGCTCAGCGAGCGCGCCGGCGTGGTCAACCTTTCGCTGGATGGCAGCCTGCTGCTCTCCGCCATGGCGGGCTTTGCCGCCGCTTATGTAAGCAACAGTCTGCTGCTAGGCTTTTTGGCGGGAGCTGGGGTGGGGGCCTTGATGGCTTTGGTCGTCGCCTTCGGGAGCCTGGCCCTGCGCCAGAGCCAGGTGGCGGTCGGCTTCGTGCTGACCCTGTTGGGCGACAGCCTAAGCGCCTTCCTGGGCCAGAACTTCACCCGCCTGCCGGGCATCTGGGTGCCGCGCCTGCCCATCCCATGGTTGAAGGACATTCCGGTGCTGGGGCCGATCGTGTTCAACCAGGACTTAGTGGTCTATTTCGCCCTGGCGCTCACTTTGGCCAGCACCTGGTGGATCTTTCACTCGCGGCCCGGCCTGGCGCTGCGCAGCGCCGGCGAACGCCCTGAGGCGGCCTTCGCCCGCGGCGTGGCGGTGCGCAAGCTGCGCTACGCCTACGCCGTGCTGGGCGGGGCGCTGGTCGGCGTGGCCGGCGCGGCCTACTCGCTGGACGTCAAGATCGGCTGGGCCGAGGGCCACACCCGCGGCCTGGGCTGGATCGCCTTGGCCATCGTCATTTTTGGCGGCTGGTCGCCGCTGCGCGGGGCGCTGGGCGTGCTGCTTTTCGTGGCCACCCGCTCGGTGATCTCGGTGGTCTTGCAGCGCAGCCTGGGCGAGTCCTCCGTGGTGGTCTTGAATGCGCTGCCCTGGCTGCTGATGCTGCTGGTCTTGTTGGTGGTCAGCGGCCGCCTGGGCGGCCAGCTGCTGGCCCGCCTGCCGGCCCCGCTGCAGCGGCCCCTGCGTGGTCTGATGCAGGCCGCGCCGCCCGCGGCGTTGGGCGCGGAATTGAAAGAAGGATGAAACAAAGGATGATGAATCCAAGAGTGTCTCGCCACCTGCTCTCCATCCTGCTGCTGCCCTTCATGGTCACTGTTGTGCTACCCTGGCTGCTATACGAGCGCTTCGGCGGCCTGGCAGCAGACGCCCCGCTGCTGCGCGGCCTGGGTGCGCTGCTCCTCCTGGCCGGGTTGCTCTTGTTTGCCTGGTGCGTTTGGCTCTTCTTCCGGGTGGGGCGTGGTACCCTGGCGCCCTGGGACCCGACCCAGGCGCTGGTGGCCGCCGGCCCCTACGCCTATACGCGCAACCCGATGATCAGCGGCGTGGCCGCCATGCTGGCGGGCCAAGCGCTGTGGCTGCGCAGCCCGGCCCTGGCCCTGTGGGCGCTGGCCTTCGTGCTCATCAACCATGCCTACTTTGTCTTGTCAGAGGAGCCGGGGTTGGAGCAGCGCTTCGGCCAAAACTACCGCGACTACAAAGCCCGCGTGCCGCGCTGGCTGCCCAAGCTGCGGCGGTAGGTGCTGTTATCACCGCAGTCATGGGGAAGACAGGGCATCGAAAGCCCTTCGCTGGTCAGGCTCCCGGCGTCCAGGTAAAGGGCTGAGTACCCGCTCAGGGCGACGCGATGGCGAGAGCGGCTGATCGCTTTAGCTAATAGCTATCAGCTAAAGCGCAACATCCCTTTGCTGCGCTCAGGATAGGCCTAGCTACTACGCATTCTCCATGCGTTTATCAATAACGGGTACAGGTGCACGGCGTGCGCCCGTACTATGGGCTGACAGCAATAAATGTCTCTGGTCGGCTAATAGCTAGTTGCCAATAGCTATCCGCTAAACAGCTATTTCCTCTGCGCCAGGGCGTTGCCCAGCAGTACCAGGCCCACGCCGCCCAACTGCAGCGCCCCCAATTCCAGACCTTCATAAAAGACCGAGACCACCAGCGCCACCAGCGGCACCAGCACGGTCACGTAGCCCGCCCGGTCCGGGCCTAGGCGCTGCAGCAGGGTCAGGTACATCCAAAACGCGAACACCGAGCCGAAGACGGCCAGGTACAACAATGAGAGCACATAGCGCGGGTCGCTCTCCAGGGTTGGGGGCACGCCGCGCAGCAGCGCCACCAGGGCACAGAACAAGGCGCCATACAGCATGCTGTACGCATTCAGCTGCACCACCGGGATCTGGTGACGCTGGTTGCGCACCGCTGTCATTTGCCCGAGGGAGACCGAGGCAGCCCCGCCCAGGGTCAGCAGAATGCCGCTCAGCTGGGCGCCGCCAAAGTTCACGCCCTGCACCTCCGGCGCAAAGATCAGCGCCAGGCCGCCCAGGCCCAGCAGGGCGCCCAGCAGCACGCGCGGCTGCAGTGGGTTGCGCAGGATCAGCGTGCCGAACAGCACATTGAACAGCACCACCGTGGAGAACAGCAGAGCCACCAGGCCGCTGGTCAGGCTGAAGCCGGCGAAATACAGCAGGATGTAGTTGAACGCGAACATCAGGATGCCCTGCAGGGCCATCAAACCATGCGCCTGCAGGCTGTAGCGCAGGTTCAGTTTGCGCCACCAGGCATATATAAAGAAGAGCGCCGCCGCCAAGAGGAAACGGTAGACCACCGACCACTCGGGGGCCACTTGGCCCAGTTGGAACTTCATCGCCAGCCAGGTAAGCCCCCAAAACAATGCCGTAGTAATGTACAGAAGACCGGTGTTCATGCAACTCCTTGAGATTGAGCTCACTTTGTAACACGGAACGCCGGCCTGCGCGGCCCGTTATAATCCTGCGCATGCCCTCAGGAATTCACGATATGCTGCTTTTCCCGCTGGAGGCCGCGGACGGCCAGCTGACCCTACTCAGCAATCAGCAGCACCTGCTGCGCCGCTTTGGCCAGCTGGACCTGCTGATCCTGGCCGCTGGCCAGGCGCACAACGCCGGCCTGCGCGGCGAGGCTGACCGCATCTGCTTCGCGCTGGACGGCCGGGTGGACCTGCAGCTGGAGGACCGCCGCCCGCAGTCTCCCTCCCACGGCGCGGCGGTCAGCCTGACCCTGGACGCCGCCCAGCCGCAGGGTCTGCTGCTGCCCTTCGGCGTGGCCTGCACCCTGCAGGCGGCCGGCCCTGCCCGCCTGTTGGTCCTAAGCACCCACAGCGAACCGCACCTGGCTGACCAGCCGGCCTGACCATGAGAGCCAATCCCCTGGTCTTGTTCCTGCGCCTCTCTCGACCGTTGTTTTTGCTGGGTGGGGTGCTGAACTATGCCCTGGGTCTGGGCATCGCTCGCTACCTGGGCGTCAGCATCGATTGGAACCTGGCCCTGCTGGGCCAGTTGTGGGTCAGCAGCCTGCAGCTGGCGACCCACTACCTTAACGAGTACTTCGATTACCCCGGCGACGCGCTCAATCCGCAGCGCACCCCGTTTTCCGGCGGCAGCGGCGTGCTGGGCGCCGGCCCGGGCCAACTGCGCCCGGTGGTGGCGCTGGCCGCCGCCTATAGCATGCTCACACTGACCGCCCTGGTGACCCTCACGCTGCTGTTGCAAGGCGCCCTGTCTCCCTTGGTCAGCCTGCTCCTGCTGCTGATCGCCCTGGGGGCCGTGCTCTACTCGGTACCGCCGGTGCGCCTGGCCAGCAGCGGCTATGGGGAGCTGACCACCGTGGTCTTGCTGGCCAACCTGCTGCCGGCGCTCGGCTTTGCCTTGCAGGCCGGCGAGCTGCACCGCCTGTTGGCGCTCAGCACCTTCCCGCTCACTATGCTGACCTTCGCCTCCATGCTGGCCCTGGAGTTCCCCGACTATGCGAGCGATCTGAGGGCGGACAAGCAAACCCTGCTGGTGCGCCTGGGCTGGCAGCGCGGCCTGCAAATGCACCATGCCTGTGTCTTCATTGCGTATGCGCTCTTCGCCGCGGCTTTCGTGGCTGGGCTGCCCGCCGCCATCGCCTTCCCGCCCTGGCTCAGCCTGCCGCTGGCCCTGATGCAGGTTTGGTACTTGGGCCGCATTGGTGATGGCATGCGCCCGCACTGGAGCGCGCTGACGCTCAACGCCGTAGCGCTCAGCGTCGCCGCCAGTTATTTGCTGGCCTATTCATTTTGGACGCGCTAGGGGCAAGCCATGCGCTGGCAGTCCCGCGCATGCCTAGCTATAATGAAAGAACCTATCCACTACTCGCAAATACAGGTGATTTATGGCAATCAAAGAAGGTCAACCGGCCCCAGACTTTAGCCTGAACGACGAAACCGGCAAAACCCACAAACTTTCAGACTATCGCGGCCAGACTGTCGTGCTCTACTTCTATCCCAAGGATGACACCCCCGGCTGCACCCAACAGGCCTGCGATTTCCGTGACAGTTACCAGCGCTACCAGAGCCAGGGCGCCGTCGTCCTCGGCGTCAGCCCGGACAGCGAAGCCTCTCACCAGAAGTTCAAGACCAAGCACGACCTGCCCTTCCCGCTGCTGGCCGACCCGCAGCATGCGGTCTGCGAGCTGTACGGTGTTTGGCAGGAAAAGTCCATGTATGGGCGCAAATATTGGGGCGTCGTGCGCAGCACCTTCGTGATCGACGCTGAGGGCAAGATCGCCAAAATCTTCGAAAAAGTAAGCGTACCTAAGCATAGTTCCAAGGTCTTGGACGTGCTGGAGGGCTTGGGCGCGGCTTAAACGCCAAAGATTTGCCTAAAGCCCAATTATGATATACTGCCTTTCGTACCTTTCCGCACAAGTGCAATATGCTTAATTGCACGATTTTTGCTGCTGGCAGCGGCAAGGCTTGTGGCTGAGAGGATTCTCGGAGGAGATTCGCATGGTTCATTTTGTTATCGTCGGCCTGCTTGTGGTTGCCTCTACGCTGGGCTTGGGCTTGTTCCTAACCAACGCGCCCATCCTTCCGCTGCAGGCCAGCGAGCAAGCCATCACCGTGGACTGGTTGTTTAATATCCACTGGTGGCTGATTGCTTTTTTCTTTTCCCTCATTACGGTCTTTGTACTCTACAGCGTTTTCGTCTTCCGGCGGAAACGCGGCGAGCGCGGCGACGGAAAATACGTCTCGCACAATGACCGGCTGGAGATCATCTGGACCGCCATTCCGATCGGGATCGTGCTGATTCTGGCCGTGATCGGCGCCAGCACCCTGGCAGATGTGGAGCGCCGTGACGCCAACGCACTCACCGTGGATGTGTACGCTTCCCAATGGGTGTGGCGCTTCGAATACACTGCGGAAGTGCTGACCGAAGCGGGCGAAACTATTTTGACGGCGGTTTCCACAGATACCCTGGTGCTGCCCAAAGACCGCCAGGTGGTGCTGCGCATGCGCTCGGCTGACGTGATCCATTCCTTCTGGGTGCCGGAATTCCGCGTCAAGCAGGATGTCTTGCCCGGCGGTGATGAATTTGTGCGCGAACTGCGCATTACTCCGAATATGGAAGGCCTCTACAAGGTACGCTGCGCCGAGCTTTGCGGCCAGCTGCATTACGCTATGCTGGCCGATGTACAAGTGGTGACCCCCGCCGAATTTGACGCCTGGCTGGCCGAAAATGCGGGCGACTGCAACCTGGGCGATGAGCAATGCGGCCAGCGCTGGGCCACCACCTACGGCTGCACCGCCTGCCACTCCCTGACCGGGGAAAGCGGCGTGGGTCCCACCTGGCTGGGGCTGTTTGGCCACGACGTCACGTTGTCGGATGGCAGCGTGGTGACCGCCGACCTGGAGTATTTGCACACGTCTATCGTGGACCCCAATGCCCAGATCGTGCAGGGCTTTCAGCCAGGCATCATGCCGCAAGATTTTGCTGTCCGCCTGACCGAAGAGCAGATCCAGCAAATCATTGCCTTCATCGTAAGTTTGCAATAGGTTGAGGAGGAACAGAATGCGTTTTCTTTCCACAGGCCTGGTACGTGGTCTGATCGCCCAGATCATCGGCACCGTGGTGGGCATGGCGCTGACCATGGCCATTCGGGTGCTGGTGGGCTTGCCCGTCTCCAGCACGGACGCCGCCCTGCAGCAGCACATTACTGAGGTGCATGTTGTCGGCGGCGTGATCATTGGCGCCATCGCCTTTATGGTGGGCGTTGGCGTTTTGGACGAGTGGCTGGGCTGGGCGCGGGGCAAACCGATCAATGAGAATATTGACCCGGACCCCTCCAAACCGAACTGGATGCGCTACTTCGGCGTGGACTTTGACCATAAGGTGATTGGCGTGCAGTATGGTGTAACCTCCATCCTGCTGCTGGGCATCGGCGGCCTGATGGCGGTGCTCTTCCGCACCGAACTGGCGCAGTCCGGCATCACCTTCCTGAACAGCGATATCTTCGAGATCATGCTGGGCTACAACAGCGAGCATCTCTTCAATACGCTGATGAGCCTGCACGGCATGGTGATGATCGCCGGCAACTTGCTGGGCATTGGCGCCCTGATGAACTACCTGGTGCCGATGATGATCGGCGCCAATGACATGGCTTTCCCGCGCCTGAACTCATTTGCCTTCTGGATCAACGTGCCCGGCGCCCTGATCCTGGTCAGCAGCATGTTCTTCGGCGGTTTCGACACTGGCTGGGTGGGGTACCCGCCGCTGAGCGTACGTGCGCCTTTGGGCATGGAAATGTTCCTGATCGGTGTCTATCTGGTCGGCCTTTCCTCCATCGCCGGCGCCATCAACGTGATCGTCACCGTCTTCACCATGCGCGCCAAGGGCATGACCATGTTCCGTATGCCCATCTTCGTTTGGGCCGCCCTGGCTACCTCCATCATCCAGTTCACCGCTACGCAGATGATCGGTTTGTCCTTCCAGCTGGTCATGTTGGAGCGCTTGTTCGGCATGGGTTTCTTCGACGCCACGGCCGGCGGTGACCCGATCTTGTATCAGCACTTGTTTTGGTTCTATTCCCATCCGGCGGTGTACGTGTTCATCCTGCCCGGCCTGGGCATCATCAGCGAATTGCTGCCGGTCTTCTCGCGCAAGCCGCTCTTTGGCTACAAAGCGGTGGCCATGTCCTCACTGGGCATCGCCCTGATCGGCTTCTTCGTGTGGGCCCACCACATGTTCGCCTCCGGCATGAGCCCCTTCCTGCGCGTGCCCTTCATGTATGCCACCTTGCTGGTGGCCGTGCCTACCGGCGTGAAGTTCTTCAGCTGGGTGGCCACTTTGTGGGAAGGCAAGTTGGAATTCCCCACGCCGATGCTCTTCGCTCTCGGTTCAGTGATCATCTTCCTGCTGGGCGGCGTCACTGGCCCTCCGCTGGGCACCATCGCTACCGACCTGCACCTGCACGACACCTACTTCGTGGTCGGTCACTTCCATGACACCATGTTCGGCGGCTTTGTCTTCCCGTTCTTCGCCGCCTTGTATTACTGGTTCCCCAAGCTGACCGGGCGCATGTACAGCGAGAAGTTGGGCAAGTGGCACTTCTGGTTGATGTGGGGCAGCTTCATGGTTCTGAGCAACGGCATGCTATTGGTGGGCTTGCTGGGCATGCGCCGCCGCATCGTGGACTACGATCCGGCGCTGGGCTTTGACTTTACCCATCTGCTGATCACCATTGCGGCTTTCGCCATCTTCCTCTCGGTGGTCCTGGCGCTGTACAACTTCATCCGCAGCGCCCGCAAGGGCCCGGAGGCCAAGGGCAATGTCTGGAATTCCCGTTCACCGGAATGGCACATCCCATCCCCGGCCCCGCTGCACAACTTCCCCGAACCGTTCGAAGTGGTCGGCGAGCCGTATGACTATGGCAAGATCGATTCTCCGTATGTGATCATGCCGGCGGCCTCCGCCACCGGCCATGCCCACGCGGCTGCCACAGGCAAGGAGTAATTCAATGGCAGAGACAAATGACCAAGCCGGCAGCCGCCGGGCACAGCTGAATGCCAGCACCTGGGTCTTCCTGATGCTTGGTGTGCTCACTTTCGGCGAGTACCTGGTGGGCGCCATTGCTCCCCCTTGGGGCCAGGCACTGCTGCTCGTGGCCGCCTTCAAGGCCTTCTTCGTGATCGTTTATTACATGAACGTGGGACGCTTGTTCTCCGACGATGAGGCGCATTAATGTCTGCTATCGCTGAAAGTTACGCTGTCAAACTGGGCCGCAACCGGCTGGGTTTGTGGCTCTTCCTGTTCTCGGACCTGTTCGTGTTCGTGGGCCTCTTTGTGGCCCGCGTGGTTCTGCTGGGCGGCCAGCGCCCCGACTTGGACCAAAACCTGGGCATCATTGTGACTGTGATGCTCTTGTTCAGCTCGTTCTTCATGAACCGGGCCGAGATTGAAATGGCGCACGGCAACCGCCCGGCTTTCCTGCGCAACATCTTCATCACTATGGTGCTGGGTCTGATCTTCCTGGTCGGTGTGGTGGGTGTGGAGTGGCAAGTAGCTCACTTTGGCCCGAGCGACGGCGCGCAAGGCGCGGTCTTCTACGCCATGACCGGTTTCCATGCGTTCCATGTGCTGACCGGTGTGATCTTCCTCTTCATCGTCTGGAACAATGGCCGCAACGGGCACTACAGCGCGGAAAAACACTGGGGCGTGGAAGCCTGCGCCATCTACTGGCACTTTGTAGACGTGGTCTGGATGTTCTTCTACGTCGGCTTGTATCTAATGGGCAATCCAATTTAACGAGTAGAACCAACTGTGCTTACACAAAAGCGAGTTCTGATGGGCAGGCGCCGCCTCTCCAAAGGGACTCGCTTTTTGCTAGAATAGGAAGCTATGAAGAACACCCGCATATGGTTAATTGGCGCCGGCGCATTGCTGGTGGCCACTTCTGTCTTTTTTCTTGGCTTGCAAGCCTTCGAGGCCCAAAAGAGCTTCCGCGGCTCGGCGATCGGCACACCGGCCCCGTTGGCCTATGACCTCAACCTGCAGGAAGCGGACGGCACGCCGTACCGTCTGAGCCAGCGCCGCGGCCAGGTCGTGCTGATCTACTTGGGCTACACCAACTGCCCGGACTATTGCCCGGCGACCCTGGCCAAGTTCAAGCAGATTGCCGATGCCCTGGGCGAAGAAGCCGCCGGAGTGGACTTCATCTTTGTCACCGTGGACCCGGAGCGTGACACCCCAGATGTGATCGCCGCCTATGTCGATCGCTTCAGCCCAGACTTCTTTGGGCTCACCGGGGACCTGCCTGCTTTGGAGAACGCCTGGAATGGTTATGGGGCCGGCCGCTTTGTCCAGACGGTGGAAAGCGAGATTGGCTATGTGGTGTCGCATTCCACGCGTACTTGGGTAATCGATAAAGAAGGTCTGCTGCGGATCACTTTTCCGTTCGAGATGACCGCCACCGATATGGCTCACGATCTGAGACTGCTGCTGGCTGAGTAAAGGCTGAGATATGGCAAGCACTACCCGAATTTCCATGAAGGTCCTGGCGCGCTACGGCTGGCGTCTGTTCCTGGTTTTGGTGGCCTCGATTGCGGCGGTGTGGCTGGTCAGCGAATTGGGTCTGCGCATGCAGGGCGAAACCGCTGTGCGCGCCCCGCAGGAGGTCGAGCTGCTTATTCCCGAAGGCACTGCCGCCCAGGTGGCTGCCGGCGAGTCGCCGCCTACCATTCCCTTTGAGTTGAGCTTTGTGGAGGGCGATACGCTGGTGGTGGTTAACCAGGACACGCAGTCGCACACCCTCGGGCCGTTGTATGTCCCCGCCAAGGGCAGCGCCAGCATGCGCCTGGATACCGCCGACCACTTTGCCCTGGCCTGCTCTTTCAATGCCTCGAAATTTCTGGGCCTGAATGTGCGCCAGGCGACTACCCTGCGCACGCGTCTATTAGGAATTAGCTTTGCGGCTCCCCCCACAGCCATGCTGCTGTTCGTTTACAGCCTGATCGTCTTTCCTGTCAAGCAGCCCAAGAATTCCGCGCCCAACGGGCTTACCGAGACGGGCGGCTAATGCTGAAACCGCTGTTCACCCGGCGCTGGCTCCTGGCCAGCGTCTTGGTTTTGGCCGGGTTCGCGGTGCTGGTGCGGCTGGGCGTCTGGCAGCTGGATCGCCTGGAATGGCGCCGCGCCCTCAATGCCCGGGTCATGGAGCAGCAGGCCGCCCCGACCCTGATGCTGGAAGCCGGCGCCCTCGATTTGGATTTATACTCCATGGAGTACCGCCAGGCGACAGTGCGCGGCCAGTATTTGCCCGAACACGAAATTGTGTTGCGCAACCAGGTCTGGCTGGGTGAGACGGGCAATCAGCTGGGTGTGGATCTGTACACGCCGCTGTTGATCGAGGGCACTAACCAGGCCATTTTGGTTGAACGCGGCTGGATCCCGCAAGAGGACACCCAGCAGCGCGGCGCCTATATTGAAGATGGGCTGGTGACCGTTTTCGGGCAATTGCGCCGGGCGGAGACTGATTTTGGTTTGGGACGCTCCCTGCAGCCGGACCCGACTACCCAGCCTGGGGAACGCCTGGAGATCTGGAACAACCTGGACCTGCCGCGCCTGGCAGACCAGATGGATGTAGAGTTGCTGCCCGTCTACCTGCAGCGCATTCCAGCGGGGCAGCAAACTGCGCCGCCGTATGCTTCTGTGCCGCAGATGGACCTGAGCGAAGGTTCGCACTTTGGCTACGCGGTGCAATGGTTTATCTTTGCCAGCCTGCTGCTGGTTGGCTACCCATTTTATGTACGCAGACAGGAAGCGAAGAAGAACGAAAGCAATGGCTAAAGCAAAGAAATCCACCCAACCGGCTAACCAGCCCAAGGCAATGGGCCGTTTCCGCTATCTGATCCTGACCGCCTCCGTCGTGACCTACCTGCTCATCATTATTGGCGGCATTGTGCGGGTCACCGGCTCTGGCCTGGGCTGCCCAGACTGGCCGACTTGCTTCGGCAGCTGGATCCCGCCCATGCGCATGGATGCCATCATCGAGTACACGCACCGCCTGGTGGCCGCCATCACCAGCCCGCTGATCCTGGTTTCCTTCCTGGTGGCCTGGTGGCGCTACCGCGACCAGGGTCTGATCAGCCGGCCGCTGCTGATCGCACTGGTGCTTTTGGTGGTGCAGGCCCTGTTGGGCGGCTTGGTGGTCGTCCTCGAAACACCACCCAACCTGGTGGCGGTGCATTTGGGCGTGGCATTGGTCATCCTGGCCTTGCTGATCACTTCAACTGTGGCCGCTTTTCATCTCTATGAACATGGCAAATTGCCGGAACGTCTGCATTTCCGCGGCCGCTTCTCCCGCGCGGCCATCGGCGCCCTGGCGGGCATCTTCGTCGTGCTGGTCAGCGGCGCCTTGGTGGCCATGACCAACGCCACTTATGCCTGCTCTGGCTGGCCGCTGTGCAATGGCGAATTGATCCCCTCGCACACCTTGGGTTGGGTGCACATGGGCCACCGCTTTGTCGTGGCGCTGATGTCGGTGCACCTGCTGATGCTGCTGCGCCGCGCCTGGCGCACGCAGCGCTCCCAACGCGGCATCCTCATCGCAGCCACGCTGACCGTGGTGCTGTACTTCTCACAGGCGCTGGTCGGCGCCATGAAGGTCAGTACGCAGTTCCCCATTCCGCTGCTGGGCCTGCATGTGGCCAGCGCGGCGGCTGTGTGGGCGGCGGCGGTGGTGCTGTGGGCCTTGGTGGGCTTTGCCGCCCGGGACCCGCAAGACGAGGAGCGCGAGGCGGCTGAGCCGCTGGACAAACGCCAGTTCCTTCAAGATCTTTTTAGTCTGACCAAACCGATCATCGTGGCCCTGTTGCTGGTCACCACTTATGGTGGCATGGTGATGGGCGCCCGCGCCCTGCCTTCACTGACCCTGACCTTTTGGACGCTGCTGGGCGGCGCCCTGGCGGCCGGTGGCTCCGGGGCGATCAACCAATACATTGACCGCGAGACCGACCAGCGCATGAGCCGCACTTCCCGCCGGCCGATCGCCGCCGGGCGGCTGACCCCGGCCGAGGGCCTGGCCTTTGGCCTCTCTCTGCTGGTGTTGGCCTTCTTCCTGCTGGCCAACTTCGTCAACCTGCTGGCCGCCGTGCTGGCCCTGGCTGGCATGGTGTACTACGTGGTGCTCTATTCCATGTGGCTCAAACACGCCACTGTGCAGAACATCGTCATCGGCGGTGGGGCGGGGGCCATCCCGCCCATGGTGGGCTGGGCGGCGGTCACCGGCAGCCTGAGCTGGACGCCGCTGTTCTTGTTTCTGATCATTTTCCTGTGGACGCCACCGCACTTCTGGGCGCTGGCGCTGATCAAGCAGAACGACTACGCCCGGGCCGGCGTGCCCATGCTGCCTGTGGTGCGCGGCGAAGCTGAAACCCGCAAGCAGATCTGGTGGTACACATTGGCCCTGGTGGCGCTGACCCTGGCTCTGACGCCGTTGGGCCTGGCTGGCAATCTCTACCTGATCTCGGCCGCCGTACTGGGCGCTATCCTGGTCTGGGCTGCCTGGCAGGTGCTGCGCGGCGAGGGCAACAAGATCTCTTGGCGTATGTACCGCTATTCCAGCATGTACCTGGCGCTGCTCTTCCTGGCGCTGGCGCTGGATGCTTTACTGTAGCGCCTCCTAACCGTCATTGCGAGCCGCAGGCCGTGAGCGACCTGCGCGGTGAGGCTATCTTTAACTTAATGGATCTGCAAATGGGATTGCTTCGTCAGGCTGGCTTTGCCAGCCACGCCTCGCAATGACGTTGTGAGGTCGGGCGAGTCACCTGCCCATAATTTTTTGACTATTCGCGAACCGTTACCGTCACGGTGATGTCTTGCGTATTCTCAAAGTGCAGCACCATCTCAAAGCTCTCGCCCGCCACCAGGTCCTTTTGCAGGTCGATCAACATGATGTGGTAGCCGCCCGGCTGCAGCGTGGCCATCTCATTGTTGGGGATCTCAATACGCTCCACGGGGCGCATGGTCATCACATCACCCTCTTCGTGACCGTGGCCCAGGGCTTCTTCGGCCGCATGGCCACTCATGTCGTGGCCCATGTCATGGCTGCCCTCGGCCTGCATGGCTTGCATGCTTACGTTTTCGTGGATCTCCACGGCGCGCGCTACAGCGCTGCTTATGCCAATCAGGGCATCGTCCGTGCCCGTGCTGTTGTGCAGCTGTAAGTATGCCGCAGCCGTGCTGCCGGCTGGCGTGGCCCGAGCCCAGGGCTCGATCACATGCATTTCACTAGTTGCCGGGGCGCAGGCAGTTAACAAGATAGCCAACACGGCAAAAATCAGCGTTTTTGGGATCTTCATTCCTTACCTTGTGAACGGAGGCGCAATAGCCGGATTGTATCACCGGCTAGAAGACGACGATGCGCGTGCCGTGCCCCGGGTTGGCCATCTTAGGCGGCGAAGCTTCCGGCAGCAGCCAGCGGAACAACCACTTGGCCTCGTCGGTGCGCATGTTTACGCAGCCGCGGCTCATATCATTGCCAAAATTGTCGTGCCACCAGGTGCCGTGGAAGGCCACGCCCCATTCGTGGAAGTACGAGACCCAGGGGACGCCGGGCAGCTCGTAGGCGGCGATGTCGCTGGTCATCTGGCCGTCGCCCATATGGCGCACCGGCATCTTGGAGAAGACGTGGAAGTTGCCTTTGGGCGTATAGGTGGGGATGCCGTTGGTGCTCTGCAGAGTTGGGATGCCGGTGGAGATCTTGGTATCCAGCACCACCGCACCTTCTTCGTAAGCCCACAGCCGCTGTTCGGCGATGCTGACTTCCACGCGCTTCTGCTCCGGCGCCACACGCGTCGAAATCGGCGTCAGTTCGCTGGCTGGAATTTTGCGTAGATGGTTGGCCAGCACACAATATTCGATCTTGAGCAGATCGTCCAAAATACGGTACCAGGTGGCCCCGTCTGGGCCTTCGATGACGCCTGTGACCCAATGGATGGAGCCGTAATACAGGCGATAGAGCTTTTCCCAGCCATAGGTGCGCGTCAGCCGGTAGGATTGGGTCAGCGGTACAGTGACCTCAAAAAGCTCACCCTCTTCATTTTCCACGGGCAGGATTTCATTCAGTCGCGTGTCCACCGGCTGCAAATACGCAGTGTGGGCATAGCCTTCGTCTAGCCGGTACCACATCGGGTTGAAGTCCGGCCCGGTCTCGGACTGAAACTTCTCGTAGACGTACAGCAGTTGGTCGCGCTTGCGCGTGCCCACCACCTTGACCTGGTCGTTGTAACGCGGGTACTGCGGCTGGTCGTAGATCTGGATGCCGTTGATGTTGGCCACCCGCACCAGCCCCTTGGCCTCCGCCGGCTTGTAAAGGTCCAGCGGCGTATCGGTCAGCGCCAGCCCGCTCAGGGCCAAGCCGCCCAACTTGAGAAAATCCCTGCGGGACACCTTCAACATAAGAGAATTCTACCAAGCCCGCCTGAGTACCGCCTTAAAGCCGGAGCGGCGGCCGTCTGGCCCGCTGGTTATTGTCTCGCCAACAGCTATAATCCGCTGGCATGACCATTTCACTGGACTTGGAAAGTTTTCTGTTGACCAGCACGGCCGTGTTGGTTTTCTTTGGGTTGTATACGCTGTGGACTGGGCGGGCACGTATGCAGCAGGCGGGGGAATTGCCCTACCATCGCCTGCGCCAGCAACGCTTGCTGCAGGGCTGGGCCACCGTTTTCTGGGGCCTGGTGCTTTTCGCCTTGGCAGCCTTGCTGCATTGGTTTGGCCGCCCGGTGGTCTACAGCGTTTTCCCGGTCACGCCCACATCCAGCCAAACCAGTACGCCGACCTTGTCACCCACTCCCAGCTTGTCTCCCACGCTCACGTTGACGCCTTCAGAGACCCCTACGCTGCAGTTCACCTATACGCCTTCGCCTACGCTGCCGCCCCAGCTGCCCGATGAAGTGCGCAGCCAGTTCACCTCAGTGGTGACACCCAACCCGGCGGCCGTCTTCAGCCCGCTGACCTTCAGCCGTGATCTCAACTTCCGGACCTACACCGCCATCGAGCCGGGCACGCTGTTTGAGAGCCCGGTCGAGGGCATCTACGCCACGTTCAGCTATGACGGCATGCTGCCGGACTCGCAATGGTCTGCGCTCTGGTACCGGCAGGGTCAGCTGGTGCATTTCGAGACGATGCCCTGGGATGGCGGCACCGGTGGTTTTGGCTACACGGAATGGCTGGCTCCCAGCCAGGAATGGCTGCCGGGCATCTACCAGGTGCAGATCTTTGTGGGCGATCAGCCCAAAGTGGTTGGTGAATTCGAAGTCAGCGGTCCAGCAGGCACACCGACCCCACCGGCCGGTACCCTGACCCCGACCCCTTAGACCCGCGGGGCCTTCCCTTGGTTCACTTCTGGTGCGCGCTTGAAGCTGGCGGGCAGGGGTCTCATCAGTCTGCCGAGTAAGGGTGCTCGTAAATATGGAATACCAAGTCTTGCGGGCCGGTCCTTTGCCCCAGATCATTCAACAAGCGCAGGAGTTGGGCGCGGTGGTCCGTGCCGTGATTGATGACATGCAGCAGCACCTGCCAAACCGTCAGGTCGGCATCTTCCCCGGACAGCGGTTTGTCGGAGAGCATGTCGTCTTGCAGGGTCTCCAGATACTGGCGCATGCCGGCTTCTATTAGGTCCCAGCCGGCGCGGATCTGTTGGCGGTCGGCAGAGCTCATCGGCTCCAGCCACTCGGTCGGGCCGTCCTGCCCGCGCAAGTCACTGAACCAGACGTCGTCCACATCAGCCAGGTGCACCACCTGATCACGCACCGAGCCGATGGAGTACTCGACAGGTTTGGTGAAGTCTTCCTGGCTCAGGGCCATAACGTAATTCCATATTTTGCGGTTTTCTGCGAAGTGGTAATTGTATAAATATCGAAATGCGTCTGCGTTCATGGTTTTACTCCTGACTTTAGTATAACCATCTGGAGGCGTTAGAATTCACTGATCACTATGCTCACCATCGAAACCCACTGTCATACGCATGCCTCGAAGGACAGCCAGGTCAAGCCCGCCGACCTGGTGGCTGCCTGCCGCCGGCGCGGCTTGGACCGCGTGATCATCACTGATCACAACAGCATCAGCGGCGCCTTGGAAGCTCAACAGCTTGACCCGGACCTGGTGATTGTCGGCGAAGAGGTGCTCACCGACAAAGGGGAACTGCTGGCCGCCTATGTCACCGAGCTGGTGCCCAAACGCACTCCCTACCGCCAAGCCATCGCCCAACTGCGCCAGCAGGGCGCTTTCATCAGCGTCTCTCACCCTTGTGACCCGCGCCGCGGCCTGTGGTCCGGCGAGGAGCTGGAGGAACTGGCCGAGCTGGTGGACGCTTTCGAGACCTTCAATGCCCGCAATTTGCGCCCGGCTTACAACCAGGCTGCCGCCCAACTGGCCGCCCGCCACGGGCTGCCCGGCACCGCCGGCTCCGATGCGCACACCCTGCTGGAAGTGGGACGCGCTACGATGCGCCTGCCGCACTTCCACGACGGCGAAAGCCTGCGCCGGGCTGTGGCGCAAGCTGAACTGCACGGCAGCCCCAGCGGCCCGCTGGTGCGCCTGGCCAGCCGCTGGGCGGCCTGGTTCGGATAGAGACGGAGGTTGATGTGCAGCGCATCAAGATCTTGCAAAAATTGGGCGTCTGGATGTTCGCGCTGATGTGGATCCCCTTCACCTGCATCTTTGTGGGCATCATCGGCGAAGAAGGCGGCTGGGGCGCCGATTTTGCCCGCTGGGTGGACCAGCTCCTCCCCGGTTTGCTGATGGGGCGCGGCTCTGGTTTATCCATTCTGGCCACGGTTTCCATGACACTCACGTTCACTATGTCCATCGTCAGCATGCTGTTGATCTTTGGCACTCCGTTCTTGAGCAGCCGCCTCAATAAACGCATTCTGCAAACCGGCAGAGCCGCCACTGCCGAGATCCTTTCTGTCGAGAATACGGGCACTTATATCAACGACGCCCCTGTGGTGCGTTTTGGTCTGGAGGTGCGGCCGCAGGGCGAAACTCCTTTTACTTCTGAGACGGAACGCTTGCTGTCCTTCTCACGTCTTAGTGCTCTGCAGCCCGGCACGATCATCCCGGTGCGCTACGACCCAGAAACCCTGGATGTGGCCATGGAAGAGTAGGGCGGTACTTGCGATAGAATTACGCCCAAGGCGCGGTGGCGGAACTGGCAGACGCAGGGGACTTAAAATCCTCCGAGGGCAACCTCTTGTGGGTTCGATTCCCACCCGCGCTACCTTCAAAGAGAGAATAGCGAGCTCAGCTCGCTATTTTTGTTGGCGCTGCAACCATTCCGCCAGCCCCAGCGTCACCAAGACGAATACCAAAAGCAGCACGCGCAGCTGGCCGCCTTGATCCGGATTGGTCAGACCGGCCTGCGCCAGGAAGGCCAGGTTCAGAGCGAGATAGGCGCCAATCACAGTCAGCTGGCTGGCGCGGGTTTGCGCCTGGCCGCGGCTGCGGGCAGCCAACCAGCCCAGGATGATGAGGCTGGCCGCGATGCGCAGCGGCTCCACCTGCTCTGTAGCGACATGCACGGCAATATCGGCTACCTGCACCAAACCCAATATCGCCTTGCTCCATTTATTTGACATGCCCGCTCCTGCAAACATAGAATGCACAGGAGTATAAACTGACATGGTAGCTATGCTATAATGCCAAAATGCATGCAAGCCTGCTGAACAACAATAACGAGGACAATAACGCCCTTTTCCGGGCGGGATTGACCTTGCTTGGGCACTAAACCCAACCAAGTCTCCTCTCGCCCGGCACCCGCCGGGCGTTTTGTTTTTCTGGGCCGCTGCACACTAAGGAGAACTTATGTATAAGACACACACCTGCGGAGAGTTGACCGCCGCCAACGCCGGCCAGACCGTGACCCTGGCCGGCTGGGTGCACCGCCGCCGCGACCACGGCGGTCTGACCTTTATTGACTTGCGTGACCGTTTTGGCCTGGTGCAGACCGTCTCGGACCCGGAGGCGGCGCCTGAAGCCCACACGGCTTTTGAGCCTGTGCGCAGCGAATGGGTGCTGCAGGTTACCGGCGTGGTGCGCCCCCGCCCGGAGGGCATGACCAACCCGGAGATGAGCACCGGCGAAATCGAAGTGGCGGTCAGCGAGGTCAAGATCCTCAACCCGTCCAAGACCCCGCCCTTTTTGATCAATAAAGAAGAAGAGGTCGACGAGAACACGCGCCTCAAATACCGCTATCTGGATCTGCGCCGCCCGCGCATGCAGGCCAACCTGGAATTGCGCCACCGCGTGATCAAGTTCATCCGTGACTATCTCGACAAGGAAGGCTTTCTCGAAATTGAGACGCCGATCCTGTTCAAGACCACGCCGGAAGGCGCCCGTGATTACCTGGTGCCTTCGCGTGTGCACCCTGGCGAATTTTACGCCCTGCCGCAATCCCCACAGCAGCTCAAGCAGCTGCTGATGGTCGCCGGGTATGAGCGTTACTTCCAGATCGCCCGCTGCTTCCGTGACGAGGACCTGCGCGGCGATCGCCAGGCGGAGTTCACCCAGCTCGACATTGAGATGTCTTTCGTTGAGCGCGATGACGTGATGAACCTGATGGAGACCATGTACACCGCTATGGTGCAGGAACTGCTGCCGCACAAACGCTTGCTGGCCACGCCCTGGCCGCGCCTCAGCTACAAGGAGGCCATGCAACGCTTTGGCAAAGACAACCCGGATATGCGCTTTGGCATGGAACTGCAGGACCTCAGCGGCTGGGCGGCCGGCTCCGGCTTCAAAGTCTTCGAAGATGCCCTGGCTTCCGACGGGCACGTGCGCGCCATCAATGCCCGCGGCCTGGGCGGCTACAGCCGCAAGGAGATCGACGCCCTTACAGATTATGTCAAGGACTTCGGCGCCAAAGGCCTGGCCTACTTGGCGATCACGCCCGAAGGCGAAGAACGCTCCTCGTTCAGCAAGTTCCTCGCCCCGGAGAAGCTGGCCGAGCTCAAGACCCAGCTGGATGCGCAACCGGGCGACCTGCTGCTCTTCGTGGCGGACAAGCCGGAGGTGGTCTTCACCGCCCTGGGCCGCCTGCGCGTGCACCTGGCCGAAAAGCTCAACCTGCTGGACCCCGACCTGCTGGCTTTCTGCTGGGTGATCGATTTCCCCTTCGCCTTCTGGGACGAAGAGGAGAGCCGCTGGGAAGCCAGCCAACACCCCTTCACTTCACCGATGCCGGAAGACATTCACATGGTCGAAAGCGACCCGGCCAATATGCGCGGGGCGCAATACGACATGGTGCTCAACAACATCGAAGTCTGCGGCGGTTCCATCCGTATCCACGAGCGCGAGCTGCAGTCGCGCATCTTCAAGCTGATCGGCCTGACGCCCGAAGTGGCCCAGGAGCGCTTCGGCCACATGCTGGACGCTTTCGAATACGGCGCGCCGCCGCACGGCGGCATCGCCTCCGGCCTGGATCGCCTGGTGATGCTCTTCGCCGACGAGCAGAGCATCCGCGAGGTGATCGCCTTCCCCAAGAACCAGGCCGCCCGGGATGTAATGGCCGACGCGCCGACACCTGCCGACGAGCAGCAGCTCAAAGACCTGCACATCAAGGTGGTGGCGGCCAAGTAACCGCGACACTGCGAACCGAACAAGAGCCTGCATGATCTTCATGCAGGCTCTTTGTTTTAATCCGCGCGTGGGTTGTTTTTAATCTCAGTATGCTATAAAGGAATTGCCCTGCTGTACGTGTGACCTTCTACGTTTGGAACCAACACGAACCACACGGGGGCCGGCTTCCGTGACGAACCATCCCAGGCAACTGCGGACCCTCACGGAGAGGACCCCACTTGCACCATCCGGTTCAAAACCCCGTTGCACGTGCAGCGGGGTTTTATTGTCCAGCTTGTTTGTCGGGCGCCAGGTAGATCAGCGGCAGACTGAGCAGGGTGATGCCGTACTTGACCAGCAAGTTGACCAGGAAGATGCTCCACACTGTGGGCCAGGGCAGCGCCCAGCCAAACGCACCGATCGAGAAGATCAGGTTGTCCACCGGCACGCTGACGCTGTTGCTCAGTAGCACCCGCGCCCATTGGTAGCGCTGCGTAATTCTGGTCACGAACCAGTGATAGATCTCGGTATCCACCAGCTCACTGACCACTTCCGCTGCAATTGAGGCCAGTACGATGCGCCACACTGGCCCCAGCAGGGCACTGAATTCGACGCCCAGGCCCCAGACTGGGTCGCTGGGGAAGGCTGCCGCCCACATCAGGTAGGCGGCCATCAGCAGGTTAATGCCGCCGGCCGCCAGCACCAGGGTGCGGGCGGCCTGGCGACCCAGCACCTTGTGTACCAGGTCACGCAGGGTGAAGGTGATCGGGTAAATGAAGGTGCCCATGTCGACCGCCAGGCTGCCCAGCAGGCCGATCTTGATGCTGGCCACATCCGCCAGCATTTGAGCGGCGATGTAACTGGCGATCACGATGATCGCCAAGGTCGATAAGCTGTTTTGAGTCTCTTTGGTCATCACATGCTCCAGCCAACAAAAAAGCGCCTGTGACAGCGCTGACTTGCTCGATCGCTGGCTCAACCAGCGATCGAGCAAAGGTGCAGTTTTGATCAGCCGGGTGCGCTGCGACCGGCAACTATTTGCTTGTGCGTCACATTATAATCGCCCCAACGTTGCCCTGTTTATGACCAACTCACTGCTTACCCAACAGACCTGTGTGCCTTGCCGCGGGGATGAGTCCTCGCTCAACCCCCAGCAGGCGCAGGAGATGCACACCCAGGTGCCCGATTGGAACCTGGTAGACGAAAAGGACATTCTGCGTTTGCGCCGCGCCTTCAAGTTCAAGGACTTCGCCAGCGCACTAACCTTCACCCAGCAAGTCGGCGAACTGGCCGAGGAGCAGGGCCATCACCCCGTGCTGCGCACGGAGTGGGGTAAGGTCACCGTCACCTGGTGGACGCACAAGATCAAAGGCTTGCATAACAACGATTTCGTCATGGCCGCCAAGACGGATGCACTCTACCTCAATTTGGGTTAGCTGGTGCTGCGTCTGCGTTCTTTCGCCCTGCTAGCCGCCTTGTGTCTGGCGGCCTGTACTCCGCTGAGCTCGCAGACGCTGCCCACGCCGGTGGTCAGTCTGCCCACTGTCGGTTTGCCCACTTTGCCGGGGTTCCCGGCCATTGGCAGCCTGCCTCCGCCCACGGCCAGCCCAAGCCCTAGTCTCACTCCGGGCGGTCCCACACCCACGCCGCTCCCCGACTACAGCGGCCGGCAGGTGACCGTCTTGCACTTCTGCCCGCGGGGTGAACCCTTTGGCCTGGCCTACAGTGGCTGGTCACGGGCGCTGGAGGAGCGCAGCGCGGCACTCAATGCCGCTGGCGGCCTCTTGGGGGCTGAACTGGTTCTGGTGCGCGGCAATGCGGATGGCCCTCCTGAACAGACCGGGGCTGAATTGGGCCTTTTACTCGACCGCCATCCGCAAGCCGTGCTGGCCTTGATCTGCGACCCGGCCAGCGAAGCCGCCCTGGCAGATGGCCTGGCCGAAGCCGGCCTGCCGGCGCTGGGTCCGGGGGCCTTCGGCGGCGATACGCTTTTCCCTCTGGAGCCGGACCCGCAAACTCAGTTGGACTTTGCGCTGCAGGCCTTGTTGGCCCAGTGGCCCAGCCTGCGCCCCCAGGGCGCCGGCCCGGAGCTGCGCCTGGCCCTACTCACCTGGCCAGCGGATGTGGCCGGTGAACTGGCCCTCAGCCCGGCGCCCCTGCCCACGCCGGCGCCCACCGGCGATGGCACGGCGCTGCCGGTGCTGGTTGAACCCCACCTCAATCTGGTGCTGCAAGCCGAGCTGGACGCCGACCCCTTCGCCAATGTATTTGACTTTGTCTTCGCCGCCCGCGAGGCGCATGCCAATGTGATCTACACCAATGCGCGTGGTTTTGGCTTGGCCGCTCTGCTCAACGCGCTGCATGACCTGGGCGTGCGCGATCGCTTTGTGCTGGTCGCCCCGGCTGCGGCCTATAATTTGCAGCTGTACGAATATCTGGCAGACCCCGCTCGGGCGCAGGGCCTCTATCTCACTTCCGCCTGGGACTGGTGGAACCAGTCCCAGCAAGCGGACTTGCAGGCATGGGCCGCCGAAACGGAATTCCTCGATTGGGGTGCCTTGCACGCCGCCGGCGCGCTGGATCTCACCCAGCATGTGCTCGAACAGGTCATGCTGGAGCAGGGGCTGGACAGCCTGACTGCCGTGCGCGTCCAGCGCAGCTTACGAGAGTTGCGGGGGTATGCGATATTGGATGGGCTCAGCCAGTTCGGCCAAGGCCAGGCACAGGGGTTGCGGTTATGGCAGGTGGGTGAAGTGCTGGGGGAAATGCAGCCCGTCTATCCGCCAGAATAGCCAGCCGCCTCTAACGCGCTGCGCAGCACCGCGTCCTTTCGGATCGGATCCCCCAAGCGCACGCTCTCGGCTCCCAGGTACTTGGCGAACTCTTGAATGCACTCGCCTAACGCCACAACCAGAGCAGGGTCTCTTTTGTCTACTCCGGCTTCCCACCACCAGTTCTGAATGACGAAGGTCTTGCTGCTGCGCTCAAAGGCCGGGTCCAGGCGGGCCGCAAAATTTTCCCCGAACAGGACTGGCAAGACATAGTAGGCGTATTGTCTCTTTGGGGCGGGCACATACACTTCCCAGCGGTAATAAAAGTCAAAGACTTTTTCCAGCAGGGTGCGGTCCCAAATCGCATTGTCCAGTGGGGCAATGAAGGCGGCCGCCGGCTGGCCGCCCGCCGCCGCTTCGGCTTTGTGCAAGGCCGCCAGGTCCTGGCTTCGAATATAGAAGGCCTGCTCGGGCCACTCGCTGATCTGCACCTTTCGGATCGCACCGGCGGCCAGCAAGCGTTTCAAGGCTGCTGGGCGCCCGCCAGGCGCCTTGAGCATGGAAAGCCAGTGGTCCGTGCCGGATCCGCGGGCCAGCCCCAGGCTGCCGATGCGGCGCAGCACATGCCAGTCCAGGTAGGCTTCCGGGCTGGGGTGGGGGTCCGGCTGGCTGTGCAGCTCGCCCAGGGCGCGTTCACTCAGCTCAAAGTAGCGCCGGCTGCCCACCCGCCGGTGCACCACCACGTCGCCGCCAAAGAACAGCATGTCCAGGGCCACGCGTGCGGCGCGCATGTGCGTGCCCCAGCCGCCAAAGACCCGGCTGTCCTCTTCCATTTCAAGCGAAGACAGCGGCCCGCGGGTTTCCAATTCCTTACGCACGCCTTCGATCAGCTTAGCCGCCTCGGCGTAGCCGGGGTTGCCCGCATATCGGCTCCCCATCGTGCGGCGATACAGATGAAAATACGGCCAGTCCTCGCTGGGATAAATGCACATGACCTTGTCGAAACCCTCTACCAGGCTGCGTTCCTGGTACAAGGCGGTTTCCAGCATGTCCCGCTTGTAATTGCGGATGCGGGCCTGCAGCACCAGGTGCGGGTTGGGGCCAACCACATTGATCGGGTCGTATTGGATGCTGTTGAGTTGGCGAACGGCCCGGAAGACGGCTTGCTTCCCGGTCAATTTGCGCGCAGGCAACAAACCCTGATAGCCAAGCAGAAAGCGACGCGCCTGGGCCTTGTTAATGGTCAGCGCCGGAACGTTCATGGCAGCCACGGCTCCAGGGCCTCGGCAACTGCCGCGGCGATCAGCGCGTGCCCGTCTGGGGTGGGGTGCAGGCCGTCGCTGGTCAGCGCCGCGGCGCCGCCGGCCTGCTCGAAGCGCGGCTGCAGCGGCACATAACCCCAACCGTGTTCTGCGGCGCTGCGCTGCAGAACAGCGTCATAGTCGCGCCCCGCCGCCTCGGCATAATACAAGTCTTCGGCAATCGGCATGGTGCGGCTTTCGTCCAGCGGTGTCAGGCCCACCACCAGCACGCGCGTCTCGGGCAGCGCCGCCCGCACGCAGGCGGCAAAACGCTGCAGCCCGCCGGCAAAGGCTTGCTGCGTGACTTCAGGCACGCCGGACCAGGTGCGGCTGTCGTTGATGCCCACCGCCAGCACGATGACCTGCGGCTGGTGCGCCAATACATCGCGTTCCAGCCGCTCCAGGATCAGGGTGATCGTGTCGCCGCCCACGCCGGCATGCACGGCCCGCCAGCTGGCCGGCAGCTTGGCTGCCAGCCGGCGGCTCCATCCGCCTATTTCATGGTCTGCGGCGCCCTCAGTGATCGAGTCGCCTACAAATACGATCGTTCTCATCGTTCCAGAACGGTATTATAGTGGCCCTCTACTTCAACAGCCATAAGGATCACATGGAAACCAAACGGATACTCGCTCTCGGCACAGATCTCTTCTTCATGCCCCAGATCGGCGATGCAGCCCAGGCGGCTGGTTTCGGCTTCGACTGGGTAGAAGGCCCTTTAAGCGCCGAGGCTTTTGTGGAAGCTCTGGCTGCCGCACCGACCGCCTTGGTGGTGCTCGACCTGACCTGCACGCTACCCTGGCAGGAGTGGCTGCCGGCGGCCAAAGGCCACCCGGCCACGGGCGACATCCCCTGGATGGCTTTTGGCCGCCACGACAACCCGGCCAGCTTGAAAGAGGCCCGCGCGGCCGGCATGGACAAAGTCGCCGTGCGCGCCCAGCTCGGCAAGGCGCTGAGAGAAACGCTGGCTGAGGTTGGCTAAAATACCGGACAATAAAAAAGCGGCACGCTAGCGTGCCGCTTTTTTATTGTTGTTTTTGCAAAAGAGCTTGGTTTACAGACCCAAACCGGACAGTACCGCGCTGCCGACACCCAAGAGGCCACCCACCACGAAGTTGATGATGAAGATGGCCACCCAGGCGACGATGATGGTCACGATGGTCTGGCCCCATTCCAGGTCCAGCGCTTCCTTCACCGCCACGGCGGAGGCGGCGATGCTCAGGATCGACGCAGCGAACAGCAGCGGGGAGATGGCGCACAGCAGCAGCGGCACAAAGCTGAACAGAATGCCCAGCAGGCCTACCAGACCCCACACATTGGCCAGACCCATGGTGCGCACGACCTCTTCAAAGGTCACGTCGGCTTTGAACATGGTCTTGCCGACCCAGGCCACCACGAAGCAACCCACGGCAAAGGCCACCACGGCAACCAGCGTGCCGGAGATGATATTGAACGGCGAAACCGTCATGTCCAGCGCGCCGAGGTCCGTCTCAGCCAGGAAGTCTGCTGCGGCCGCGCTGGCGGACTGCGCAGCAAAGAAACTGCTGATCTGGTTGACCAGGGCAGTCACCGCCACGATCGCCCAGGCGGTGGTGGTGAAGGAGGTATCCTTCTCAACCTCAGCGTACACGCCCTTCCGGAAAGTAAACGCTCCAATGATACGATCCATCAACATATGAAATCTCCTTTTATGAAATGTGGATTAATATCCTTACTATAAACGAAATGCTTTTCCAAATGCTACTGTTACAAAGGATTGTTTTCCACAAAAAAAGACCTGCCACTGGCAGGTCTTTTTATGAGGCTTGGTTTACCAGCCCTGCTTCTTGACGAAGTCAGTCACCACAGGGATGTTGACCGATTCGCCCTGGAAGGCTTTGTAAGCCCAGTAGAGCTGCGGGATCCAGGCCAACGGAGCCAGGCAGGAAATCAGCCCGAAGGTCACGATGCCCAGCACAAACAGGATGACGAAAAGCGCCACTGCCCAAACCAGGGCTTGCATGTTGTGTTCTTTGATGAAGGGGCGGTTCTTCTTGTCCTCCAACAGCAGGATGATGATGGGGACTACGGGAGTGAAGACATAGGCCAGCGCGGCCCATAACTTGTCGTCACTGCTTACGGTGTTTGAAGCCATAATGAGATCTCCTATCTACAAAGCGATAATTTGGCGAGACGCCTTATTATAAAACGAGATAGGCTTTCAAGTTGCTACAGGTCTTGTAAGGCGGGTACGCCGCCCAGGCCCCAAGCCGTTTGCACGGCCCGTATGACCGCCTGCGCCACCACTTCGGCGGCGAAGGCCCCCACGATGTTCACATCGGCTTTGCGCCGGCCAGTTGCCAGGGTGAAGAGCGTGTCGCCGTCCAGCATGGTGTTGGCCGGCCGCGTGCTGCGCGCCAAGCCGTTCATGGCCATGGCCGCCATTTTGTTGGCGCCGCTCTTGTCCAGCTGGGCGTTGGTCGCCACCACGCCGATGATCGTGTTTTCGCGCTGTGCCGCGCCAAACACGGTGCGGCCCACCTGGCTTTTCATCACCTCCAGCGTGTCGGCGAAGCGGCCCTTGCCGATCTTGATCGGCCCTTTGCGCAGGCTGCGCGCCCCGGCCACGATCTCGCCCGTATGCGGATCGACCACATCGCCAAAGGGGTTGACCGCTATCAGCGCGGCGACCCTCACGCCGCCGCCAATATCCATGGCGGCGGAGCCGATGCCGCCTTTGACCGCCTGGCCGATGCCCAAGATCTTGCCCACTGTGCAGCCGGTGCCGGCCCCCAGGCTGCCTTCCGCCACCGGCTCACGGCTGGCGTTCAGGCAGGCCTGGTAGCCCATCTCGGCGTCCGGCCGGCGCTTGGCGGAGCCGATGCCCAGGTCGAACAAGATCGCCGCCGGCACGATCGGCACGCGCGCCACGCCCACGTTGAAGCCGGCCTTCTTCTCCTCTAGATAGCGCATCGCGCCGCTGGCGGCGTCCAGGCCAAAGGCGGAGCCGCCCGCCAGCATAATGGCGTGGGCCTTGTCCACCAGGTGCATTGGGCGCAGCGCGTCGGTTTCCCGCGTGCCAGGCCCGCCGCCGCGCTGGTCCACGCCCGCTACGGCGCCCTTTTCGCACAGCACCACTGTGCAGCCGGTCACCGCGGCATCGTCTTGGGCGTGACCGACGCGGATGCCGTCGATCGAGGTTAGGGTGTGGTTCTCAGTCATCGTCTTCCAGCTCCTCGCGTTCTTCCTGCAGGCGGCGCAGGAAATCCGGAATCCTGCGCTCGTATTCGGCACGCATCAGGTCGGAGGTGATCAAAAAGTCTGCCGTGGCCCGGTTGGAGGCCGTCGGGATGTTGTGCAGCACGGCCAGGCGCAGCAGGGCCTTCACGTCGGGGTCGTGCGGCTGCGGCTGCAGCGGGTCCCAAAAGAAGATCAGGATGTCAATATCGTTGGTGGCGATCGCCGCCCCGATCTGCTGGTCGCCGCCCAGTGGGCCGCTCAGGAAGCGGCGCACTTTCAGGCCGGTCTCCGCAGCGATCAGCGTGCCGGTGCCGCCGGTGCCATACAGCTTGTGTTTGGCAAGTTCTTCGCGGTTGTGGGTCGCCCATTCCACCAGGTCTTCCTTGCAGCCGTCGTGAGCCACCAGGGCGATGCGCTTTTTCGTGGGCAGGCTTTCGATTGGCATGGCTTATCTCTTCAGGATCAACTCGGTTTGCGGGGTGCTGAGGAACTCGGCGCCGGTCTGCGTTACCACGATGTCTTCTTCGATGCCGATGTAGCCGTAGCCTTCCACCGCCAGACCTGGTTCGATCGTGTACACATGCCCAACCTCCAACGGGACGTTGGGCATCTCGCCATACTTCTCCCACAGCGGGCCCAGCATGCCTGCCCCGTCGTGCACGCTGCGACCCATATGGTGGCCGGTGCCGTACATGTATTCGGGGTAGCCGGCGTCCGTCACGGCTTGGCGGGCGGCGGCGTCCACCTGGTGGCCCAGCGCGCCGGGCTTGATGGCCTTCATCGCCGCTTGCACGGACTTCATGATCGTTTCGAAGCCGCGCTGCACCGGCTCGGGCGCCTGGCTTTCGCCGGGCCGTAGCAGGTACATCACCCGCTGAATGTCGGAACAGTACTCCTCTTCCATCACGCCAAAGTCAAAGTGCAGAATGTGGCCGGGTTCGACGCGGATATCCGTCGGCGCGGCGTGGCCCACCGGGCTGTCTGGCCCGGAATTGACCGCCGGGCAGGCCAGCGCCTCCCAGGCCAACTCAAGGCCGCGCGCCTGGGTCTGGCCCTGCATATAGGCGGCAATTTCACGCTCGGTCTGGCCCACCTGCACAAAATCGAAGGTTTCGGCGTAGATCTCCTCGGCGCTGCGCACGGCTTTCCTGATCCGGCGCAGTTCCTCGGCGGTCTTGCGGCCGCGCACCGCCGACACGATCGCTTCGGCGCTGGTCAGCCGTTCAGCATAGGGCTCCCCCAGGTATTCGCGCAGCAGCTGGTACATGCCGTGGGTCAGGCCATCCGCAAAGGTGTCGTTCCTGGAGGTGTTGACCGCAATGGTCTGTGGGTCCAGCCGTGCCACGCTGTCCCTCAACACCTCACGCACGGAGGTGTGATAGTCGATCACTTGGCTGAAGGCTTGGGTATTCTGGGCTGTGTCGGCTTCGTAATGGCCGACGATGGCAATGCGCTCGCCGTTCTTGCTGATCAGCAGGGCGCTTGGCCAGGTCAGGTCAGTGCCAAACAGCAGCGGCAGCATCGGGTCGCCGCCGGCGCGTGTCTCGCGCACGAAGGTGATCCACAGGTCAATGTTTTGCTCCTGCAGCACAGCCACCGCCTGCTGCACCTTTTCCTGAATCAAGTTCGTCATACTCAACCTCTGTGTGGTTACAAGCCTACCAGGCGTAGGCCTCCGGGGCTGCACCGCCCGGGCCGGGCCAGATCTGGTCCAGGGCTTTCAGGGCTTCCTCGTCCAGCGTGATCTCCAGCGCGTGCAAATTGCCCTTGAACTGCTCGGCCGTGCGCGGGCCGATGATCGGCGCGGTCACTCCCGGCTGGTGCAGCAGCCAGGCCAGGGCCACATCCGCCGGAGACTCGCCGCGTTGGGCGCAGAAAGCCTCGTAGGCTTCCAGCTGTGGCCGGTGCTGCGCCACGATCTTTTCCACGTCGTCCGCCGCGCGGCGGCCGGCCTTGGCCTTTTGCAGCGCGCCGCCCAGGGTGCCCCGGTTCAGCGGGCTCCAGGGGATGATCCCCAGGCCGTAGTGCTGGCTGGCCGGGATGACCTCCAGTTCGATGCTGCGCTCCATCAAATTGTAGAGACTCTGCTCGCTCACCAAGCCCAGGAAGTGGCGGGCAGCGGCCGTCTCCTGCGCCTGGGCAATATGCCAGCCGGCGAAGTTGCTGCTGCCTACGTAGATCACCTTGCCTTGCTGCACCAGCACTTCCATCGCCTGCCAGATCTCCTCCCAGGGCGTAGTGCGGTCGATGTGGTGCATTTGATACAGGTCGATATGGTCGGTCTGTAGGCGCTTTAGGCTGGCTTCGCAGGCTTCCCGGATGTGCAGGGCCGAAAGACGGCGTTGGTTGGGCCATTCGCCCATGCGCCCAAACACCTTGGAGGCAATCACCGTCTTTTCGCGCCGCCCGCCGCCTTGGGCGAACCATTCGCCAATGATCTTTTCGGTAATGCCTTCGCCCATCTTCCATCCGTACACATTGGCGGTATCAAAGAAATTGATGCCGACCTCCAGCGCCTGGTCCATTACAGCAAAACTGTCCTTCTGTTTGGTGTGCGGACCAAAATTCATGGTGCCCAGGCACAGACGGCTGACTTCCAAACCGCTACGTCCCAATTGTGTGTATTGCATGGTTACTCCTTAGGCAATCATAAACCCGCTTGCTTGGGCTGCGTGCGGCGCAACACGCGGTTCAGCATAAAGGCTTCGATCAACAAAGCGATGGTCAAGCCGGCGGCGGCGACTGGCACGCCGGGCAGTCCCAGCCACACGCCGGCCAACTGCACGCCGGCCAGGGCGGCCAGCTCCACCGCCATGGCGATCGCCTGAGGCTGCGTGCGGCGCTGCGCGGTCAGCAGCCCGCGCGAGACGACCACAGAGGCCATCGCCAGCGGCATCAGCAAGGCCACCTGCACGCCCAGCCGGGCCATGGCCGCCAGTTCGCTGGAGACGCCGATCAGCTGGTGGAAATAGATCTCGGCCAGCGGGGTGAAGCTCAGCGTGAACAGGAACACAGAGCAGCCCACGCCGACCAGCCAGCCAAAGCGGCGCATGGCTGCCTGGTGATGTTCCTCATCACTGAGGGCGATCGTCACCTCGGGCAGCGCCATTTCCGGCGCCCGGCTAATGAACAGCAGGCCGCTGGTCACCGGCCAGGCCGCCAGGCTCAGCTCCGGGTGCGGGCTGCGCGCCAGGGCCGCGGCAATGATCGGCTGGGTGAACAGATACAGCAGGTTGCTGGCCGCCAGCGGCCAGTGGAAGTTCAGCAGCTCTTTGTAGCCTAATTCTGCCTGGCGCGGGTTGGCGCCCGGCGCCAGCCGTTCGCGCACAATCGGGGCGCTGAGCCAATGGGAGTACAGCGCTTCCAGCACGACGCCAATGCTCAGGGCCAGGGCGCCTACGGCGATGCCCGGCAGCGGGGTCAGCACGGCCAACAGGGTGGCCGAACCGGCTGAACTGAGCAAGCGCAGGATGCTGCCGCGGCCCACCAGGTTGCTGTGGCCGTAGCGGATCAGAATGCCCTGGCGGAAGCGCCGCCAGGCGATCGCTGCGCTCCAGGGCAGCATCAGTTGCAGGCCCAGCTGCACCGGTTGGTGCAAGCTGGGCGGTGCATTTAGCCAGCCTTTGACGATCACATCAAACAAAGGCGTCCAGGCCAGCAGCGCTTGCAGCAGCGTGGTCAGGATCATGAGGTGCCAGGTGAAACGCCGCAGCATCAGGTAATTCTGGTAGCTGCGCGCCAGAGCGGTCGCCGTGGCCAGCAACGAGATCACCGGGCTTTCGATGGTGATGCTCAGCGAGGCGGCCAGGCCGAAGGCGGCGATCATGCGCTCCGCTTCGTTCATGCGCGCCAATGCAGCGCTGATGTACGGCATCTCTACGGCCATTAACAGCCAGCTGGCCGCCAGTGGCAGCCAGAGGGCAAAAATACGTTTTTGTGAAAGGTCGGGGGAGGGGATTGGGGTGGCTTGCATAGTGGTTGGCATCCAGTCTACCATTCGGCGGGTATCGCCAGCAAACGCACGGTAGAATCAGGCTTCATGTTGTTCACTCGTGAATCCGGCATCTTGCTGCCCGTGTCCGCCTTGCCGGGCCGTTTTGGCATTGGCGACCTTGGCCCCGGCGCGCAGGCCTGGCTGGACTTTGTGGCTGCCACGCGCACGCGTTGGTGGCAGGTGCTGCCGCTGGGGCCTACCGGTTACGGCGATTCGCCTTATGCGTCCTATTCTTCTTTTGCCGGTAACCCCGACCTGATCAGCCCAGAACTGCTGGTGCAAGATGGCCTGCTGGATGAGGCCCATTGGCAAAGTGCGCCCAGTTTCTCCGGCGAGCGGGTCAATTACCAGTTGGTGCATTACTGGAAGCGCAGTTTGTTCCAGGTTGCCTACTTGCGTTTGAAGGACCACGCGCAGCTGCAAGCGGATTTTGATGCCTTCCGTCAGGAACAGTCTGGCTGGTTGGATAACTACACCTTGTTCATGGCGCTCAAAGACCAGGAGGCTGAGTTGCCCTGGTCTGCCTGGCCGGCTGGGGTGCGAGACCGCCGGCCTGAAGCCCTGGCGGAGGCCCGCCAGATCCATGCCGCCACAATTTCGTTCTACGCCTTTGAGCAGTTCCTCTTCTTCCGCCAGTGGAGCGCACTGCGCGCCCGCGCTGGCGAACTGGGCATCGGCATCATTGGCGATTTGCCGATTTATGTCTCCGAAGACAGTGCGGATGTGTGGGCGGCGCGTGAACTCTTCGAGATCGATGAAGCCGGCAAGCCGCTGCGCGTGGCCGGGGTGCCGCCAGACATGTTTTCAGAGACCGGCCAGCGCTGGGGTAACCCGCTCTACCGCTGGGAGACACACAAACAGCAGGGCTATGCCTGGTGGCTGGCCCGCCTGCAAGCGGTATTAAGCTTGGTGGACGTGCTGCGCTTGGACCACTTCCGCGGCTTTGCCAACTATTACGCCATCCCGGCCGATGAACCCACAGCCGTGCATGGGACCTGGGAGTTCGGGCCGGGAGCCGATTTCTTTGAGACCGTGCGCGAACGGCTGGGCAATCTGCCCTTGATCGCGGAAGACCTGGGGGGCGAAGGCGAGCCGATCGTCACCAGCTTGCGCGATCGTTTCCATTTACCTGGGATGCGCGTCTTCCAGTTCGCTTTTGACACCGACATGGACCACATCTTCCTGCCGCACAACTACCCGGTCAACTGCGTCGCCTATACAGGTACCCACGACAATGACACGGTGGTAGGCTGGTTTGCCAAGGCGCCGGAGAGCGAACGCAGGTTTTGCCTGGAATACCTCAACAGCAACGGCATCCATGTTGCCTGGGATATGCTGCACAGTCTGTGGGCCTCCCCCGCTGCTTTGACAGTGGCCCCCATTCAGGATTTTCTGGAATTTGGCACTGAAGCCCGCTTCAACCTTCCCGGTACCTCGTTGGGCAACTGGGCCTGGCGGCTGGACGGCGACCTGCTGACCGCAGACCTGGCCGCCCGCATTGCCGCGCTGAACGCCGAGGGCGAGAGGGCGGTTGGCTGATGCTCATCTGAGACGGAGGCATCCAATGACGCTCAAACCCACAAAGCCCAGCAGCACCGTTCTCGAATGGCTGCTGGATTCCGACCCCTCGCTGCGTTGGCAGGTGATGCAAGACCTGGTCGGTGCGCCGGCAGAGCAGGTGGCTGCCGAGCGCGCCCGGGTAGCCGGCGAGGGCTTCGGCGCGCAGCTGTTGGCCCTGCAAGGTGAGGACGGGGCTTGGGCCGGCGAGGCCTGGAACCAGGGCTGGAATTCCACCATGCATGTGCTGACCCTGCTGCACGCCATGGGCCTCGACCCGGCCAGCGAACAGGCACAGCATGCGCTGGAGCAAGTGCGCGAGCGCGTCCACTGGCGCGGCTGGGATTGGGACGGCAACTGGAATGGCTGGGACTTTGTGGGCAACCCCTATTTTGCCGGCGAAGTGGAGCCGTGCATTAACGGCCAGGTGGCCGCCAGCGCCGCCTACTTCGGCCAGGATATTGGGCGCATCCTCGAACGCCTGCTCAAAGAGCAGCTGGCCGACGGCGGCTGGAACTGCGAAGCAGAGAACGGCTCCACGCGCTCTTCATTCAATACCACCATCTGTGTGCTGGAAGCTTTGCTGGAATACGAACTGGTCCATGGCGCCAGCCCAGAGGTGACCGCGGCCCGCCTGCGCGGACAAGAATACCTGCTGGAGCGCGGCCTGTTTCGCCGCAAGAGCAGCGGCGAGGTGATCGACCCCGATTGGGCGCGCTTCTCCTTCCCCAACTGGTGGCACTACGACGTGCTGCGCGGGTTGGAGTACTTGCGCAAAGCTGGCATCGCGCCCGATGAACGCCTGGCGGAGGCGATTGAACTCGTCGAGTCCAAGCGTGACGCCGAAGGTCGCTGGCTGCTGGAGAACCAATATCCCGGCACAATGCCGGTGGACTTGGGCGAGAGTGAGGGCCAACCCAGTCGCTGGAACACGCTGCGCGCCCTGCGCGTGCTGGATTGGTATTCAGGGCCAGGCAGTGATTAGGGATTGACCTGCATTTTATGCCGTCTTACCTACCTGTTGTCATTCCGAACGAGGGCCTTTAGGCCCGAGGAGGAATTCCTGCTGGGATTGTTCTACAGACAGCTTAGGGGATAAAGCACTGCCAGTCCTATAATCTTTCTCGTGATGCGTACATTCTTCGTGTACATCATGTCCAACAAAGCAGGCATCACTTATGTTGGCGTGACCAATGACATTTTTCGCCGGGTTGAGGAACATAAACGCGGAGTATTGCCCGGATTCTCGCGCCGCGAAAAAACATACAGGCTGGTGTATTACGAAGAATTTGCCTACGTGGAAGATGCCATTCTGCGCGAGAAGCAAATCAAGAGTTGGCGCAGGGAGAAAAAGCGCAAGTTAATCGTTTCGGCTAACCCTAAATGGGAAGACTTGAGCGAAGCTTGGTTTATGGATTGATTGCCTACCCGCAAGCTCGAGCTGTTTATAGCTTTATCAGGAATTCCTCGTCGGGCCTGCGGCCCTCACTCGGAATGACAAGGAGTGTATAGGCTGTTCTCGGATCGTTCATAACTTCCGAAAAGTAAAACGACCCCGTTCGGGGTCGTTTTTTGTAGCTTACTTTTTCTTGGCCGCCGTCTTTGCCGCAGGCTTCTTGGCGGCTGGTTTGGCCGCGGTCTTCTTGGCCGCCGCGGCCTTGGCCGGAGTTTTGGCCTTGCTGGCCGGTTTGGCGGCCGTCTTTGCCGGGGCTTTGGCAGTAGCCTTGGCCTTGGTGGTTGCTTTGGCTGCGGGCTTCGCCGCCGTCTTGGCGGGTGCCTTGGTTGCCTTCACCGCCGGTTTGCTGGCTGCCGGTTTGCTGGCTGCGGGTTTTGCGGTTGCGGGTTTCGCCGCCGCGGGTTTTGCGGCCGTGGGCTTTGCGGCCGCGGGCTTTGCGGCAGCTTTCTTCGTGGTGGCCTTTTCGGCGGCGGCCTTCATGGCCTTCTCCACCTCAGCTTTGGACGGCTTGGGCTTGCTGGCGGCCTGGCGCGCAGCGGTTGCGGCGGCGGGCTTGGCGCCGGCGGCCGGTTTGGCCGCAGGGGCTGCGGCCGCCTGCCGGGTCTCAGCGGGCACTTCCCGCATCAGCTGGGCCATGGCCACGGAGTTCGGGCGCCCACAGCGGGGGCAGTGGGCGTTGTAATACTTGTAATTGTTGGCCTGTACTTCCGCCAAGGCGGCAACTGCGCCTTCCTGGCTGAGGGTGAATGGGGTGTAACAGTGTTTGCAGCGAATTAACATAGCACTCCTTCCTAAGGGTACAGCACAACCGGATTAATTATACTCAGCCACCCTTTTTGGCGCTGGGCTGCACGGTGGCGATGAAAATGCCGGCCAGGATCAATGCGCCGCCCAACAATTCCAACAGCCCGGGCGTCTCCCCCAGCAAAAAGAACGCCAGAATGATGGCGCCTACAGGTTCGCCCAGCAGCGCAATCGATACGAAGGAAGCCGGCAGGTGCGCCAGCGCCCAGTTGAAACTGGAATGGCCCAAGAGCTGCGGCAGCAGGGCCAGTAGCAGCATGTAGAGGTAGATCTCGCTGGAAAAACCGCTCACCGGCAGCCCGGAGAAGGCCAGCATGGCCGCCAGCACCAGCGCCGCCATGCCGTACACCAGAAAGATGTACGGCGTCAGCGGCAGCACGGGGCGCAGCCGCCGGCCGATCAGGATATACCCCGCCCCGGTCCAGGCGCCTACCAGCGCCAAAAAGTTACCCAGCAAGGGCTGGCTGCCGGCCGCCAGATTGCCGCTGCTGCTCAGCCCAACCAACAAGCCGCCGCTCAGGGCCACCAGCATGCCAAGCAGCACCGCTGGGGTCAGGCGCTCTTTGAGGAAGAGCGGGGCCAGCAGGGCCACCCATAGCGGATTGGTGGTCACCAGCACCACGGAACTGGCCACGCTGGTGTACTCCAGCGAGAGGATCCAGCTGGCGAAGTGCAGCGCCAGCAAGCCGCCGCCCAGGGCGGCCAGGCCCAGCTCGAACCGGGTCAGCCGGCGCAGCTCAGGCGCATGACGCGGCAGGGTCAGCGGCAGCAGGATCAGGGCTGAAAAGCCCATGCGAAAGGCCGCGATCACCAGCGACGGCGCCTCACGCTGGGCATAGCGGATCAGCAGCGCCGAGGACGAGACCGCCAGGATGCCCACAAAGAGCACCAAATGCGGCGGAAGTTTGGTGCTAGGGGGCGAAATAGCGCTCAAATTGTGGTTTTCTTGACAAGGGGTAAGGGGCTAATTACAATGAAAGAGTTCGTTCGTATTGTAACGCAGGAGTTTCCTGCCCGTTTTCAGCTTAACCACAACCAACCAAGGAGCTGCAGCTATGGCATTTTCGCTTCCCAACCTTCCCTATGAACCCGCTGCGCTGGAACCGCACATTGATGCGCGCACCATGGAAATCCATCATGGCAAGCACCACCAGGCGTATGTGAACAACCTCAACGCGGCCATCGAGAAGCATCCCGACCTGGCCGATAAGTCCATCGAGGACTTGCTCAAGGATCTCAACAGCATTCCCGAAGACATTCGCACCGCCGTGCGCAACAACGGCGGCGGCCACTACAACCACACCCTGTTCTGGGAGATTATGTCCCCCAACGGCGGTGGGGAGCCGGAAGGCGACCTGGCCGAGGCCATCAACAAAGCCTTTGGTGATTTTGCCAGCTTCCAGGACAAGCTCGCCAAGGCCGGCGTCGGCCAGTTTGGCAGCGGTTGGGCCTGGCTGGTGAAGAAGTCCGATGGTGGCTTGGACGTGGTCTCCACGCCCAACCAGGACACGCCGCTCTCGAGCGGCCACACCCCCATCCTGGGCGTCGACGTGTGGGAACACGCCTATTACCTCAACTATCAGAATCGCCGCCCCGATTACATCACTGCTTGGTGGAACGTGGTCAACTGGGCTGAGGTAGCCAAGCGCTTCGCTGGCTAAAACAGGCTGGTAAGAGTAAAATCAAGCTCAACGAAGGAGTAATCCATGACTCACATCATCACAAGCTTGTGTCTACGCGATGGCGGTTGCGTTGAAGTGTGCCCTGTGGAATGTATCGTTCCCGGCATGCCTCAGGACAAGTATCCGCTCTACTACATCGACCCGGCCACCTGCATTGACTGCGGCGCCTGCATCCCGGAATGTCCTTACGAGGCCATTTTCACCGAGGATGAAGTGCCTGATGCCTACTCCGCCAAAGGTGGCGAGAGCCAGGCCAAGCCGGTTGGCACCCCTGGCTTCGACCAGGTGTTCTCTGGCAGCAATCACCACGGCCATGCGGTGGAGATCGCGAGCACCAAGACCCTGGCAGCTGGCGAGACCGTCAACCTGCGTGATGATGTTCAGTCGAACTACGACTACTTCGAAAACGGCCCGGGTTACTGGGACGGTTGGCAGCAGCACGCCAAGTAAACGTTGCACAGCAAAGAGCCCGCCATTTGGCGGGCTCTTTTTTTATAGCCCTCCGTCATTGCGAGGAGTACAGGCAGGGGGGTGCCGCTGTCCCCTGACAACAAAATCTCTCCAGCCATCCAGCCCGTGTCACCCCTGAAGACCCGGATCCATACCCTCCGTCATTGCGAGGAGTACAGGCAGGGGGCTTGCCGCTGTCCCCTGACAACAAATCTCTCCAGCCATCCAGCCCGTGTCACCCCTGAAGACCCAGATCCATACCCTCCGTCATTGCGAGGAGTACAGGCAGCGGCAGACCTGCCGCTGCCTGACGGACGAAGCAATCTGGTTTTATGCAGCCATCCCAGTGCACGACCCTTACCAGGAGGCGAACCCACCTCCTTGACACGCTCCACCAAACTCACCTCAGCCGCCAAGCCTATGCTTTAATCGGCTTGTCTTGGGCCAGGTTGCCGGGTGCACAACCCAAAGTTTGATTAAACCCCTTGCCCCCCGCACGATTAATATATCTTTTGTCCTGCCCACCTTAACAAATCACCTAGACCGGCACAGTCGCAACTGCGCCTGTAGTTGCCCGCCAGCAGATGCATTAAAATAGAGAGCAGAACCAACTCATTCGGAAAAGGAACCCATGAGCACAGACTTCCGCATTGAAAAAGACTCACTCGGCGAGGTCCAAGTCCCCGCCAATGCGCTCTACGCCGCGCAAACCCAGCGCGCCGTAGACAATTTCCCCATCTCCGGTCTCAAGCCCTGGCCGGCCTTCGTTTGGTCCATGGCCGCCATCAAGCGCGCCGCGGCTGAGGTCAATGCCGACCTGGGCCTGCTGGACAAAGACAAGGCCCAGGCCATCGCCACCGCGGCCGCCGAAGTGATGGACGGCCAGTGGCGCGACCAGTTCGTCGTCGATCCTTTCCAGGCCGGCGCCGGCACCAGCCACAATATGAACGTCAATGAGGTGCTCTCCGCTCGCGCCAACCAGATCCTGGGCGAGAAGTTGGTCAACCCCAACGACCATGTCAATATGGCCCAGTCGACCAATGACACCATCCCCACCGCCATCCGCCTGGGCGCCCTCTGGCGTCTGGAGGAATTGCTGGGCGTGGTGGATGGCTTGACCGCCGCCCTGAATGCCAAGGCCAAGGAATTCGACGATATCGTCAAATCCGGCCGCACCCACCTGCAGGATGCGGTACCGGTGCGCCTGGGCCAGGAATTTGGCGGGTATGCCAAGGCCGTGGAACGCGATGCCGCCCGCATCCGGCGCAGCGCCGAAGGGCTGCGCCGCCTGGGCATCGGCGGCACCGCCACCGGCTCCGGGCTCAACGCCCACCCTGACTATCATGCCGGCATGGTCAAGCAGCTTTCCGAGATCACCGGCCTTGAACTGCACACCTCGGACGACCTGTTCGAAAGCATGCAATCCCTGGCCGATGCGGCCGATTTCTCCGCCAGCCTGCGCACCCTGGCGGTGACCCTCACCCGCATCGCCAATGACTTCCGTTTGCTTTCCTCCGGCCCCTCCACGGGCCTGGATGAGATCCGCCTGCCGGCCCTGCAGCCTGGTTCCAGCATCATGCCGGGCAAGGTCAACCCGGTCATGGCTGAAATGCTCAACATGGCCATGTACCATGTGATGGGCTGCGACACCACGGTGGCCCTGGCCGCCGCCGCCGGCCAGTTGGAGCTCAACGTGATGATGCCGATCATCGCCCACAATCTCTTTGAGGAGATGCAGGTCATCATCGGCTCGGTGCGCGCCTTTACCGACAAATGTGTGGTCGGCCTGACTGCCAACCGCGAAAAGGCCGAGGGCTGGCTCTCACGCAATGCCATCATCGTCACCGCCCTCAACCCGGTCATCGGCTACCAGGCCGGCGCCGCGCTGGTCAAGCAGGCCTTGAAAGAAGACCGCACCGTGGGCGAAGTCGCCGTGGAGCAGGCCGAGGCCGGCGCGCTGAAGCACGTCAGCCAGGACCGCCCCGTAACCGGCGCCGAGATCCAGGCCGCGCTGAGTGACCTGCGCAAGCTGACCGACGGCGGCATCGTCAAGTAGGCGGCATGACTGGAGAGATGCTCCCCGAAGTCCAGCAGACCTTGCAAACGCTGGAGCGTATACGCGGCCAGGTGGGCGGCATCATCCACAGCACGCCGCTGGCAGGCCTCAATTGGCGGCCCGAACTGCCGGAGGGTGCCGATGGGGTCAATTCCCTGGCCGTGCTGGGCATGCACACCGCCGGCTCGGAGCACTTTTGGATTGGGGAGCTGATCGGCGGCCTGCCGCACACCCGCCGGCGTGAGGCGGAGTTCGCCTTCGTCGCCGGTTCAGCCGATGAGATCCTGGAGAGGCTGGCCGCTGTGGCTGCCCAGAGCCACCAAGTGCTGTCCGCTTTGGATGCAGAGCGGCTCGCATCCAGCCTGACCTATGACGGGCATGTCCACCCGGTGCGCTGGATCCTGCAGCATGTCATCGCCCATTACAGCTTGCATGTCGGCCATATGCAATTGACCTACCAATTGTGGAATCAGGGCAAAGCCAATACGGCTCCGCCCTGGTCACCCAATTCTTGAACATAAAAGGCCCGCCAATCGGCGGGCCTTTATGTTTAGGAACACAGACAGCTAGGGGATATGGTAGCTCTGCATCTCGACGACCGAGTTCATCGCCTCGCCGCCTTCGATGGCCAGGCCGCTGTCACTGCGCACCCAGCCCACGTTGCGAGCCAGCCAGGATGTGGTTTGCGAGTCGATGCTGAAGGGCAGAGTGACGCCCATCAGTTCAACTTGCAGTTGCAGGTTGGTCTCCACCAGAATCCGGATGGTCTGGAACTCGCCGGCGGGCACCGTGACCGTCTCTTCCGCCTGGGCGGTGTAGATATGCGTGACCAGACCGGTGGTATTGGCGCTCAGCCCATCGGCCATGTTCATCACACCTTGGATGTTGTAGCTCTGCTGCCAGGTATCACCGATGTGGATCGTGTTCGGGAAGCTATAGCCGCTGGAACCGGTGGTTTCGAAAGTGGCATCCACTCCGGTGGCCATCACCGAGGCTTCCGGGCCGCCGCCAAACTGCAGGGCAGCTACACCTTCATTGGTGCAGCTCCACTGCTGGGTGGCAACCACGGTGTCGCCGTCCACGTTAAAGGTGTTGGTGAGGGTGAAGCCGTTGTCGCTCACGCCGCTCATGCTGGCCGTCCAGGTGTAATCCCCGGTGCTGCCAGTGCCGGCATAGGTCCAGGTGGCCCCTTCCGCTACGGGGTAGTACTCATTGGCGCACTGGCCGCCACCGATTACTTCAGGTTCCGCCGGTTCAAGCGGCTGGCTGGTGGCTTCGCCTGCTTCAGGCGCCACGGCTTCCTCAGCGGGGGCCGGGCTGCCACCACAGGCGGCCAACAGCAACATCAGCGCCAGCAGGGCGCTCCAAACAGCTTTACGCGATCTCAGCATTTTCATCGTCTTCAGGTTCTCCTTGTAGGGATAAAACGAACAGCGCCACAGAGTATCACGTACTGAAACAAGCTGCAATCGAGTTTGCCCTTGACGTTGCTCTCTATCCGCTTTACGCTTTCCAGCATGCCCATCCAAGTGCTGCCTGATGAGTTGGCTTCCCAGATCGCTGCCGGCGAGGTGGTGGAGCGGCCGGCTTCGGTCGTCAAAGAACTGCTGGAAAACGCCCTGGACGCGGGCGCCAGCCAGATCAGCATCCGGGTTCTGGGCGCCGGCCAGGAGCTGATCGAAGTCAGCGATGATGGCCGCGGCATCCCGGCGGATGAATTGCCGCTGGCCTTGCAGCGCCACGCCACCAGCAAACTCAGCCGCGTGGAAGATTTGGCCGCCATCCGTACCTTGGGCTTTCGCGGCGAAGCGCTGGCCGCCCTGGGTTCGGTCGGCCGGCTGACGCTGATCTCCCGCCCCGGCGACAGCGCCGGCGGCGCACAAGTGCAAGCCGACGGGGGCCGCCTGGGCCAACTACAGGCCATGCCTGCCGCGCCCGGCACGGTGGTGCAGCTGGCGGATCTGTTCTTCAACACGCCTGCCCGGCGCAAGTTCCTCAAAAGCGAGCCCACTGAGCGGCGCCACATCAGCACCCTGGTGGCTTGCTATGCATTGGCCTATCCCCAGGTGCGTTTCTCTCTGGAGTTGGAAGGTCGTCCCACCCTGCACACCAGCGGCAACGGCGACCGGCGCGAGGTGCTGGCCGTGCTCTACGATGCCCAGCTGGCCCGCCGCATGCTGCAAGTGGATGCGCCCCAGGGCGCCATTCATATCGAAGGCTTCATCAGTCCCTTGGATGTCACTCGTTCCAACCGCTCGGAGATGACCTTCTTCGTCAATGGCCGTTGGGTGCATGATCCGGCGCTCTCCAGCGCCGTCCTGCAAGCCTATCGCGGCATGCTGATGGTGGGGCGCTTCCCGCTGGTGGTGCTCTTCCTTCAATTGCCGCCGGAGATGGTGGATGTGAATGTACACCCCACCAAGGCCGAAGTGCGCTTTGCCGACCGCGATGCGGTCTTCAGCGCCTTACAGCGCGCCGTGCGCCGCGCGTTGCTGGCTTACTCGCCGCTGCCCACCCTGGAACCGGTGCAGGCTGGCTTGGCCTGGCGGCCGCTGCCGGCCCAGCCAGAACCACTGATGGAAGAGCCGGTCTCGTTGGGCTTGGCCGCCCCCGAAGACGGCCAAGCTCCCCCGCAGGCGCAGCCGGCCCTGCCGGGCAGCGGCGTGCCCTTGCTGCGCCTGGTGGGCCAGGTAGGCGCCGCTTACCTGGTGGCCGAAGGGCCAGATGGCCTCTACCTGGTGGACCAGCACGCCGCCCATGAGCGCGTGCTCTTCGAGCGCTTCCAGGCGCAGAGGACGCAGATCGCCTCGCAGGCTTTGCTGGAGCCGGCCACAGTGCAGCTGAGCCCGGCCCAGGCACAGCTGCTGGATCCGCAGTTGGATGTGCTCTCCGGCCTGGGCTTTGAGATCGAGCCTTTCGGCCCGCAAACCTACCGGGTTCGGGCTATTCCGGCCCTGCTGCTGGGCAGTGACCCTGAAGCCGCCTTGCGTGCTGTGGTCGAGGACTTCGAGGAAGATGAAACCCCACTGGAAAAAGAGATCGAAGCTCGCTTGATCGCGCGGATTTGCAAGCGCGCCGCCGTCAAGGCCGGGCAGTCACTCTCCCCCGAGGAGCAGCGGCAATTGTTGTTGGACTTGGAGGCCTGTCAGGCGCCGCGCACCTGTCCCCACGGGCGCCCGACGATGATCCACCTGGCGATCGACATGCTCGAGCGCCAGTTTGGGCGGCGCGGCGCGCGCTAGTTGCGCGGCACGCCCTGAGTGAGCAGCTTGGCCAGCTTGTCGGCTTGCTGGCTGGTGAAGCTGGCGCCCTCCAGGCTGACCATCGGCTGGTGAGTGCGGGCGGCCTGGTAAGCCAGTTCCGGGGCGGGGGTGAACACCGCTTCCAGCTCGATCCCCAGTTCTTTTTGCGCCTCGTTGGCGTTCATCATCATTTCGGTGCGCACCCGGCTCATCAAAACGCCCAAGATGCGCGATTTGGAGATGCCCAGGTCCAGCAGATCTTGCAGCAGCGCTTTGGTCTGCGGCATAGTGTGCACATCCGGCTCCACCACCAGCAGGACCCGGTCGCAGAGCTGCACGGCGCGCTGAATGCCGAGGGGCATGCCCACGCCCAGGTCCAACACGGTGTGGGCGGCCAGCTTGGGCAGTTGGCTGACCACCGCCTCCAGTTGGGCATGGGCGTTGATCAGGCTGGCGTCGCTGGGGCGGTTGGAAGCCAGCAGCAGTTTGAGGCCGGATTTGTAGGCCACCAGGGCTTGTTCAACCCGGCTGGCGGTGATCATTGAAGGCTCTATGCGCAGCAGGTCGTTCATGCCCTGGGCGTTGGTGTAGCCCAGCCAGGCACTGATGTCGCCATGGCCCGGGCGCATTTCCGCCACGATGACGCCCTGCTCGCTGTATTGCTGGTGCAAGGTGGCCCCGAGGTTGATGCTGAGGCTGGAGACGCCCTGGCCGCCCTTGGCCGCAATCACGCCATACATTTGGCCGCGGCCGCTGTCGAAGTGAGCCGGCGGCAGGCTGCTTTGCAGTGGCGCAGGCGCAGCCGCAGGGCTTGGCGCGCCGCCCGTGCTCTGCTTGAGCAGGCTGCGCACGCGGGCCACCAGCTCGGCCGGGTGGGTGGGCTTGGTCAGATATTCGTTGGCGCCGGCTTCCAGGCCGGCGACCTTGTCGTCTACCTGGGCTTTGGCGGTAAATAAAATGATGGGGGTCTTTGCTGTGCGCGGTTCCTGGCGTAAGCGGCGGGTGACCTCATAGCCGTTGATGCCAGGCATCATCACATCCAGCAGGATCAGGTCTGGGGCGTCGATTGCGGCGCGTTCCAAGGCTTCCACGCCGTCTTTGGCGGGAATGATCTGGTAGCCCTGTTTTTCCAGGGTAGTGCCCACCAAACGCAGGGTATCCAAGTCATCGTCCACGACCAGGATCTTGTAAACCGCTTGTTCAGAACTCATAGATTTTTGTTGTGCGTATTTTAACCTGCCTAAGTATACAGGCGGCCGCGAGATTCTGCCCACAGCTATAATTTGAGCCATGCTGCTGCCACAGGTTCTGCAAAGCCTCACAGACCAGGGCGTTGGCCCCGCCGACCGGCTGCTTTTGGGCTTTTCGGGCGGGGTGGACAGCCTGGCCCTGCTGCACGCCCTGCGGGCGGCAAACCAGGCTGTGCTGGCTGCCCACCTGGACCACGGCCTGCGCCCCAGTTCGGCGCAGCAAGCCCGCCAGGCCGGGGAGCTGGCCCGCAGCCTGGGCGCCGGCTTCATCACCCGCCGGGAGGATGTGGGCGCATACGCTGCAGAGCACAAGCTCTCCATCGAAGAAGCGGCCCGAAAACGGCGCTATGCTTTTTTGTTTGAGGCAGCCGCCGCTGAAGGCGCGGCGGCTGTGCTGAGCGCCCACCAGGCCGACGACCAGGCCGAAACCGTGCTGATGCACTTGCTGCGCGGGGCCGGGCCGGCGGGCCTGCGCAGCATGCAGCCCCGCTGGCTGCCCAACCCCTGGAGCGAAACGATCCCCTTGCTGCGTCCTTTGCTGGGCGTGACGCGTGCCGAGCTGGAAGCCTATTGCCTGGCTCATGATCTGACCCCCATAGAAGACGAATCGAATGCGGACACGCGCTTCTTCCGCAACCGCGTGCGCCATGAACTGTTGCCTCCCCTGGAGGCGGCTGCCCCTGGGGCCGCGCGGCGTCTGACCCAGACTGCTGACCTGCTGGCCGCCGAGCAGGCCGTGCTGGATGCGCTGAGCCAGGCGGCCTGGCAGCGCAGCCTGGCGGCGCGTGGCGCAGAGTACCTGCGCCTGAGCCGCGCCGCTTTGCGCGGCGAGCCGCTGGCATTGCAGCGTAGCCTGCTGCGCCGCGCCTGGAGCGAACTGGGCGCGCCGGGCGAGCTGAGCTTTGAGACGGTGCAGGCCAGCCTGGAGCTGGCCACTGGTCCCAGCTCGGTCGGCCGGCTGGACTGGCCAGGCGCCTTGCAGCTTTGGCTGGAAGGCGATGCGCTTTGGCTGGCGGCTCCCGAAGCCGACCTGCCCCTGGAGTGGCCGCAAGCTGAGGCACAACCGCAGCCACTGCCGGTGCCCGCGGCGCTGGACCTGCCGGCTGGCTGGCGCCTGCAGGCGGGCTGGGCCGCCGCCCCGGCGGGCTGGGCCGCTGCTGACGGCTTGCAAGCCTGGCTGGATGCGGATACTTTGCCTGGTCCGCTGACTGTGCGCCGCCCGCAGCCCGGCGACCGTTTTCAGCCGTTGGGGCTGAAGGGTGGCCATCAAAGGCTTTCGGATTTCTTCATCAACGCCAAGCTGCCCCAGCGGGCGCGGGCGGCCTGGCCGCTGGTTTGCAGCGGCGAAGCGATCGTGTGGGTGGCCGGCTACCGCCCTGCGCACCCGGTGCGCTTGCAGGCCGCCAGCCAGCGGGTGCTACACTTGCAGCTCACGCATTCCATGCCATAAAGGTCGCCCATGCATATTGTGATCCATTCCTCCAAGGCCATGCGGACGGATCCGCAGGCCGGCTTGCGCAAGCCCCAATTGATCGCCCAGGCGCAGGAGCTGGACCGCTACCTGAAAGGCATGCCCGCCCAGCAGCTGGCGGCGATGATGAAATTGTCGCCGGCGCTGGCGGAGAAGACCCAGGCGCTGATCGCTGACTGGCATGCCGACCCCGGCGCACAGACGGCGGCGATCGACGCCTTTATTGGCGATATTTACAGCGGCATGCAAGCCCCGACGCTGGATGCCCGGGAGCGGGCCTATGCGGACGAGCACTTGCACATTCTCTCCGGCCTGTATGGCGCCTTGCGGCCGCTGGACGGCATCACTCCCTACCGTCTGGAGATGGGCTACAAGTTACCCGGCTTGGCCGTCAAGACCCTGTATGCCTATTGGGGTGAGCGCATCGCCGCTTTGCTGCCCGCCGCTGGCCTGTTGGTGAACCTGGCGGCCGCCGAATACTTTGATGCGGTCGGCAAATATGTCGATATGGAACGCGTGGTAGCCCCCAAGTTCCTGACGGTAAGCCCCAAGACCGGCCAGCCCGGCTTTGTGGTGGTGCATGCCAAAGTTGCACGGGGCGCCTTTGCCCGCTGGCTGATCACCCACCAGGTGGCGGACGCCCAGAGTTTGCAAGACTTTGCCGAGATCGGCTACCGCTTCCGACCGGAGTTGAGCACCCCGGCGGAACCTGTATTTGTCTGCGAGGAATTTGGCGGCATCGGGCTGAGCATCCGCATGCAGGACAAAGACTAGGCGTTAGAGCAAGCTGAGCTGCTCATGTCCGCGCAGCTGGTGCAGTTTCATGCCCAGTTCGCGCCATTGGATCTCAGACACACCCAATTTTTGGCGAATTTTGTTCTCTTCCATGCCGGCGCGCAGGTCATTCAGCGCGCAGGTCCAACGGCACATCAGGAAGGACAGCTGCGCGTCCAACCCGGCAGATTCACCCAGGTCTTGCAGCAAATATTCCAGGCGGCGCGGCGACCAGGGAAACAGACGCTCGCTGAGGTCGTATTGGCCGCGGTATTCCTGATAGGCTTCGACCCAATCGGCGGGCAGGGCGATCTTGCGTTCTTTGTAGCGGTCGTTGGGATTGGCGTAGCGCACGAAGACCAGCGGGCCGTTGGCGGCTTCCAGGTCAATGTGATTGGTGGTCAGCGCCAGGGTTTCGCCCTTCTTGATGCCGGTGCTGAGCAAGAGCGAGAGCAGCACATAGCTGCGCGCGTCCGGCTTGCGGCCGCGGCGCAGACGTCCGGCGGCCTTGAGCACCTGGGCCTGCTGCTCCTCGGTCAGCACGCCCGGCAGCGGGCTGAGCACAGATTTCTGCACCACGGCTTCGGCCGGGTCCGCCTGGGTCACGCCGGCGGCCTGCAGCCAACGAAAGAAGGCTTTGAGGGAGGTGATGCGGCGGGCAAAGGTCTTGGGGCTGCAGGGCACGCCGCGCTCGGTTTGCATCCATTCCAGGAAGTTGTCCAAATCCTTGGTGCTGATGCCGCCCAGGCTCTGGTCTGCCGGCAGCCAGGTGGCCAGCAGGCGCACATCTGCGGTGAAGGCCTTGACTGTGTGGGTGGAGGAGCCCTGGTCTTGCAGGTAGAGCGCCCAGGCAGCGATGGCTGGCGGCAGCGGGCTGCGGGCGGTGAGCGATTCGGCGTTGCGTATAGTCATGCTTGCGAGTGTAGAGGGGGTGGTTGCGATTGTCAAATGCTTTTGCGGGCCGGTTGTCAAAAAGATATATTAACGCGCTGGGGGGCGGGGGTTTTGGGCCGATTAATATATCTTTTTGGCGGTGAGTGGTTGGCTAGGCGGATTATCGCACGCGAGAGTGCAAGTACGCGAGAAGGTGGGCAGGATGTCAAGCGTCTTGCAGAATGAGGCTGGTTGGCTGGGAGGGTTGCAGAGCTTTTTGCGAGCCGGGCTTGAAGGAGCCATTGGCACAGTGGGGTTCCTTCATAACGCCTACGCCGTTCAGGATGAGGTGTGTAGAAAGATCCTTCGCTGCGCTCAGGATGGGGAGTGCGGAATGCTGAAGGCTAATTGCTGCTGGCGGAGGCCACGTTGAGCGACTGGCGCATGATGTTGAGTACTTTGGCGCGGTCGGGCAGCAGCACGGCGGCGCCGGTGGAGGTGCGGAAGCTGCTGACATCCTCCGGCCCGACGGCGTAGTGGCCGGAGTGGCCGCCGCCGGCGCCGAGCTTGGCGGCCAGAGGCAGCAGCGGCAGGATGTGGCTGAGGCTGACATCTGTGGTGACGCTCTGGCGGTATTGATCGTAGAGCTGGGGGGCGCGGGCGATGGCGTCAATGCTGATCATGCGGTAGAAGATGGCCTGCAGCACTTCCTGCTCGCGGCGAGTACGGTCAAAGTCGCTGCTGGTGGCGCGTGAGCGCACATACCAGAGGGCGGTCTCGCCGTCCATGAAGACGGACCCGGCCGGCACCGAATAGATGCCGTGGCCGTCACGCTGGTCGCTGAGCCCGCGGGCAGACTGCACGGTGATGCCGCCCAAAGTGTCGACGATGGATCTGAAACCCCAGAAGGTGGCGAGCACATAATGGTCCGGGCGCACGCCAAAGTTGTATTCCATCGTGTCGGCCATCATTTCGAAGCCGCCGCGCACGAAGGCGGCATTAATGCGGTCCATTTTCCAGCCTGGCACATAGACATACAGGTCGCGCGGGAACGAGGTGAGGTTAACCAGTTCACCGGCCGGGTTCAGGGTGGCCAGCAAGATCACGTCAGTGCGAAACCCGCCGTCATTGGGCCGTTGGTCAGAGCCGAGCAACAGGATATTGACCTGCCCTTCCGGTTGGATGAAGCGGCCCACCGGATCCGGCAGGGCGATGTCCGACTGGGCAGTGGGGGCGGGGTAGTTTTCAAAAGGGATGGGGATCAGGTCACGCGTGTCTGGCGTGGGGCTGGTTTCAGACCCGGCGGGCTGGCCGGCAAAGTTGGGCAGAAAAGGCGTGGCGGTCGGCGTGGCCTGGGGACCCAGCGGGCTCATGCCTGGGGCGCAGGCGGCCAAAAGCAGACAGAGCAAAATGCTGGCAAAGAGACGCGTCTTCATCATTGGGGTGCGATGCAATAATCGGGCCACTTAATAACCATAACGTATCGACAGGGAAAATGGTTCCCTGCGGAATTATGCGTTTGCTTGGGGGTTGAGGGGTAGCAGGATGCTAAAAGTGGCGCCCACGCCGCTTTCGGTTTCCACCCAAATGCGGCCGCCCAGGGCCTGGGTCAGCGTTTCGGCGATGGTCAGGCCCACGCCGGTGTCGCCTACGCCGGGGATGACCGGGTTGCTGGCGCGGTAGACGCGTGAGAAGACGCGCGGCAATTCCTCTTCGGGGATGCCGCCGCCGCTATCGCTGACTTGGAGCAGGGCAAAGTCGCCCAGTTCCACCTGGCTGTCCACCAGGGCGCGCAGGGTAATCTCCCCGCCGCTGGGCGTGGCGGCATCGGCGTTTTGCAGCAAATGGTAGAGGATCTGCTGCAGCGCGTCCCGGTCGGTGTTGAGCTCGGGCAATTGATCCGGCAGGTCCACGCGCAGGGCGATCTGTTTTTCTTGCAGGCGGGGGCGCATCTGACTGATGGCGTCGTCGATCACGCTGCCCAGTTCGACCGGCTTGCGCTGGGTGCTGTAGCCGCCTTCATCCAGCTCGGCAATGTGGATCAGGTTGTCGATCAGTGTGTTCATGCGCTCGGTGGAGTGGCGCACGCGCTCGAGGAACTTGCGCTGCAACGCCCCGAGGATGCCCACCGATTCGCCGAGCAGGAGGTCGGTGTAGCCAACCACTGAGGAGAGCGGCTGGCGCAGCTCCTGGGCGATCGAAGCGATGACCTCCATCTGCTTGGCGTTGATCGGCTGCGCGGGCAGCCCGGCTGGCAGCAGGGTGGTTTGCTGCGCGTGGGCCAGTTCCTCATGCAGTGCAGCGATCTCTTGCAAGGCGAGGCGCAGTTCTTCGCGGGCCTGGCGGGTTTCGGGCGTGTCGTCGCTTTGCGCTTCGAGGGTGGACCGGTTGGCGGCCAGCGACTGTTTCAGGGTTTCGTTCTCTTGCTGCAGGGCCGCCACCAGCTCATTGCTGTGCAGCGCCTGGGCATCTTCTTGCACGCCCTCGTTTTGCAGTTCGTCAATATGAGTCAGCAAGCGCTGCACGTCCTGGCGGTAGCGCTCATTCTCATGGCTGAGGTTTTCCAACTGGCTCAGCAGAGTTTCGACCTCTTCACTGGCGGGGGCGGGCAGCAGCTCCACCGCAGGGCTGGCGGCCCGCAGGCCGTAGTGCTGCAGGCTTTCGGCCAGGCGATCCGCCAGTTCACCGGCGTCGCTTTGCAGGGCGCGCTCATCTTCGGGCTGCCAGGCGCTGGTCAGGTTCAGAAGCAGAGCGGTCCATGGCTTGGCGTCCAGCAGGCCAGCCAGCGGTTGGGCCATGAGAAAGGCAGGGAAGGACAGGCGCAGGGCCTGGGAGAGCGCGGTGAGCTCTTCCGAATCCGTGTCTACGGAGAGTGTGAGGGGCTTGCTGTTCAGCAGGGCGTCGGTCAGCAACGGCATCTCCACCAACGGCAGATCGGCAGGCTGGGTGGCCTGGTCGCGCAGCAAGTTGTAGCCGCTGACCAGCTCCAGGTAGCTGTCTTCGGTATTGGTCTGGGCGAAGACGCATAAGTCCGCTTTGTAAGCTTCGGCCACCTGCCTGGCTAGATCTTCCAGGTTGAGCGGGGCTGCCGCCAGGCTTGCAGGCTCTTCGGGGACGGGGGGCAGCTCAAACCCTTCTGGGATGTATTCTTCGATCTCAGGAGAGGGCTCCAGCACCAGGCCTTGCGGGGCTGGGGTTGCTGCCGGGGCAGGCAAGCGGCTGAGCGCCAAGAGGCTGAGCAGGTGCGCCGCCTGGGTAATGAAAGGCATATTGCCGAATGGCTCGGCGAGAAGCATGTGCAGCACCTGACCCAAGGTGAGCAGCACGACAATGCCCAGCCCGGCGCGCTTTTCCTGACGCCAGACCAGGGCGGCAGCCACGGCCAGCGCCAGCAGGCTGGCGGCGCTCCATATGTAGTCCAGACCCGAATAATTGAAACGGGCACCCTCCGGCGCGTTCATCCAGCTGGCCATTAAGCCACCTGCCACGGCGACGGCCGCCAGCAGGCCCACGGCCAACCAGCGTGACCGCGGCTGCCTGGCCCACAACCAGGCCAGCGCCACCAGGCTGATCAGCTGCACGCCGCGTTCCAGCGCCGGCAGCGCCCAGGCCGCAGTAGGCTCACCCCACCAGGCGGTTGCGGACACGACGGCCTGCAGCAGGCGCAGGGCCATCAGCCAGCCAAAGGCGCGGCCGGCCCCGGCGGAGAAAACCTGCTCCCGGTGGCTTTGCAGCCACAGGCTGCTGCCGGTGAGCAACAGAAGCGCCAGCAATACGTAGACTGTGCTGGCTAAGGGGCTTTCCAAGAGGGCGGCGATGCTGGGCCAGGAAAATTCCATCGCTTCAAATTATAGACCAGGTATTTTCGCGGCACAGGCAGCGCGGGCCAGGCAGTTTGCCAGGATATGTTGACAGGCGGCACATTCCGGTTAGAATATCGCCTCCAGCCGAAGTGGCGGAACTGGCAGACGCGCTACGTTCAGGGCGTAGTGAGCGAAAGCTCGTGTGGGTTCGACTCCCACCTTCGGCACACAGCGGGCGCATTTTGCGCCCGTTTTTGTTTCCAGCTGGCCTGCAGCTTGCACCTGCTTGTGCAGCAAGGTAGACTTCTGTCGTGGAAAAGATCGTCAAGTTCGTACAGCGCTTTCCGCTGGTGGTAGGCGCCATGCTGCTGGTGTTCGTGCTGCTGGCCTTTACACAGCGCGTTTCAGAGTACCTGCGGCTGAGCGAGCAATTGGAGAACCAGCAGGCGCGCCTGACCGAGCTGGCTGCCACGCAAACCAGCCTGGAAGACCAGATCGCTTATGCCACCTCCCAGGCCGCGGTGGAGGAGTGGGCCCGCGAGGATGCACGCTGGTCACGCGACGGCGACTTTGTGGTGATCCCCATCGCGCCGGCGGACGCAACTCCGGAGGCGGTGGTGCAATTCCAGGCCACTCCGGCTGTTTCCAGCCCCTGGGATGCGTGGATGAACTGGCTTTTTTACCCAGGCCCTTGACGCAGTCCAAGGGGACGTGATAATATCTTTGTCTGCCGCGGGGTGGAGCAGTGGCAGCTCGTCGGGCTCATAACCCGAAGGTCGCAGGTTCGAGTCCTGCCCCCGCTACTCGAAAAAACAGCCAGCCTTCATGCGCTGGCTGTTTTTGCACATACGTCAGGTATTGCTGTTTTCTCTAGGTGATTTAATGCAGCTCGATTCATTCCTCGCCCACCCTGCCTACCGTATTGTAGCGTTTGTGCTCAAACGCAGCCTGACGGTAGGACTCACCGTATTTTTTGGCATATGCCTGACTGTGATTGTTGCCAACACCAACGGAGTGCTCGAGGCCAACCTAGCCCGGCAGATTGAACTGCAGGCCACGCGTGAGTTCCGCGCACAGACATTTTCTCAAGACCGCGTGGAGTTGCAGGTGATCGAAGCTCACCTGTTGGACGAAGCGGGCTTTAATGACCCTTATTTAGTACGCCAGGTGCGCTTGGCTGTTCGAGCGCTGACCCTTGACTGGGGCGAGATCACTCACCGTCAGCTGCGAGCCCAGCTGCCCACCAATTCTCAGGCGACCTCGGTCAACGCGATCGTGAAGCAGGCCCTGCCCAATACGCTGCTTCTGGTGGGTCTTTCAAACCTGATCGTATTTTTTGTCGGCCTGCCACTGGCCTTGCGCTTGTCCCGCCAGCCCGGCTCCAGGCTGGACCGCGTGATCTCCTTCCTGGCCCCGCTGTCTACATTTCCCAGTTGGGTGATTGGCCTGCTGCTGGTGCTGATCTTTGCCGTGCAATTGCGCTGGCTACCTGCCTCCGGCATGGGGCGGGTGGTGCCTGGGGCCGACGACTGGCAATTGTTTACCTCCAACCTGCGCTACTTTGTGTTGCCAGTCAGCGCGGTTGTGATCAACCTATTCTTCCAGTTCGTGTATACCTGGCGCTCTTACTTGCTTTCCTTCGCCCAAGAGGATTATGTGGAGCTGGCCAGGGCGCGCGGCTTGCCCAACAGAGTATTGGAAAGAACGCATATTCTGCGCCCCTCGCTGGCTTTCATTATCACCAGCTTCATGCTGTCCGTGGTGGGCTTCTGGCAGATGGCGATAGCACTGGAAGTGGTCTTCGAGTGGCCGGGCATCGGCTTGCTCTATGTGGATTCGCTACCTAACTTCTGGGGCGAGTCGATGTTCCCTGGGGATATGGTGATCACGGTGGCCCTGGTGACCGTGTTTGCCTACCTGCTGGGCGTCACGGTTGTCTTGCTGGAGGTGTTCTACGCCCTGGTGGACCCGCGGGTGCGGGTGGATGAACCGCTCCGTTTGCGCCTAGCTCGCCCGCGGCAATCTTCAGTGCCGGTGGAGGTGCGACGGGCGGGCCAACCCAAGCGCACTTTGGGGTTGGCCGCGCTCTGGCAGGGTTTCCGGCACTGGGGACGAGATCTACCCCGCCAGCTAAGCAGCATGAGCAAGCAGGTTTGGTCGGTTGTAGTGCAGTTCCGCGAGTTTCCCGCCGCACTGGCCGGCTTGGTGATCATTGTTTTCCTGGTGGCAGGCTCACTCTATGCGGCAGTGGCCCTGCCGCTTAATAAAATTGGCCTGGAGTGGTACAGCAACTCTGTGACGGGTCGTACCTATCGTCCCAAGGCGGCCATGCCCACTTGGGCCAATTGGCTGGGCGGCGGTAAACCGTATCTCTCCCATATCTTGCTGGACAGCCAGGAGGAAGGCCCAGGCGTAATCAAAACTTTGGCCACGGATGCTGACGGCAACCGGATCGTCAAGATCGTATACGAGTTTGACTTCAATTACCGCCAGATGCCGGAGGAAATCTTCCTGTATTTTGAGTCGCAATACACCAGTAAGCGCCCCTTTATTTTGTGGACCTGGTCCACGCCCGATGGGCGCGAATTGGATCTGGTCGCCCTGGGTGACCCCGGCTACCTAAAGGTGCCGCTCACCGACAAGGTCTTCACTGGCCCCAGCGCGGCGCGGCGGGCCAGTGCCATTTACCCAAACCTGGACAACCTGAAGCCGGAACAGTTGGCTTTGTATTATTTGTTCACTGATCCGGAGAGCGCCAACGCGACCCCAGTAAACGGCCTCTACCGTTTAGAGATCGAGGCGCGCTTATTTGAGCCGGAAGCGGACCTGAACGCTCAGCTGGTCATGCTGGGACAAGTGTATGGCGCAGGCGGCACCGATGGCTATCGCCGCGATCTGCTGGTTCCGCTGGTGTGGGGCATGCCATTTGCGTTGCTGTTTGGCCTGGGCGCGGCCATCTTTTCGGTATTTGTGGCCCTCTTTTTGGGGGCTGCCGCCGTTTGGTATAGCGGGTGGATCGATTGGTTTGTTCAGCGCCTTTCGGACTTGAATATGGTCTTGCCGGTGCTGGCGATTGGTGTGCTCTTCTATTCTTTCTATGGGTTGAGCATCTGGTCTGTGCTGTTTGTGATCGTGCTGTTCAGCTCGTTTGGCAGCCCGGTGAAGACGTTCCGTTCAGCCTTTTTGCAGCTCAAGCAGGCCGGCTACATCGAGGCGGCGCGCACTTATGGTGCGTCGGATGGACGCATTATCTTTCGGTACATGATCCCGAAGATCATGCCGCTGCTGATCCCGCAGCTGATCTATCTGATCCCGACGTTCGTTTTTCTTGAAGCGACCCTGGGGATGTTCAATATCCGCATGATCTATCCCACCTGGGGCCGCATCATTTATGAGGCCTTGAACTCCGGGCTGTTGTATGGGTCACGCTTCTGGGTATTGCAGCCGCTGGGCCTGGTCTTTCTAACTGGCATGGCTTTTTCGATGGTGGGCTTTGCCTTGGACAAGATCCTGAACCCGAAAGTCGGGTCCAATCTGGGCCATTAAGCCTGTTCGTAAGCCTGCTTTAGCCAGCTGTGTACTTCGGCGTCGAAATCTGCGGCGCTGCCCAGGCGCACTTTATGTGTGCACATGCCGCCCCAGGCTTCCAGACGGCCGGCGGGCGGCACGCCCTTAAGGATCAAGCCCAGGTCAATGCGGTCCTTGGCGCTGACCTGCACTAGGCCGAACTGTTTGCTGCGCCGCAGGCTGACGTAGGTCTTCTTGGGCGAGACGTCCACATCACTGCCCAGTCTCTGGCTGGCTTGAATGATCTGCTCGTATAACGGCTTCATCGCCGCTTTCGGACCGCTGAAGTAAGCCGCCACCAGGTCCTCGTCGGCACTCGGACCGCCCTGGGCCTGCTGGCGGTAGAGGATGGCGATGGTGTTGGCAAAGCCGTGGCTGACGCCATGTTCACCCTTGAGTAGCTTCATGATCTCGCCGTGCGCTTCAAGCCCGTTGGATTGAATCAAGGCGAACCACTCCTGCAGGCTCTTGCCAGTCTTCTCGGGCATATTATTGATCATGCTTTGGATTTGTTCTTCAGGTGAAGTAGCCATGATGCCTCCATAGATATGGGTGATTGTAGGGCAAAGGTTTGAGCGAGTATTGTAAAAAATTCACCGTTGGCCATCAAAAAATATAACCAAAATAAAGCGATCAAGATGCACCACTGACCCGATGTATAATTTTTGTTTATGACTGAGCTTAGCCAAATTAGCGTAATCATCCCTGCTTATAACGAGGAAATTGGATTGGCGACTGTGCTGGCTGCGCTGACGCAGCATTCTGCATTGCAGAGCGCTGAAATTATTGTTGTGGATGATGGCTCGAAAGATAAGACAGCTGAGGTTGCTGCGCGAAATCCTAAAGTACAGATAACACGTCGAGAGATCAATATGGGATACGGCGCATCTATCTCAAGAGGTATCCGGCTAGCGACCCGACCCTATGTAATTTGGTTTGATGGAGATAACCAGCACCGAGTTGAAGACTTGATTCTGGTCGCCCAAACGTTAATCGCTCAAGACCTGGACTATTGCATTGGTGTGCGTACCGGTGATTCTTACCAGGAGCCATCTCGCTGGCTCGGCAAGCTCGTTTTGCGTTGGGCGGTTAACTATGCGGTGGGCTCATCTGTCGCCGATTTCAACTCAGGTTTACGGGGTTTTCGGCGCTCGGTGATCCTGAAGTATCTGAATTTCCTGCCCAAAGGCTTTGGCGCGTCTACGGTGACGACCTTGTTGATGTTGGAGCGCGACCATGTGGGTGCGGAAGTGCCGATCGTGGTGCATGCTCGCCAGGGCCGTAGCCAGGTGAAACAACTGCGGGATGGCTCGCGCACTTTGCTGATCATTTTGCGAATTTTTTTGTTGTTCAAACCACTGCGTTTCTTTGGGGGTATTGGCGCTGCCTTGATCTTGCTTGGCCTGGTTTATGGCCTGTATCGGGCATTTGCCGAGGGGTTAGGCTTCCCCACGTTGGGACTGTTGTCTATCGTGGCTGGTTTGCAATCCTTCTTCTTTGGCCTGCTCGCCGACCAGATCAGCATGGCGCGGCTGGACAATTTAGATTGACCAATTTGGCATGACCCAATTGACCTGCCGGCTGTGCGAGCACGGTGACTTGAAGGAGCACTTTGTAGCCAAAGGGTTTCACTTGTTGGCTTGCCATCGCTGTGGCTTTGTCCAAGTTGCAGAAGCCCCCCAAGAGCACAATATTGCCCTATACGATCAGGAGTATTTTTCGCACAACAAATACCAGGATCTGGATATTCTGGAGCGGGAGAACCGGCGCAGGCTGGATTTGCTGAAACGCACTTTGCCCTTGGAAGGGGCGCGGGTCTTGGATGCTGGTTGCGGCGTGGGTGATTTTGTGGCCCTGGCGGCTGCGGAGACCGGTGCAGAGTTGGTGGGCACAGATATTGCTGAAGCTGCCATTCGCATCGCGCAGGAGAGTTACCCGCATTTGGACGCGCATTTTCATGCGGGTTTGCTTGAAGAACAGGACTTCGCCGCAGAGAGCTTTGATGTGATTTGCAGTTGGGACGTGATCGAGCATATTTGGCAGCCTGTCGCCACCTATCAGCGTCTGTTCAAATTCCTAAAACCAGGCGGGTCACTGTTGCTCTCAACGCCCAACATTGGTGCCCCCATCGCCCGAGCGATGGGCCGTTATTGGGCTTTCATGACCCCGCCGGAGCACCTAAGCTTCTTCAACAAGCAATCCATGCGCTGGTTGGCCGAAGAGACTTTGCGGGCGGAAATGACAGACTGGTTCAGCCGAGGCAAGTGGACGAATGTCGGCTTTCTGGTGTATAAGGCCCACCGCGTGCTGCCATCCGCTTGGCTGGCCAAGCTGCGAGACTTTTTGCATCACAGCCCACTCGGCAAGCTGCCAATTTACGTACCCACAGGGGACGTTCAGTACGCGGTGATTAGGAAACCCCAATTAGCAGGGCTTGAGCTAGAATTGCGGCCTTGAGGCAGGTATGTGCGGCATCTTCGGTTTTTTAACCACTACAACTTCAGAGTTTAACCAGGCGAAAAATCATCGGGTTGCGGATTACTTCTTGAAGCTTTCGGAGGCGCGCGGCAAAGATGCTTCTGGCCTGGCCTTGATCGATGCCGAAAAAACCCGCGTGCTTAAGCGGCCGGTGCGCGGACGCGATTTGTCCCGCACGCATGAATATCGCGAATTGTGGCAGCACAGCCCAAGGCTGAACGGCTTTCTTGGTCACGCTCGCATGGTAACCAATGGCAGCGAAGAGACCCACGACAACAACCAGCCGGTCTTGAAAAGCGGCTGTTTGTGTTTGCAGAACGGTATCTTTGTGAACGATAGCGATATTTGGCCCCGTTTCCCAGAGCTCCGCCGCGAACACGAAGTGGATACGGAAGTGCTGATTAGCCTGTTCCAGCACTTCCGCTCCCAGGGGCACCTGCCTGTTTCAGCCCTGGTTCGTTCGTTTCGGGAGACCAAAGGCGCTAATTCCATTGCACTAGCTTGTGAGGACCTGGATGGTATTCTGATCGCCACCACTAATGGATCGCTGTATTTCGCCCTGGGTCACTCAGGCCAGGAATTGATCTTTGCCTCAGAAAAATATATCCTCAAAAAAATTATCTCTCACTCTGCCGTAGCCCAGTACTTTTTAGGCGTGCAGCCAGTTCAAGTTCGCCCCGGTGAGGGTTATGTCATCGCCTATGACAATTTGTCTCCCCAATTGTTTGGGCTGGATGATGTGCAGCCCACAGTGGAGCTGAACGCTACTAGCCCGCGCCAGCTGGTTGACCTGCGCCCAGCCGTAGAGGCTGCACCCCGTCGGCCGGACCACAGCGGAAAATTGTTGGCCTACGAAAAACTGCTAGCGATAGACGAACGCCCCATATTGGCGTTGCGCCGTTGCAGCCGCTGTCTATTGCCGGAAACATTCCCGTTCATCCAATACGATCAGGAAGGCGTGTGCAATTTTTGCCACAACTATGCTCCTTATAAACCCCAGGGGCATGATGCTCTGCAACAGTTAGTAGACAGCCTGCCGCGCAAGGGTTCAGATTCCCCCAATGTTTTGGCTCCACTGAGTGGCGGGCGGGATAGCTCATACGCGATCCATTATATGAAAACCAAGTTGGGCATGAACCCAGTGGCCTATACCTATGATTGGGGGATGGTCACTGACCTCGCCAGGCGGAATGTGTACCGGGTTTGTGGCGAGCTGGGGATTGAACACATTTTGATTTCAGCCGATATACGTGGCAAGCGGCGTAATATTCGGAAAAATGTGTTGGCCTGGCTGCACCGCCCTGAATTGGGAACCGTTCCGCTGTTCATGGCGGGGGATAAACAGTTCTTTTACTACGCCAACATGCTCAAAGAGCAAATGGATCTTGATCTGATCTTGTTCAGCATGAACCCCCTGGAACGTACAGACTTCAAGTCCGGCTTTACCGGCACCAATGAGAATTATTCCAAGCAAAAGCATTACCATCTCTCGGCGCGCAGCCAAATGCAGCAAGTTTTCTATTACGCCAAGCAAGTGGCGTTAAACCCAGCCTTTATTAATAGCTCAGTGGCAGACACCTTGTTTGGCTATGTGTCTTACTATCTGATCCCCCACGAGTATGAAATCTTTTATGACTACATTCCTTGGGATGAAGCCGAGATCGAGCAGACGTTGCAAGCAGAGTTGGATTGGGAAACGGCCAGCGATACGGAAACAACCTGGCGAATTGGTGATGGCACTGCTTCGTTTTACAATTACATTTATTATCGTATGGCGGGTTTTACCGAGAACGACGCGCAGCGTTCAAATCTGATCCGGGAAGGTGTGCTCTCCCGCGATAAGGCTTGGGAGTTAGTGCACCGGGATAACCAACCACGTTTGGAATCGATACTTTGGTACTGCGATACGATAGGGGTCGATTTTGCGCATGCAATCGAGCGGATCAATGCCGCGCCGCGGTTGTATTGAAATGGATAATAAGGCAGACTTCAGCCGGAAGGTTCGACCCCGCTCTGATATGGCCAACACGCGAAACTACATCTTGCACGGGTTGTTTTTTCTGCTGTATTCGCTGTTCAAGTACTGGTCTTTTCCCTTCTCCAATCTCTTTCGTTTTGCCGTGATTAGATTATTTGGGGCAGAGATTAAGTCCACTTACATATCGGATGGAGTCACGATTTGGTTTCCATGGCTGGTTAAGGTGGGACGGAATTGCTCGCTAAACCAAGGCGTGAACATAGATGGATATGGCGGTGTTACATTGGGTGACGGTGTTCGAGTGGCTGCTTATGTTTGCATCAATTCGTCAGACCATGATTTCTCGCAGCCCGATGTGCCGATCAGCGAGCAGGGGATGATCACCGCCCCTGTGGTCATTGAGGATGATGTTTGGATCGGCAACCATGTGGTCATCAATCGAGGAGTGCGTATTGGCCGGGGCTCGGTGATCGGTAGCTCTTCTGTGGTCACGCGTGATATTCCTCCCTATTCAGTGGCGGTTGGCGCGCCCTGCAAAGTCATCCGCTCTCGCAAGCCGGCTAAAGCCTGATTGCAAACAAGCGTTTTGCTGCAAGTCGCAGGTATAACGCTTCAAGCAGATAAGTAGTCGCGGTTACGATTGCCGCGCCAGTTACTCCCAACCAAGGGATGAAGCCCAAATTCATCAGAGCGTCGCCAGCCACTAGCGCCACGATTACCAGCGTATACATTTCCGGGCGTCCGCCTTGTAACAATATGCCGCCGAAAGAGCGATAGCCGGCACTGATAGTGACCGCTACTATCATGATGGCGAAGAGTTGCCAACCTAGGGTGTCTACATTGCCGTCGACAAGCCAGGAAAGAGCGGGAAATGCAGCCATTCCCAATAGGCCCGCGGCAAGGGACCATGGAAACAGTTGCCGCCGAGTAACTCGGGAGAGCTCTTCTATTTCGGTGGGTTCACTTTTTGCAAAGTGCTGTCCCAGCTTGGGGTCTATGCTCCAGCGCACTGCGATGGGTATTTGAGCAAAGCCCTCCGCCAATGTTGAGGCGAAGCTGTAAATGCCGACCAAGGCATCGCTGGTGAAATAGCCGAGCATCAGCACATCAATCCGCGTGTTTAGGTCGAGCAATACACCGCTTAGCACTCCTCGGGCACCGAACGAGACATGTTGGTGTAGCCAATGCCTAAAATTGCGCAGCGGTTGGGCTTTGAGCAGCCGGCCAAAAACAAAAATCAGCAGGCTGCAAAAAACTGTGATCTCGGTCAGGGTTAGCGCGAAGGCAAACTGATCCGCCGGCTGGTCTTGAATAACAAAAACAAAAACTACCAGTGGCAGCAAGATGAAGCGCAGCGCTCTGAAGACCGAGTTTGCCTTGATTTTATCCAGGCCGTTGACCACGTTTATTAGGACTTTGTTGAGCCCAAAGAACAACAGGCCTGGTGTAGCCAGGCGGATACCGACGGCTACTGCATCGCTGTTGAGGAACGCGCCGATTGGCTCGGCCAGCAGCCACAGTGCGACAACCACCGGCAGCATGATCAGGGCCACCAGCAGTAGGGCGCTGAGAGTGATCTCCCAACATGCGGATAGATCATCGCTGGCGTGCGATACGTGCTTTAGTGTGGAGAACTGCACCCCGCCTACGCCAATCTGTGAGAGGATGATGAAGACAGCGTACACCTGGTTGAACACGCCCAGGGTCTCAGCACTGTGCCAGCGCAGGAGCGCCACCAGTAGCAAGCCGCTTACTGCCATGATGCCCAAGCTGACCACGCTCCAGGTGACATCATTTGACAACAACTTGTGCAGTTGTCCCATCATGTTTTTCAAAACGCCAAATCCTTGATTGATACGTAAGTATACTTTGCAACAATTGACAAGCCGCAAATGCTAGCATTCATGCGAACTTAATGCGACTCTGTTACATTGAATGCGTTTAATCCCTTTATTGATTGGAGAACTAATACATGCGTACTGTTGTTAAAGTTGTACTCGGCTTGGCTGCCGCTGCTTTGGTGGCGATGGCGGCATTGGGGGTTTGGGTGCTGGGCCCGACTGCGGCTCCCAGCGGCGAGATCACCGCTATCCCCATTGAAGCAACCCTGCCCCAGGCGGAAGTGATCCAACCCACCGAAGTGGAAAGCGGTTCCGGAGAGTCCGCTGCCGCAGACGGAGCGACGACCTTTGAGCTGGTGCAGACGGAGACCGAAGCCCGCTTTTTGATTGATGAGATCCTGAGTGGGTCACCCAAGACAGTCATTGGTGTAGCCAGCCAGGTGGCGGGCCAGATCCTGATCGACCCGGCCAACCCGGCCGCGACCCAAATGGGGCCGGTCACGGTCAATGCACGCACTTTTGCGACCGACAACGGCAACCGCAACCGCGCCATTCAGAACGCCATCCTGCAGACTGGCGCCTTTGAGTTCATCACTTTCACCCCCAAGCAATTGCTGGGATTGCCGGCAAGTGTGGCCGTGGGCGACACGTTCACTTTCCAGGTCGTGGGCGACCTGCAGATCAAAGACCAGGTCAGCGAAGTGACCTTTGATGTGACCGTTCGCGTGGAGTCTGAGACCCGCCTCAGTGGCCAGGCCAGCGCCACAGTGGCCCGCGAGCAGTTCGGTCTGGGGCTGATCCAGACCCCGCCCCAGGTGGCCTCGGTGTCGCCGCAGGTTATTCTGGAACTGAACTTTGTGGCTGTTTCCCAATAGGTATCCTGCAGTTAACGGCGCACGGCTGTGCACCTTAACAAGACGAAGATAAAAAGCGCCGGCTTCTGCCGGCGTTTTTTATTGAACAGGAACTTCCATCAACGGGCGCTTTTCCGTCTGCGGGGGAGAGGCGACCAGGGTGGAGAGCACCTCCAGCAGGCGGGCGCGCCAGCCTGCTCCCTCCAAGCCCGCCAGCCAGACGACATGCTTGCTGGTGCGCACTCCGGCGCCCAGGTTGGGGTAGCGCTTGGGCGGGTCTTTGGGCGCGGGCAGAGGATAGCGCAGAGCCAATTGCTTGTTCTCGATGCTGATCGATATGACCCCGGCTTGCTCGGCCAACACACGCACTTTGAGCTGGTAGAGCAGGTTCTGCACTTCCTCCGGCAGCTTGCCAAAGCGATCCGTGAATTCCTCTTCCAGTGCTTCGATCTCGTTCAGGTCGTGAATGTCTGCCAGGCGGCGGTAGAGTTTCAAACGCATGGCCTTGTCGTCTACATAGGCGGCGGGGATGCCGACTTCGATGGGCAGATCCACATTGATGATGGGGTGATAGAGGCTAATCTGCGCCGCGCCAGCGCCGGTGGGCAGCTTGCCGCTGCGTTTGAGGTCCATGACGGCTTTGGAGAGCAGGCGAGTGTAGAGATGGAAACCGACGGCGGCGATGAGGCCGTGCTGGCGGTTGCCGAGCAGGTCGCCGGTGCCGCGGATTTGCATGTCGCGCATGGCCACGGAAAAGCCGGCGCCCAGATGCGTGTTCTCGGCAATCGTATCGAGGCGCTGGCGGCCTTCCTGCGTGGTGGCGCGCTGGCCGTGGCGGAAGAAGTAGGCGTAGGCGCGCTGGGCGCCGCGGCCCACCCGGCCGCGCAGCTGGTAGAGCTGGGCCAGCCCGAAGGTGTCGGCCCGGTCCACGATGAGCGTGTTGGCGTTGGGGATATCCAAGCCAGACTCGATGATGGTGGTGGTTAGCAAGACATCCACCTCGCCGCGGGTGAAGGCCGCCATGCGCTCGGCCAATTCGTGCTCCGGTAACTGCCCGTGGGCCACGGCAATGCGCAGGTCTGGCAGCAGTTTGGTCAGCTGGCGGCGCATGCCCTCAATGGTTTGCACGCGGTTGTGCACGAAGAAGGCCTGCCCGCCGCGGTCGAGCTCACGCAAAATCGCCCGGCGCACCAACTGCTCCGAATAGGGGCCGACATGCGTGACCACCGGCAGGCGCTCTTCCGGCGGGGTACTGATGGTGGAGATGTCGCGCACGCCGGTGAGCGACATGTATAGGGTGCGCGGGATGGGCGTGGCGGTCATCGTGAGCACGTCCACTTCAGTGCGCATCTTCTTGAGATATTCCTTATGGGTCACGCCAAAACGCTGTTCTTCGTCAATGATCAGCAGGCCCAGGTCTTTGAACTGCACATCTTTTTGCACCAGGCGGTGGGTGCCAATGACGATATCCACCTGTCCGGCGGCCAGCCTGCGCAGCGTATCAGCCTGTTCGCTGCTGGTGCGGAAACGGGAGAGCATATCCACTGTGACCGGGAAGGCTGCCAGGCGTTGCTGGAAAGTTTCGTAGTGCTGCTGGGCCAACACGGTGGTAGGCACCAGCATGGCGACCTGCTTGCCATCTGCCACGGCTTTGAAGGCGGCGCGTAAGGCGACTTCGGTCTTGCCGTAGCCGGCGTCGCCGCAGACCAGGCGGTCCATCGGGCGGCTGCTTTCCATATCACGCTTGACCTCTTCCAGCACGCGCAGTTGGTCCTCGGTTTCCACATAGGGGAAGCTGGCTTCCAGCTCGCGCTGCCAGGCGCTGTCTGGGCCGAAGGCGTGTCCCTGGGCCATCTCGCGGCGGGCGTAGAGCTCCAACAAGTCTTCGGCGATGGCCTCCACAGCCCGGCGCACGCGCGCCTTGGAGCTGCGCCATTCCGTGCCGCCCAGGCGGCTGAGCAGCGGGGCTTCACCACGGCCGCCCACATAGCGGGTCAGCCGGTCCGCCTGGTGCACGGGTACGTAGAGCTGATCGCCGCCGGCGTATTCCACACGCAGGAACTCACGGGCGACGCCTTCGATCCTGGCTTCGACCAGGCCTTTGAAGATGCCGATGCCGTGGTCAATGTGCACGACCCACTCGTCGTTCTGCAGGTCGACATAGGGCGCCTCGGGGGATTCACGCTCCGGGCGCGGCTGGCGGCGGGGTTGCGGGCGGCCCCAGCCGAAAATCTCGCCATCGGTCAGCAGGTGCACCACAGGCTCCCTGGGCTGCTGCAAGCTCCAGCCGTCGCCCAGGGTGCCATCGGTGAAGATGGGAGGGTTTTCGCGCTGGCTGGCGAAGCTGCGCTCCAGCCAGAGGTCGTGCAGACGGGGTGCCTGGCGCGAGACCAGATGCACCTGCTCTCCGTTGTCCAGCAGGCGTTCGATGTGGTCGATGGCCAGCTTGAGTTGGCCGCCAAAGCGCGGCCCAGGGCGAAACAGGCTGGCCAGGCCGTCAGCTTCTTCCAGCGATTCGGCCGGCCCCAACTCCAGCAAAGGCCGATCGGACAGTTGGTCACGAATCTCGTCCAGGGTCAGGTAGGGCAGGGCATGGGCTTCAGTCAGCAGGCCGGTGACCAAATTCTCCTGACGGATGCTGAGCGCCTGGGTTTCCAGGTCGCTGATCTGCTCCTGCAAGGCTTCCATGTCATCGACCAGCACCAGGGTGTCGACGGGTAGGTAGTCCAGCAAGCTGGCGGTTTCGGCGTGCAGCAGGGGAATATGAAATTCGTTGAGGTCTTTGGCCTCCAGCCCGGTCTCGGCCTGGCGATCGAGCAGATATTCGCGGGCTGGGCTGATCTGGGCCAGTTCAACCTCTTCCACCGTGCGCTGGCTGCCCGGTTCAAAGCGGCGCAGGCTGTCGACCTCGTCGCCAAAGAATTCCAGGCGGATGGGCAGCGGGTCTTGCATGGCCCACAGGTCTAGAATGCCGCCGCGGCGGGCGAACTGGCCGGGGGCGGTGACGCTGCTGGCGTTTTCGTAACCGCTGCGCACCAGTCGCTCGGCCAGGGCCAGCGGGTCCTGGCGGCTGCCACTATGCAGGCTAAGGCTGGCTGCCAGGAAGTCGGGCTTGGGCAGAGTGCGCGCCATGAGGGCGCGACCGCTGGCAAGGATAAAGGGCGGAGGCAGGTCTGGATTGGGCAAGGCCAGACCGGCCAGCACGGCCAGGCGCTCGCGGCGGGCCGTCTCACTCCAGGCGGCGTTCTCGTAGAACAGCGAGCTGGGCTCGGCAAAATATTGGCGCATGAGCTGCGGCGCCCAGAGGCCGAGTTCCTCCAGGTAGGTCAGCGCCCGGTCACGGCGCTGGGTGAGCAGCAGGGCAGGGCGGCCGTTGGCTGCGGCCAAGGCGGCCGCCAACGGCAGGCGCGCGGCGCGGATCAGCCCGAGCTTGCCAGCCCGGTCTGGGCGCGCCGCCAGTTCCTGGAAGGCGGGCAGCTGTTGGATAGTGGTCAGTAAAGCTTCCATGTGCTTAGAAATCAGTAATTGGGGATCCCTAATTTACTGATCACTCATCACTTTCATGCGCGTTGTACTTGTTCATGGCGGTGACGATGCCGTCACTGACAAAGCTGAGGCCAGCTTCGGCGGCGCGCTGCAGCACGAAGGGCAGTTCTTCGCGTTCCTGCCGGGAGAAATCTTGCAATACGTGGTCGGGTGTGCGCATGCGGCCCTTGGGCCGGCCCACGCCCACCCGCAGGCGCGCAAAGTCCTGGCCGCCGAGGTTCTCGATGATCGACTTCATACCCTTTTGCCCGGCGGAGCCGCCCTCGGCGCGCAGGCGCAGGCTGCCAAAGGGCAAATCGACGTCGTCATAGAGCACCAGCAGTTTTTCCAACGGCGCCTTGTAGAAGCGCAGCAGCCCGCGCACAGCACTGCCCGAGCGGTTCATGTAAGTGCGCGGCTTGGCCAGCACCAGGCGTTCTTCGCCATGACGGGCGCTGGCCACCAGCGCCTCGGACTGCATGCGGCTGAAGGTGGTTTCCAGCTGACGGGCCATCTCGTCCACGGCCAGGAAACCGGCATTGTGCCGGTTCAGCGCGTACTCAGGCCCGGGGTTGCCCAGGCCGACGATGACGAAAGGCGGGTTGTCGTTGATTTCTTTCTTTTTACGCCAGAACATGGTTCTCCGAAGGCTTAAAATGCATATGAGCTTTTAAAAGCGCTAGGCCACCGCCGCGGGTGCGGGGGTGGTAAACTGCACAGATATTCTAGCAGGTTCCAGAATATCAAGGAAACAGAGAAAAACCGGATGGATGAACTTTCTTTCACACATCGCTTGCGACGTTTGTGGAATAAGCTGCGTATTTTAGGGCTTCAACGCGCGGTAAAGAGCCTGTACCCTCGCAAAAAGGCAGATATCCCCTTTCCTTTGGCCGGGGCGGACCCCGACCTCCTTCTGGCGCCGGGGATTACATCCATTAGAGATTATGCGCGCAAGCGGAGTGGACAAGCCAAAAAGAGCGAAGCAAGCAAAGATCGTAGTACACAGTTTCCTTTGATTTATCAGCATGCTAGTGGCGATACGATGCGTTATGCTCTCTTTCCCGCCTTGGCTGAATCAAAGGGCCTGATCACGATATTTCATGGCTATCTTGGCTTTGAGATTGAGGATATTCGCTACAGCTGGAGGCAGTTTGATCTTTTGTTGCCGTTGGATAGTTATGGTTATAAAAATCTGGGGAGTTGGTTTTGGGGGGAAAAGGGTGATAACCATGTTGAGAAGCTGACAAATGCCTTAATCAGGAAAGTCCAAGCAGAACGAAACCCCTCTCACTGGTTTACTTTAGGAACCTCCATGGGTGGGTTCGCTGCTTTGTATCATGGTATTAAGTATCAGGCGGATGGAATTTACACGATGACCCCAATCATAGATCTGAAGAAAAAGGCTGCCGAATACTATAAACGCGGGATTGAAACGAGTTACACTGCCCTGGCGCACCCTGATGACCTTGAGTTTAGAGGCCTGCCAGATGTATGCCTGGAAGCAGAACGCGCAGAAGCTTTGCCCCCACTCTTTCTGATCCAGAATCAATATGATCGTTCAAACCCTTTTGGTGAGGACACTTTGCCATTGGTTCAGAGCTATACCAAGAAGAAGGGATGGCTTGGTTTGCGCGTCCATCCGGCGATTGGTCATCAAGGACATGATGGTAGCTATGAAGAGGCGCGATATTTCTTCAGTACGATTGTCGAGAAATCACCGCCCAAAGTGGTGGATTTTTACGACCAAGATGATGGAGGCTAATACCTTGTGAAATAAAAGACGCCGCACGGAGTGCGGCGTCTTTTTTGTATATAGCTTCGGGTTAGACCGTGCCTTCTTCCCAAGAGTTGAGGTATTTCTCCTGTTCGGGAGTGAGCACGTCGATGTGAATGCCCATGGCTTCGAGCTTGATGCGGGCAATTTCCTTGTCGATGTCTTCCGGCACGGAGTAGACCTTGTTCTCCAGCTTGTCGGCGTTGCGGGCCATGTATTCGGCGGCCAGGGCCTGGTTGGCGAAGGACATGTCCATCACGCTGGCCGGGTGGCCTTCGGCGGAGGCCAGGTTGATCAGGCGGCCTTCACCCAGGATATGGATCTGGCGGCCATCCTTCAGCTGATATTGGTCCACGAAAGGACGCACTAAGCGTTTGTCTGTGGCCATCTTTTCCAGCGCGTCGATGTTGATCTCCACATTGAAGTGGCCGGAGTTGGAGACGATAGCGCCGTCTTTCATGGCTTCGAAATGGTGCTTGTCGAGTACATTGATATCGCCGGTGACCGTGCAGAAGATGTCGCCGATCTTGACCGCTTCAGCCATGGGCATCACGCGGAAGCCATCCATCACGGCTTCGAGAGCCGGCATGGGGTTGATCTCGGTCACGATCACGTTGGCGCCCATGCCGCGGGCCCGGTCGGCCAGGCCGCGGCCGCACCAGCCGTAACCGGCCACGACGAAGGTCTTGCCCGCCAGCAGCACATTGGTGGCGCGGATGATGCCGTCGATGGTGGACTGGCCGGTGCCGTAGCGGTTGTCGAAGAAGTGCTTGGTCATGGCGTCGTTGACGGCGATGACGGGGAATTCCAGCGCGCCGTCGGCGGCCATGGCCTTGAGGCGGATGACGCCGGTGGTGGTCTCTTCGGTGCCGCCCACGATGGTCTCAAGCAGCTCGCGGCGGTTCTTGTGCAGCTCGCTGACCAGGTCCGCGCCGTCATCCATGGTCAGGTGCGGCTTGTGGTCCAGCGCCACGCCGATGTGGCTGTAGTACGTGGCGTTGTCTTCGCCCTTGATGGCGAAGACGGGGATCTCGTCGTGGGCCACCAGCGAAGCGGCCACGTCGTCTTGGGTAGAGAGCGGGTTGGAAGCCACCAGCACCACATCGGCGCCGCCGGCCTGCAGGACGCGGGCCAGGTTGCCGGTCTCGGCGGTGACATGCAAACAGGCGGAGAGGCGCAGACCCTTGAGCGGCTTCTCTTTTTCGAAGCGCTCCATGATGGTGCGCAGCACCGGCATTTCGCGCTCGGCCCAGTTAATGCGCCGGCGGCCGCCTTCGGCCAAGCCAGCGTCTTTGATATCGAACTTTTCCATGATTTACTCCATTCCTTATAACGTGCGGATCAATGACTGGGGATCAGCGCATGCAGCGCGCTGGCGTCTTTGTAAAACTCTTCGTAGCGGGAGAGGAACTGCTGCGGGGTGAAGTGGTGGGCCTGCGGGCCTTCGTTTTCCAGGCAGTAGGTGGCCGCTAAGGAGCCGATCTGGGCGCAGATGTCCCAATCCAAGCCCATGCGGTACCCGGTGAGGAAGCCGCCGCGGAAGGCATCGCCGCCGCCGGTGGGGTCTACGATGTGCTCGGTGGGGAAAGCCTCGACCGGTTTTTCTTCACCGTCCACATACACCAGGGCGCCCTTAGGACCCATGGTGATGGCCATGAACTTGAGGTGTGAGAGGATCTCATCGGCAGACATCTTGGTCTTGTCCTTGATCAGCTCAAACTCGTATTCATTGGCGAACAAGGCGTGTGCACTCTCCACGCCGGCGCGCAGCACATCACCTTCGAAGCGGATGATCTGCTGGCTGGGGTCGTAGATATAGGGGATGCTCAGCGCTTTGCATTCGTCGATATAGCGCTGCATGGCGCCGGGCTCGTTGGGGGAGACGATCACCATTTCTGGGCGCGGCCCTTGCAGTTCGTGCAGGGAGAGCTCGCCGGCATGGGCCATGGCGCCGGGGTAGAAGCTGGCCACCTGGGCGTTGGAGCGGTCTGTGGTGGCGAAGAACGAGGCGGTGTAGGTGCCCGGCACCACCTGGATGTTGGCGGTGTCCACACCGTGCTCTTCGAGGAAGGCGCGGTAGTCGGCAAAGTCTTCGCCCACGGTGGCCAGCACGCGCGGCCGCCCGCCCAGTAGCGCCAAGGTATAGGCGATGTTGGGGGCGATGCCGCCACGGCGGCGCACCAGGCTCTCTACCAGGAAGGAGAGGCTGATCTTTTCGAGATGTTCGGGGAGGAGGTGCTCTTTGAAATGACCGGGGAAGGTCATCAGGTAGTCGTACGCGACTGAACCGGTAACAAGAATATCCATCAAGTTTTCTCTCGCCACACTAAAAGACGCTCTCGGCGAGAGCGTCCTCCCGTTCTGACGGGTTGCGAAGCGAGGCGAAGTGTACTATATGCCCAACAGAATGTCAAAATGGGCAACCGTGGGGACAAGCCACTATAATGAGCCTATGGACTTGCAAAGCTTGGGCACTCTGGCGGGGGCGCTCTCTGTATGGGGGGCCGCTTTCCTGCTGGCCTTGTGGGCCAGCCTGGTGTATTGGACCTGGAGAGACGCCCAAGCGCGTATCAGCCAGCCGCTGCGCCGCACGCTGGCGGTGTTGGTTCCAGTGGTCTTGTTTATCCCCGGGGTGCTGATCTACCTGATCCTGCGCCCGGCGCGCACTATCGAAGAAGAGTATTTGCTGACGTTGGAGGAAGAAGCCCTGCTGAGGGCGGTGGAGCAGAGCGAAGAGTAGCCTGCCTTCCCGCCGGATAGGGCTGCGCTTGACCGATATGGTAGACTAAACCAACCGAGTGATGGCTGAAACGCGCGCGACTGAAATGATACATCGCCTGCGAGAGCTGCAAGCCGCAGCTCCCGACATCCTCGGCTCGGCGGTGGTCACCGCCGACGGTCTGTCGCTGGCCTCGGCCCTGCCGGCCGAAGTCAGTGAAGAGCGCATTGCGGCCATGTCTGCCGCCATGCTGAGCCTGGGCGAACGCATCTCTGTAGAATTGCAACGCGGCGAATTTGAGGAAGTCTACATCCGCGGCGACCAGGGTCTGGTGCTGCTGACTGCCGTGGGCCGCGACGCAGTGCTGGCGGCGCTTTCCCGCAACGAATCCAAGCTGGGTATCATCTTTTTGGAAATGCGCCGCGCCGCGGCGGATCTGCTTGCCTATGTGTCGTAGAGTACGCCGTTCCACCCTGCCATCTGATCAACGCCTCGGGGAGGGGTCCCTGTCAACACCCCTCCCCGATGTCTTTTAACTCCCCTGCCATGAGAACAAGTGGAGAGCACAATGACTGTTAAATATATTTTTATAACCGGCGGCGTGGTCAGTTCGGTGGGCAAGGGCGTCACTTGCGCGGCGATCGGCCGCCTGCTCAAAGAGCGCGGCCTGAAGGTGGCCATCCAGAAGCTAGATCCTTACATTAACGTGGACCCAGGCACGATGAGCCCTTACCAGCACGGCGAAGTCTTTGTGCTGGATGATGGGGCCGAGACCGACCTGGACCTGGGCCATTACGAGCGCTTCGTGGACGAGAACCTGAGCCGGGTGTGCAACGTGACCACCGGCCAGGTCTACGCCGATGTGATCGCCAAAGAGCGGCGCGGCGATTACCTGGGCGGCACGATCCAGGTTATCCCGCACATCACCAACGAGATCAAGCGCCGCATTGGCCTGGTGCCCAAGGAGACCGGGGCCGAAGTGGTGCTGGTGGAGGTGGGCGGCACAGTGGGCGATATCGAGTCACTGCCCTTTATTGAATCGCTGCGCCAGATGCGCAGCGAAGCCGGGCGCGAGAACACCTTCTATATCCACACCACCTGGCTGCCACATATTTCGGCCACGGACGAACTGAAGACCAAGCCGACCCAGCACTCCGTGCGCGAGCTGCGCGCCCTGGGCATTTCGCCCAATATGATCGTGGCGCGCGCCGACCGCGAGATCCCCGCCGAGCTGGCCAACAAGATCGCCCAGTTCTGCGATGTGGACCCGCAGGCGGTGGTGCCGATGCCCACCACAGATGTGATGTACGAAGTACCGCTGCTGCTGGAGCAGCAGGGCGTGGGCGACTATATTGTGAAGAGCCTGGGCCTTAGGCCGCGCCGCAAGCCCGACCTGTCGCAGTGGCGGGAGATCGTGACCCAGGCGCGGGCCAGCAAGCCGGTGGTGCGCGTGGCACTGGTGGGCAAATACGTGGAGCTGCACGATGCCTACATGAGCGTGCGCGAGTCGTTGTACCACGCCGGCCTGGCGGTTGGCGTGCAGGTAGAGATCGACTGGGTGAATTCCGTGGAGCTGGAAAAGGGCAATGGCTGGGAGGAAGTGCGCGCCGCCGATGGCGTGCTGGTGCCTGGCGGCTTTGGCAACCGCGGCATTGAGGGCAAGATCCAAGCCGCCCAGCATGCGCGTGAGCAGGGCGTGCCCTATTTTGGCCTGTGTCTGGGCATGCAAGTCATGGCGATCGAGTTCGCCCGCAACGCCCTGGGCCACGCGGGGGCCAATTCCACCGAGTTCGACCCGAAGACCGCCTACCCGGTGATCGACCTGATGCCCGACCAGCGCGACCTGGCCGACAAGGGCGCCACTATGCGACTGGGGGTATACCCCTGCCAGCTGCAGCCCGGCAGCCTGGCGGCGCGCGCCTATGCTGCCGAGACGGTCAGCGAGCGCCACCGCCACCGCTTCGAGTTCAACAATGCTGCGCGGGACGCCTTTGAAGGGCGCGGTGTGCGCTTTTCCGGCATCTCGCCGGATAACCGCCTGGTCGAAATTATGGAACTGGCCGAGCATCCCTTTATGCTAGGTACCCAGTTCCACCCCGAGTTCCTCTCGCGCCCGACGCGGCCGCACCCCCTGTTCATCGCCTTTTTACAAGCCGTGGCCCACAAGGCCGGCGTGCTTGCCGAAAGCATCCCCATGAAAGCGGAGATTAACTAAGATGACTTCCACCAAGATCCAATCCATTCACGCCCGCCAGATCCTGGATTCGCGCGGCAACCCGACCGTTGAAGTGGACGTACGCCTGGAAGGCGGCGCTTTTGGCCGGGCGGCGGTGCCCTCTGGCGCCTCCACCGGTATTCACGAAGCGCTGGAACTGCGCGACGGCGACAAGAGCCGCTATGTGGGCAAAGGCGTCTCCAAGGCGGTGGCCAACGTGAACGGGGCAATTGCGGCTGGGTTGAAGGGCGCCGATACAGCTGACCAGGCCGGGCTGGATGCAGCCCTGCTGGCGCTGGACGGGACGTCGAACAAGGCGTCCCTGGGCGCCAATGCCGTGCTGGGCGTGAGCCTGGCGGCGGCCAAAGCCGCCGCGGCGGCCGCCGGCCAGCCGCTGTACCGCTGGCTGGGCGGCGAGGAGGCCGTGCTGCTGCCGGCGCCGATGCTGAATATATTGAACGGCGGGGCGCACACCGGCTGGCAGTCCACCGACTTTCAGGAATTCATGGTGATGCCGCTAGGCGCGCCCAGCTTCAGTGAAGGTTTGCGCTGGGGTGTTGAGGTCTACCACACGCTGCGCGGCGTGCTGAAGGAGAAGGGTTTCAGCACGCTGGTGGGCGATGAGGGCGGCTACGCCCCGGCGTTGGGCAGCAACGAGGAGGCCATCGAGCTGATCTTGCAGGCAATCGAGAAGGCTGGCTACCAGCCCGGCGAGCAGATCAGCATCGCCTTGGACCCGGCGACCAGCGAGCTATTTGATGAAGACAAGGGTGACTACCACCTGCGCAAAGAAGGCCGCCGCCTGAGCAGCGCGGAGATGGTCGGCTTTTGGACCGAGTGGACGCAGAAATACCCGATCGTTTCGATCGAAGACGGCCTGGCCCAGGAAGACTGGGACGGTTGGAAGTCGCTGACCGCCGCGGTGGGCGACAGCCTACAGCTGGTGGGCGACGACCTGCTGGTGACCAATCCGAAATTCGTGCGCCGGGCGATCGACGAGCAGGCCTGCAATGCGCTGCTGGTCAAGGTCAACCAGATCGGCAGCCTGAGCGAGACCATCGAGGCCGTCAAGCTGTGTCAGGATGCCGGCTGGGGCACGGTCAGCTCGCACCGCTCCGGTGAGACTGAGGACAGCACCATCGCCGACCTGGCGGTGGCGCTGCGCATGGGCCAGATCAAGACCGGCGCGCCTGCGCGCTCCGACCGCACGGCCAAGTTCAACCAGCTGCTGCGCATCGAAGAAGAGCTAGGCGATAAGGCGCAGTATGCTGGGTGGAGCGCGTTGAACCTGAAGCAGTTATGAATAAAGACTGCTCAGAGGACACGTTTAAACTGAAAGCCTCTTCTTGCACAACCTTACAAACTCAGCATGTTTGGTTTCGAAATTATTTGCTGCAGTATTGATTGCTTCAGCAGCTTCCATGAACTGAGCGTGCTCCAAATCTTTTGAAATAGCACGCACATCCCCTCCTACAAAATTGGAGTGGACACTAACTTCTTCTAAGAGGGTGTCTATGCAATCAAGTAACTCTACATGCTTTGCAGCTATTTTCTTGTCCAGAAACTCGTGCTCCGGGTTTTTCCACGAATAGAGGTGTTGCTTTAGAGGATCAAACCACTCGGAGCGGAAAGCTGAACCAAAATCGTAACTTCGAAACGTCTCAAATTTATGTGTTCCTAAAGATACAAGGAATTCTTGATAGAGCCTCTTATCAGCTTCATTATCTTTTTCTCTCTTTTTGAGATAGAACTCAGTAAACAGTAGAATAGCGACAGCTGATAGAGAGGTTCCCAGTGCGCCCCAGTCCTTGCCCTGTAACAGAACGAGTGCTGAAGTCAAAAGCAAAATCCCACTAGCTATTTGATAGAAAATCATCATTTCTTTGCCTCCTAGTTTTTGATGATTTTAATCGTGTTCGTTTGTGGGGGACAACCGCTTCGGGTGTAAGATAGCCCCGTGACCCACATCCTCGCCATCATCGTCCCCGTCTTCGCCGTGGTGGCCGTCGGTTACCTGGCGGCCCGCTGGGGTTGGCTGTCCGCGGCGGACAACAGCGGCATCTCCAAGTTCGTCTTCGTCTTGGCGCTGCCGCTGCTGCTTTTCGACTCACTAGCGAACTTAGAGTCGCCCGGCGTCTTCCGTTGGCAGTTCCTGCTGTCCTTCTTCGCCGGGTCTTTCATCGTCTACGCGCTGGGGTATTTGCTCAGCAAATGGCTGTTTGGCGCGGCCCCGAAAGAGCAGGCCGTCTTCGGCCTGGGTGGGGCCTATTCCAATATGGTGCTGATCGGCCTGCCGGTGGTCTCGGCAGCCTTTGGCGAAGCCGGGCTGCTGCCCATGCTGATCCTGATCTCGTTGCACAGCGTGTTGTTGTTCAGCGTCTTTCTGCTGCTGATGGAGCGCGGCGACCCAGGCGACTGGCTCCGCCAGCTGCGCTTCTCTGCCCGCCAGCTGATGACCAACCCGCTGATCCTGGGCCTGTTGGCCGGTGTGCTGGCCCGGGCGCTGGGGCTGGGGCTGCCCGGCCCACTGGCCGAGGCGGTGCACATCATCGGCCAGGCGGCGCTGCCCTGCTCGCTGATCGTGCTGGGCGCCTCGCTGCGCGAGTACAAGATTGGCGGCGAGCTGGGCAAGGCCTGGGTGATCGTGGCGCTCAAACTGCTGGCCCAGCCGCTGATCGTCTGGGCGCTGGCCTTTCACGTCTTCGAGCTGGAGCCGCTGTGGGCGGCCGTGGCGGTGATCGCCGCGGCGCTGCCGGTGGGGGTCAACGCTTACATCATGGCTGAGCAGTACCAAGTGGGCCGGGCGACGATCTCGACCGCCATCCTGGTCTCGACGTTGCTGTCGGTGGTGACGCAGTCGCTGTTGCTCTCCATTTTGCTCTAGCCAACGCCTTGACAGAACTGTACGAATGTTCTATATTCTGTCTGATATTAGAACACTCGTTCACTGACGGAGGCTGAACAGATATGGCACGAGCAAAAGGCAACGAAAGCGCGAACGGCTCTCTCGAACCCGGCGACGAGCGCGGCAAGACCCTGCAGCGCACCCTGGATGACATCATGAAACGCTACGGCGAAGGCGCCATCATGCGCCTGGGCGAAGCCCACGGCATGCTGGTGGAGGCGGTGCCGACCGGCTCGCTCTCACTGGACATCGCCCTGGGCGTCGGCGGCATCCCACGCGGCCGTGTGACGGAGATCTACGGCCCGGAATCCTCGGGCAAGACCACCATCTGCCAGCACATTGTGGCCGAAGTGCAGAAGCGCGGCGGCACGGCGGCTTTCATTGATATGGAGCACGCCCTCGACCCGAAATACGCGGCGCGCTGCGGCGTGGATGTGGACAAGCTGCTGGTCTCCCAGCCGGACACCGGCGAGCAAGCCCTGGAGATCGCCGAAGCGCTGGTGCGCTCCGGCGCGGTGGACCTGGTGGTGATCGACTCGGTGGCGGCCCTGGTGCCGCGTTCCGAGATCGAAGGCGACATGGGCGATGCCACCATGGGCATGCAGGCTCGCCTGATGTCGCAAGCGCTACGCAAGCTGTCGGGCGCCATCAAGCAGACCAATACCTCGGTGGTGTTCACCAACCAGCTGCGCCAGAAGATCGGCGTGATGTTCGGCAATCCCGAGACGACCACCGGCGGCATGGCGCTCAAGTTCTACGCTTCGGTGCGCATGGACGTGCGCCGCATCCAGTCGATCAAGGTCGGGCAGGACGTCGTCGGCAACCGCACGCGGGTGCGCGTGGTCAAGAATAAGGTGGCCCCGCCGTTCCAGACCGCCGAGTTCGACATTATGTACAACGAAGGCATTTCCAAGTCCGGCGACCTGCTGGACCTGGGGGTGGCCTGTGAAGTGATCGACAAGCGCGGCTCTTTCTACAGCTACAACGAAGAACGCCTTGGCCAGGGCCGCGAGAGCGCCAAGGACTTCCTGCGCGACAACCCGGCGCTGGCGGAAACCATCGAAGCGCAGGTGCGCGAGAAAGTGCTGCAGGCGCCAGTATCGATGGAGATCATGGACGAGGATGGCTTGGAGGCTGAGCCGCTGGATGAAATGGAAGCACTGGAAGCCTGATCATAAAAAGGACGGCATTCGCCGTCCTTTTTCTTTTATCCCCTGCTGAACAGCTAGTATACTGACCGTATGCGCGCTTTCCCCCTCCGCCAATGGCTGGCTGGCGCCGGCCTGGTGCTGCTGCTGGCCGCCTGCACCCGCAGCGCGCTGCCGGCAGACCAGGGGCTGTTCATCCCACCGACTCTGGCGGGTGACACCGCTCCGCTGATCCTGGAGACGCATACCCCGCTGCCGCCCTCGCCGACGGCGCCTTGTGACAATGGCCTGGTCTTCCTGCAAGATCTGAATATCCCCGACGGCACGCACATGCTGGCCGGCCAAACCTTCGAGAAGAGCTGGCAGGTGCGCAATGATGGCAGCTGCCCCTGGGTGCGCGGCTATACGGTGCGGCTGGTGGGAGACGTGGCCATGGGCGCCATTGACCGACAAGCCCTGCCGGAGGTGCCGCCTGGGGAAACCGCTGCCATCACGATCCAGTTCCAAGCCCCGCAGCTGCCCGGCACTTACCGCAGCGCCTGGAAGGCTTTTGACCTGGGTGGCCAGGAATTTGGCGTGCAGATCTACGTGGAGATCATTGTCCAGTAATGCTGCCGCCCAGCAACCCCACCGCGATCAAATTTCAAGAGTTGTTGAAACGACTTGACCTTTCAGGTCAAGTCGTCGAATTCAGCCAGACCACTCGCACCGCAGCCGACGCGGCGGCCGCGATTGGCTGCGAAGTCGGCCAGATCGTCAAGTCGCTGATCTTTCGCGTGGCCCCGGACGGGGACGCGGTGCTGGCCTTCACCAGCGGCGCCAACCGCGTGGACGAGGCCAAACTGCGCGCCGCGGTGGGCGGCGAGCTGGCCAAGGCCGACGCCGACTTCGTGCGCCAAGTGACGGGCTACGCCATTGGCGGCGTGGCGCCTTTCGGTTACGCCCACCCGGCGCACACCTATATCGATGAAGCGCTGTTTCAATACGATCAGATCTGGGCCGCGGCCGGCACGCCGAATGCGGTCTTCCCGCTGACCGCCGTTGAGTTGCAGCAGCACACAGGCGGCCGCCGGTTGCAAGTGGCTTAGTCGCCGGCCACCGGCGCCAGGGCGAGCCAGCCGTTCTCAAAAACTTGCACCGGTTTGTATATCTGATTGATCTGGTAGGCCAATTCTTCAGAACGGGCTGTTTTGCTGCCCCCAAAGCGATTGGGCATATCTGTATCACCAGTGGTCAAGATGATCAGCGCAGGTTTGTGGCGCAGCACATCTTCAAAGAACTCTTCCAGATAGTCGGGTTGGGCGTACGCCTGGCGATAAAGGGGATATTGGTACACGAAGCGAGTTGGGCTTGTCCTCCGGGTTTCAAAGTTAATGCTTGTCTCCGCTCCAACCAGCAGGACTTGATCCTGGTCGCTGGTGTGTTGCTGGATATAGCTGATTACATCCAATGGCCTTTCAATGTTTTGGTTGGCGCGCAAGTTTTCCTCGTAGCGTGGGTAGATGTAGATCAGGATGCATACAAGCGAGAGCGCCAAAATTCGCTGAGCCGTCACAATTGTGGTTTTGGTAGCAAGCCAGCGCTCGATACGCGAGAAGCAATATCCTGCCATGACGGTCGCCATGGGCAGCAGCGCAATGAAATAGGGCAGACGTGGCCGCCCACTCATGGCAACCAATGCGAATTCAAGCACAAAAGCCAATGTCAGATATTGCAGGTAGCTACTAATGTGAGATACCGAGCTTGATTTGTCTTTCAGCCAGGCTGGAACTGCCAAGACAAACCCAGCCAATAGGAACACGGCCAAGCCAACACTACCCAAAGCTTGAAAGCCGCTGACCAGTGCGGAGATGCGTTCCCTAATCCCGCCTTCAGAGGCGTAGTGGATATTGAACAGAACCGCAGCATCCCACAGTTCAACCAAAGCAGAGTGATAGGCAAAATACAAAGCCACCGGGAGCGCTACAAGCACAACACCGGCCACCCCATTGAGGGCAGATCTTAGGATGAGGGTGGGCTTTCTGTTGATCGCCGCCCAAAGCAGCATCCAAGCGGCGGCTGCCACAAAAACGCCTACCGAATTCTGACGGAACACGACGGTGCCAGCAGTCAGAATACCCAGCCAGAACCAGGGCTTCTTGTCTTCCGGATTCTGAGTGAGCCTTAGCGCCAGCCACAGGCCGCCAGCCTGGAACGGCAGCGCGGGGAGCTGCGTCAGATTTCCCCCTGCCAGCATGTCCGACAACGCGACTAAAACCATCAGCATACTGAGTGCCGCGCTGGTTGTGCCAAATAGGCGCTTAACCAGCAGGAATAGCAGGACACTTGCTGCGCAAACGAACAACCATTCCAGCCCCCAAACTCCCCAAAGGCTTGCCGGATCCAGAGCCAACCCAAGAGCATCCAAGTAAAAGATGCCAGGGGTTTTGTGGTCCCAAACATCGCGATAGGGTATCTCTCCCTCTAAGATGCGCCATCCCGTGTACAAGAACACGCCGGAATCCCGGCTAATTGCCTGGCGATTGGCTGGGCTGCTGGGCCACAAGGCCACGGTTGTCAACAGGACCAGCGTTAGCAGAAGAATTGCATTGGTGTAAAAGGTCTTGTGAATGTCTACCCCCTTATATTCTGGATGTACTTGCCTAACGATGCTAACTCAAGGCGTGTTACCCGGCAATGCTGACGCGGGCAGGTCAAAATTATAGCCATTATTTCCTGAGAATCGGAAATACGTAACCGCGCCCGGCCTGATCTCTACCTCGGTACGTTTCCAGATGCCGAAGTGCGGGATGGCGATTTCATAGCGGCCCGGGGGCAGCTCCCCCAGCACAAAGTTCTCATTGTAATAACCGTCCGGCAGCAGCCGAGTTTGGGTGGCGTAGCTGTAGGCGTTGATGCGCCGGCGGTCCGCCAGGTTGCGCACTTCGACCAGCCGGTTCATCAGCGGAAAGTCGCGCGTGTCGGTAATGCGGCCGACCAGCACGCCGTAGCCATCAGTCGGGGCGATCCACAGCTCCGGGTTGTGCGTGAAGTACACGCTGTTTTCCCCCAGACGCACTTCAAAATGCAGGTGCGGCCCGCTGGACTGCCCGGTATTGCCCGAGAGGCCGATGACCTGTCCGGCGACCACCTGGTCGCCAAGCATCACTCGGGTTTCGCGCAAATGTGCATAGATGGTGTACAGCGGTTGCCCCTGATGGCCGAAGCTGTGGCGGATAGCCACAGAGATGCCATAGGGGTCTTCTAGGTAGCTGGGTGATCGATAGAAGAGCCCGTAATCTGCCCAGACCACTTCACCGGCCCCCGCCGCCAGGACGGGTGTGCCCGCATTCAGACTGACATCCAACCCGAGGTGCGGCAGGCTGTTGTCGCCGGTCTCTTGAAATACGCCATAGCGCTGGCTGGGGGGCAGGTTGTGCTGGCTCAGCGGCCAGTGCAGATAGAAATGGTCGTATGGGCCTAAGGCTATAGGCGCACTCAAGGACGTGGCTGAGCTCACTGGCGCTGTGGTCGGCTGCAGCTGCTCAGCGGAGAGTGGGAAGGGCGCCAGAGTGATTTCCGGATAGCCTGGCCACGGCGTGGGGCTGGCTGCCGGGGAGGGGGTCCACGCCGCGCTGGCTGAGGCCGCCTGAGTGTCTGTAATAAGCAGAGTGGCCGCAGGTGTGTTCCTGGGCAGCCCAGCCTGGCTTTGGCAGGCCGCCAAAGCCAAGCCGACGCAGCCCAGCGCCAGCCAGCCCAGCGGCTTCATGGCGACCCGCTGGCCAGCAGGCCGGCCAGTTCGTCTGCTGCGTAAAGCTGCAGCATGGCTGCTTCCCAGCTGAGCCCCTGGCGATATGCGAATTGGCTGAAGAGCGTGCCCGGGTAATAGCGCTGCCAGTTGTCCAAGGCTGCCGGGCGTTCAAAACCGTGGGCGGCGGCCAGGGCAGTAAAGTCGATCCAATAACCTTGCGGGATTTCATTGGCCGGTTGGCCCAGCGTGAAATCCCAAGGATGCGCCAGCAGAGGCAGCCCCAGCCCGCCATCTTGGCGGGCGGTGCGCAGGTAAACGCGCCAATAGGTCTGGCCGGCAAAGTCTTCGCGCACCGCCGCCAGCCAGCCGGCCGGCTGCAGGGCGGCATGCAGTTCAAAGGCACGCCCGGTGTACAGCCAGTCCTGCCCGCGGCCCGGCGGCAGCAAGCCGCTGAGCGGCACAAAGGCATTGTCCAGGCTGGAGAGAGCGTCCCAGCCCAGCAGTTGGGCCGTGCGCTGGCGCAGCAGGTCAAAGGCCGGCTCTGCCGCCGAGCTCAGCTGCGCACTGGGCGCCTGCACGCTATCCAGCGCGCTCAGCTCGGCGCTGGGGTTGATCGCCTCACTGGCCGCTGGAGCCATGGGCTGCGCTTGGGCTTGCAAGGTTGCGCCTAGGGCGGCCGGCCCCCAGGCCAGCCCATTCAGCGGGCCGGGCAGCGGCTGCGGGGCCAGCGCCAGGCCGCCATCGAGGTCGTAGCCCGTCAGGTAGCTGCGCTGGGCATCCCGCAATTCCGCCAGCACGGTTTCACCCGAGGGGCTCCATTGCGGGTTATGGCCGGCACCAAGCCGCCGCGCCGCGCCGGGGTTGCTCATGTCAAGCAGGTAGATGGCCCAGGTCAGGTCTTCTTGTTCGGACCAGGCCAACCAGCGGCCGTCTGGCGACCAGGCCGGGGCAGCTTGCGCCCGCGGGCTGGCGGCTATCAGCTGGAAGCGCTGCGCCCCGCTGTGCTCCAAATCCAACAGCCAAAGCTGCGCCAGGCCGCTACGCACGGAGACGAACGCGATCTGCTGCTCGCCCGGCCGCCAGGCAGGCTCAAAGTCCGCGGCGGCATGGTTGCTTAGGGGCACGGGGTCGACCGACGCGTCCAGCGGCCGCATGAAGATCTCCAGATTGCCGCCCAGGTCATGCTCGTAGGCCAGCCAATCGCCCCCAGGCGACCAACTGGGGTTGCCGTCGTAGGCGGCGTCATCGCTCAGGCGGTTGGTTTGTCCGCTGCTCAGCTCCATCAGGTAAAGATCCCAGTTGCCGCTGCGGTTGGAAGTGAAGGCCAGCTGGCCCCCGCTGGGACTGGCGGCTGGCTGCGCATCATCCCAGTCGCCGGCGGACAAGCCGGAGAGCTGGGCCGCCCCGGGCTGATACCAGGCGAGCTGCTGATACCCGGCGGCGTTGAGGCCGAGCAGGATGCTGCCCTGCGCCAATCCGCCCAAGCTGCTTGATGTGGCGGCGATTGTGGCTGGGGGTGGGATGGCTGGTGTGTCTGTTGGGGCGATTGTGCTGAGGCTGGGCTCGGGTGTGGGGCTGGCCGCCTGCGCCAAATCACTTTGGGCCAGAGCGGGCCAGGCCATGGCCAGCAGAAGGAAGGTGCTGCCGGCCAGAATGGCGAAGGAGAAACGGCGCAGGCCGGTGCGCGGGGGAGCGATATCAGAATCTCTGCTCATGTGCGGGAAGGAGGATGGAGCGGGCGATGGGACTCAGGCGGGATCGCCTCAGTTCCTGGCTCCGGTAGGTACCTCAAATTCGATTTGGCGCCGGTCCACTACATAGCGGGCGCGCTGCAAGATCTCGCCGGAAGAGGATGTTTCGCCTTCCTGCAGAGCGTTGCCTTCTACGTCTGCATAGAAGACCTGCATCTGCAGGCGGTATTGGCCGCCTGGCTGGGCTTCTCGCAAGTGCATGGTGAATTCCATTTCGGTGTCAATCGCTTCGACCACGCTGAGGTTGGAGACTGGCTGGTCGATGGAGTTCAGGATATCGATTTCGAGGTTAGGGCGTTTCTGGAACGGGGTCAGCGCAAACTTGACGTTCACCCGCCCGCCGTCGGGGCGTGGCTGGGCGGTTAGTTGGCGAATGCGCACTTCATCCGGGGGCAGCGGGGCTTCGTCCAGGCTGGTAAAGAAGATGTCCGACATACTAGGGATTATAGCTTGAGCGCACGGCTGGCCGGTGCTAACAGAGAAGCCGCCCACATCGGGCGGCTTCTCTGTTTATTTTTTAGCCTCCAAGTATGTAGCCGTAAACGAACAGCTGGTAGCTGTCGATCTCTCCTTCGGCGATCTCCGCCGGGCCTACGCTGATCTCGAAGAGGATGCTGTCGTCCGTTTCGGCGCAGATCCAGGCGGCGGAGACGGCGATGATGTTCCCGCTCGGGTCAAACAAAGCGGCCAACAACTCATGGGCATCACCGCGCACTTCGCCAACCTGCTTCACCTCTACACCCAGGTCAAAGACCGAGCCGGGCACGCTGTGGCACGAACCCGGCACTTCGCTGGCGCTGACGATCTCAAAGTCCTGCGGCTGCAGCACGGTGTTGGGGCCGGTAGGCAGCTCCAGGAAGACAGCTTCATAGCCTTCCCATTCGAGGCTGGCTGGGAATGTAACAATGAAGGGGGCATGCCCACCGGCTTCCAGCACGGGCAACTCGCGTGAACCGGCATCCACCGCCTGGCCGGCCGCGTCCAGCAGTCTGACCATCACCATCACGTCGTACAGGTCGCTGGCGCCATTGTTTTGCGCCAACCCGAACATCGCCAGCGTGTCTCCATTGAGGTACCAATTGATGTCGGCGAGGACCACGCCTTGCGCGCCTTCCAACGGGGGCACATTTGGCGGACTGGGCGGCTGCTCATCGACCTGCGCGGCGGTCGCCTCGGCGGGTTGCGGCGCGGCCGCGCCGCCGCAGGCTGCCAGCAGCAGGCAGAGGGCGCTCAATATTAGGAAGGACTTTGTCTTCATACGGTCACCTTTCAAGTTTGGCAATAGCATGCACCATAGCACGATTGGCACAGCCTCGCCAACGACGCAGAAGGCTTATTGTTGCGCGGCACATATAGTGGGTGGATTACAATGTTTTGCGGAGGACACATGCCCGACCATTTCGAGACCCTCGCCATCCATGCCGGCCAACCCGCCGACCCGCAAACCGGGGCGGTGATGACGCCGATCTACCAGACCTCCACCTATGCACAGCCGCGCGTGGGCGAACACAAAGGCTACGAATATTCCCGCACCGGCAACCCTACGCGCACCGCGCTGCAGGATTGCCTGGCGGCCCTAGAAGGGGCAGCCCACGGCCTGGCGTTTGGCTCTGGTCTGGCCGCCACCGACACCATCATTCGCACGCTTTCCCCCGGCGATGAAGTGCTGGTGGGCGGCGATGTGTACGGCGGCACCTTCCGCCTGTTCGACAAGGAATATCGCCGCTTTGGGCTGGTGTTTCGCTATATGGATGCGACCGACCCGGCCGCGGTGGACGCCGCGCTGAGCGATAAGACGCGCATGGTCTGGCTGGAAACGCCGACCAACCCCTACCTGCGCCTGGCGGACCTGGCTGCCATCGCAGAGCTGCTCAAGCAGCGCCCCAATGCCCCTCTGCTGGTGGTGGACAATACTTTCGCTTCTCCCTATTTGCAGCAGCCCCTCAAGCTGGGCGCCGATATTGTGCTGCACTCTGCCACCAAGTACCTGGGCGGCCACTCTGACTCGGTCTTGGGCTTGATCGCTTTGAATGATCAAACCCTGGCGGAACGCCTGGCATTCTTGCAGAACGCGGCCGGCGCTGTACCCGGGCCGATGGACTGTTTCCTGATCCTGCGCGGCCTGAAGACGCTGCACTTGCGCATGGACCGCCATGCGGCCAATGCGCAAGCCGTGGCGGCCTTTTTGGCCGACCATCCCAAGGTCAGCCAGTTGTACTATCCCTTCCACAGCTCTCACCCACAGCAAGCGCTGGCGCGCCGCCAGATGCGTAATGGCGGCGGCATGGTTTCGTTTGAGATAGCAGGCGGTGAAGCCGCCGCCCGCAAGATGGTGGAGCGCACGCGCATTTTCACATTGGCTGAGTCGCTGGGCGGTGTCGAATCGCTGATCGAAGTGCCGGCGGCGATGACTCACCTGTCCACTGCCGGTTCTCCGCTGGAGGTCAGCCCCAGCCTGGTGCGCCTGTCTGTCGGCCTAGAGCATGTGGATGACTTGATTACGGATCTGGAGCAGGCGCTGAGCTAACCCTAGGAGGTTGTGATGCCCGAAAACGAGAAGAAGGACAAAAGCCAGGACGCGATGGATGCCGCTTCTGAAGGCATGGGCCACGCCATCGGCGGTTTGGAGACCAGCTCGGCGGAGTTCACCGATTTTCTTGACAAGGTCATCAAGGAATTCAAAGAGGAATCGACTGGGGCCACGCTGCGTGAAGCGGCCCGGATCGTGATCGAGCGCGAAGATTTGGAGCAATACACGGACCGCGTCGAATCGATCCACATTTTTCTTAAAGCATTCCTGGGCGGCAAGAATACCGACTGGAGCGCCCTGGAAGAAGAAGATACCAAGCGGCGTTTACGCGACGACAAAACCCTGGGTGGCACGCCGGGATAAAGGGGATCGGTGCCACTCTCACCTATTCTTGCCTGCGAAGACGTCGCGGCGGCGATTAAGTATTACACACAAACATTAAGGGTTGAACTGGCCTGGCAAATGCCGCCTACCGACAAAGGTCAAGTCGAATTTGCTGGCGTAAAGCTGGGAGATGCCGAGATACTGCTGGGTATCACGGAGGGCTTTGTCGCCCTGCGGATATGTCCAAGCGCGGCACCGGTGTGCAGATCTATATCAACCTGGGCGAGGGCTTGAACATCGACGCAATCTACAAAGCGGCCCAAGACAGCGGTGCGCTGATCACCAAAGAAATCGAAACCCGTGATTGGGGTGAACGAGCCTTCAATGCCAGTGATTTGGATGGCTACAATTTAATGATTGCCCAGCAGCTCAAAAAAGAAGGATAAATAACCGCCTCGCTAAGCGCTGATTACTCGTCATAGAGCACGGTGGGCTCGGCGTAATAGCGCACACCTTTGCGTGCAATCCGCTCGCTGATCCAGCGCTCCAAAGCAGCGTTCTTGGCCTCGATCGGCCGGTCAGCGGAGAGCTCGTCCAGCGGGTAGTTGACGCGCAGGCCGCGCGGCGAGATCGTAAAGCGCGTGATGCCCGGCGGCAGCAGAATGCCGGCGGCGCACAGTTCCAAAACTTCTCCCGGTGTATAGGGTGGGTAGACCACGATGGCGGTCAGCTCTGCGTATTTGTCGCCCAGCTGCGAGACCTGCTGGGCCGTAGTGCGGTCCAGGGTGGCTTTGCCCATGTAGGCCCGGGCTACTTCCACCAGGCGGCGTGAGCGCCCGGCTAGGTCGTCCGGCTGGCTGCGCACGATGTGCGCTTTGCCGTCTGGCGTCTGCACCCACACCAGCGTTTTTATCGGCCAGCGCGACTGCGGGCGGCGCACGGTGGGGTCTATCTCCTGCATGCGGGTGTCTTCGATGCCGGCCAGCGTTTTCAAAAATTCGGCGGCATCCCAACCCCAGAGGACATGGTTCCACGTGTGCAGGTCCAGGCCTGGATCATTCGGGGCGACCACCTGGGCCAGGATGTGCGGCAAGCCCATTTGGCGGAAGGCCGTGCTGCGGTTGGCGCCGTCCAGCACCATGTAACGTCCCGAGCCGTCGGCCAGGGGCGTGACGATGGGCGGATTGCGCAGCACGCCGCTGGCGCGTAAGCGATCCACCAGCGGCTTGGCGCGCTGGTCGTCATGCCACTCGTGTGGCGTGAGCGATGCGGTGGGCAGGATTTGCAGTTGGGGCAGGTTGTGCGCCATGGCGCGTCCCCTAGCGCTGGATGAAGTCCAGCACGTCGATCTTGGTCAGAATGCCGATCGGCTTGCCGCCGTCAGTGACCAGGATGGCGCCATGCGTCAGCAGTTCGCTCATTGCATCGCCCAGGACCATCTCGGCCGAGAGGCTGGGCGGAGCGGGCTGCAGCAGGCTTTCGATGGGCTGCTCGCCGGGGCGCTCGTTCTTGCCATCCAGCAGGAAGGTCAGCAGGTCGCCCTCACGCACCAGGCCGGCTACATCTTCTTCGGCGTTGAGCACGGGCAGCTGCGAAATGCCGTATTCTTTCATCTGGGCGACGACTGCGCTGATGGTGTCCTGTGCTGAAGCGGCGATGAGCTGCGAAATATTCTTGGCGGCCAGGGCTTCGCGCAGAGAGGCTTCGCTCCACTCGGATTCGAGGAAGCCGTTCTCGCGCATCCACTTGTCATCGAAGAACTTGGAGAGGTAGCGCGAGCCGGAGTCTGGAAGCAGCACCACAGCCAGGCTGCCTGCTTCCAGCCCGGCGCAGTAGCGCATGGCGCCGGCCAGCGCCGAGCCGGCGGAGCCGCCGGCAAAGATGCCTTCTTCCGCCACCAGGCGCCGCGCCCAGGTGAAAGATTCTTTGTCGTTGACGCGCACGATCGCGTCCAGTTGGGAGAGGTCGCTGGTGGAAGGCAGGAAATCTTCGCCAATGCCCTCGACTTTGTAGGTGATGGCTTCGACGCCTTCCGGGATCTGGCCGTGGTTCTCCCAGATCTCTTTGAGGATCGAGCCTTCCACATCGACACCCACAATACGCACCTTGGGGTTCTGCTCTTTCAAATATTTGCCCACGCCGCTGTAGGTGCCGCCGGTGCCCATGCCGATGATCACATCGGTGACCTTGCCGCCGGTCTGCTCCCAAATTTCGGGGCCGGTGGTCTCATAATGGCTGCGCGGGTTGTCCGGGTTGTGGTATTGGTTGGCCAGGATGGCATTGGGGGTCTCTTTGGCCAGGCGTTCGGCGACACGGTAATACGAACGCGGGTCTTCGGGGGCCACCGCTGTGGGGGTGATGACCACTTTGGCGCCAAAGGCGCGCAGCAGCTGGATCTTCTCCTGGCTCATCTTGTCTGGCATGACGAAGACCGACTTGTAGCCGCGGATGGCGCACACGATGGCCAAGCCGACGCCAGTGTTGCCCGAAGTGGCCTCCACGACTGTGCCACCCGGCTTAAGCAGCCCCTGCTGCTCCGCCGAATCGATGATGGTGACGCCAATGCGGTCTTTGACCGAGCCGCCGGGATTAATGAACTCCACTTTGGCATACAGCGGCACAGGCAATTGCTTGGCCAGTTTGCTCAGGCGCACCAGCGGCGTATTGCCAATGGCGCCCATGATGCTGTCGTATACGCGTAATTCTTTGGATTCAGGCAGCCCTTGAGGTGTCATGCGAGTAGTTTACCGCGGTTGACCCTGGCTAATTGCAGTTATTTCTCAAGTGCTCTTCATAGGTGACGGCGAATACGTGCCAGCCGGAGCCGTCGCAGGCGGCCTGAAAGAAGAAATAGGGCGATTGCGGCGGTTGGGCCACCGCTTGCAGGGCCGCCAGGCTGGGCGCGGCAATCGGGCCGGGCAGCTGCTCGTAACGATAGCTGTTGTACGGTGAATCCAGCCCCAGATCGCTAAAGGTCAGCGGGCGCGGCCACCAGCCGCCGCGGGCCGCGTCGTACCCCACCGCATATTGCACCGTGGGGTCGGCCTCCAACTTCATACCGATTTGCACGCGGTTGGCGAAGACGGCCGCGATGGCCGGGATTTCCTCGGCGATCACGGCTTCGCGCTGCACGATCGAGGCGAGGATGAAGGCCTGGTGCTCGCTGAGGCCCTGGGCGGCAAAGCCCTGGCGCAGGGCCGCGTCCAGCACTTGCTGGTAGCCCTGTTCGAGCAGCAGCTCCAGCGTTTGCAGTGCATCATGTTCGCGCGGGATCTCGTAGCTGCCCGGCAGCAAATACCCTTCCAGGCTGCTGCCGCTGGGCAGACCGGCGGGCAGCGGCAGGCTGGCGGGCGGCGTCCAAGCCGCCCGCAAAAAGTCTTCAGGGCTGAAGGCCACCCCGGCGCTGGGCAGACTGGCGGCGATCTCCTCCAGCCGCCAGCCGGGCAGGACCACCAGCGTGACCGACCCCGGCGTGGGGTCGAGCAGGGCGGCGGCCAGTTCCGGGGCGTTCATGGCCGGGCTGAGTTGGTAGCTGCCCGCTTGCAGCTGCGTGTCCAGCCCGCTGTAGACTAGATAGCTCGAGAACAAGCCGGCTTCGCGTACCAGTCCGGCGTCTTGCAGGCGATTGACCAACTGAAGGGTGGGTTCGCCCAGGGCGATGTCAAACCGCACCGGCTGGGCGCCCGGATCCACGGGGCGCAGCAGGGCATCGGCTCGCCAACCCAACTCCAGGCCCAGGCGTGTGCGCTGCAGGCTGCTCAGCCCGGCCGCTGGCGGGCCGAAGTGATTTTCGGTCCGGGCGATCAGGCCGTTGAAGGCAAAGAAACCTACAAAGGCCAGCACGGCCAGCAGGCCCAGCGCCACGAGGCAGGACAGCGAGCGCGGCATGCTATTCCGCCTGCCTTTCATCTAAGTATTCTTGCAGAATGACGGCGGCCGCTTCAGCGTCCACCGATCTTTGTTTTTTCTTGCGGCTGAATTCCATCTCCTGGCGCACGCGCAGCGCCTTCTGAGTGGTGAAGCTCTCCTCCACTAGGTCGACATCCAGCCCGGTCAGGCCGCGCAGCCGCTCCGCCATGCGGGCGGCTTTGCGCCCGCTGCGGGTGGGGCGGCCGTGCTCATTGAGCGCCAGGCCGACCACGATGCGTCCCACGCCGTGCTCTGCGGCGATGGCCGCCACGCGCTCGGCGTCCTTGTCGCGGGCAATGTGCTGGATGATCTGCAAGGGCCGCGCCAGCGTGCCGCTGGGGTCGCTGATCGCCAGCCCAATGCGCACTTCTCCAGGGTCTACGGCTAAAACCTTCATCGCCGACAAGTTAACCACAAAGACACAAGGAGCACAAAGCGAAACGGATGTGGGGTATTGCTGACCCTGCAGGATAAAATCGCTCCACTGCAAAGGAGTTTCTTTTATGACCACTTCAGCTGAAGTTTGTATCCCCAACATCAACACCGCCGAGAGGCGCAAGCGCCTGACCTTTGGCATCTTCGCCTTTATCGCCGCCCTGGTCCTGCTCTGGCTGTTCGTCTCCAATGATCTACATCCCACCTGGCGTCTCTTGCTCTTCATGCCCTTCGCCGGGGCCGCTTCAGGCTTCTTCCAGTGGAAGGACCAAACCTGCGTGGGTTTTGCCGCACAGAATGCCCGCAAGATCGGCGAAACGCTGGAAAAGATCGAAGACGCTGGTGAATTGGCGCAGGTCAAACAACAAGCGCAACGTGTGCAGTTAAAAGCGGCCATTACTGGCGTAGTGCTGACTGCTTTGACGCTGCTGATTTAGCTGCGCGGAAGTAACAAAAACTGGGGCGGGATTTTTCCCGCCCCAGTTTTTGTTTATTGAACTTATCTTCACCAACGTAGTGATATCTACGATAACTGGGCTACGTGCCGGCCAGTTTGTCTTTCAACCAGAATTCTGCCTGCCCTAAAGCTTCTGTGATTTTTCCGTTATCGTCGCCGCCAGCCTGGGCCAGGTCCGGCTTGCCGCCGCCGCTGCCGCCCAGCGGCGCGGCGGCCAGTTTGACCAGCTCGCCAGCGTGCAGGCCGCGGCCCACCAGGTCCTTGGTGATCGCCGCGATCAGCGTGGCGCGGCCGTCGGCCAGGCCAGCCAGCAGGGCCACCCCACTGGGGTACTGCTGGCGGAAGCGGTCCGCCAGGCTGCGCAGGGCTTCAGCGTCTGCGCCGGGCACCACCGCGGTGAGCAGCGGCACTCCTGCCACCTCAGGCACGTTGGCCAACACGTCTTGCAGGCCTTCCTGGGCGCGGGCCACCTTGTACTCGGAAATTTCTTTGTCCATGCGGTTGAGCTCAGACTGCAGCGCCAACGCCTTTTCGGGCAGCTCTTCCGGCGTGGTCTTGAGCGTGCGCGCCGCGGCGCTCAACGCCGCGTGGCGCTTTTCGGCCAGGGCATACGCCGCCCGGCCAGTGACCGCCTCAATGCGGCGGATGCCGGCCGCTGCGCTGCCCTCGCTGGTCAGCAGGAACAGGCCCACATCGCCGGTTTGGCTGAGGTGCGTGCCGCCGCACAGCTCGTAGGAGAAGGGCTGGCCTTCACCGATGGCCACAGTGCGCACCTCGGCGCCGTATTTCTCGCCAAAGAGGGCCATGGCGCCTTCGGCCTTGGCCTCATCCAGCGATTTGTATTCGATCACGACCGGATAGTTGTCCAGCGCCCAATTGTTGACCTTGGCCTGAATTTCGGCCAGCTCTTCTTTGGTCAGGGCCCGGGGATGGGTGAAGTCGAAGCGCAGCCGGTCTGGGGCCACCAGCGAACCCGCCTGGCGAGCATGTTCACCCAGCACCTGGTGCAGGGCAGCGTGCAGCAGGTGGGTGGCGGTGTGGTTGCGCATGATGTCCTGGCGGCGGACGCGATCCACGCTCGCCCGGGCGGCATCGCCCACGGCGGGCCGGCCTTCCAGCACCTGGCCAATGTGCACCACCGCCCCAGCCGCGGGTTGCTGCGTGTCGCTGACGCGGATGCGCCAGCCCGCCCCGTTGGCGGAGACGATGATGCCGGTGTCGCTGATCTGGCCGCCGGAGGCCACATAGAAGGGCGTGGCGGGCAGCAGCACACCAACCGTGTCGCCCGGCTCGGCTTGCGGCACGGGCTGGCCGTCGCGCATCAGCGCCAGCACTTCGCCCTCCGCTTCCAGCGGCCCATAGGGGTCGTAAGCCACGCCGCTTTTGCCCAGCTTGCCGGCGCCTTGCAATTCTTTGAGGACCTCGGCGTAGGCGCCGGCTTGTTCGCCGCCCAAGGCGCCCATGGCCTGGCCGCCGCCGGAGGCCAGGCGGTGGGTTTCCATGGCGTCCTGGAACCCGGGTTCGTCTACGTCCAGGCCGCGTTCGCGCACGATGTCGCGGGTGATCTCGAAAGGCAGGCCGTAGGTGGCGTACAGCTCAAAGGCGGCCGCACCGGAGAGGGTCTTTTCGCCCTTGAGGCCGGCCAGCAGCTCTTCCAAATGGGCCAGGCCGCTTTCCAGCGTCTGGGCAAAGCGCTCTTCTTCGCGGGTCAGGTTATCCAGGATGGTCTTACGGTTCTTTTCCAACTCCGGGTATGCCTCGCCATACTGCTCGATGATCGCCTCGGCCAGCGGGGCCAGGAACGGCCCCTGCAGGCCGAGCTTGCCGCCAAAGCGGGCGGCGCGGCGGATGATCATGCGCGCCACGTAGTTGCGGCCCAAATTGCCCGGCACCACGCCGTCAGCGATCAGGAAGGCCGCCGCACGGCTGTGGTCGGCGATGACGCGGTAGGGGGTGTAGTTGGCGTCGCGCTCGGCATCGCTGTGGCCAGTGAGCTGCTGCAGCTTGGCGATAATCGGCGTGAATAAATCGGTGCGATAGTTGGAGTCCACGCCTTGCAGCACCGAGACGATGCGCTCCAGGCCCATGCCCGTGTCGACATGCATGGCGGGTAGCGGATCCAGCTGAGTGGCGCTGCTGCGGTTGTATTGGATGAAGACCAGGTTCCACAGCTCCACGAAGCGCGGCCCGTCGAGGTCCACCTGGCCGGCTGCGGTCTGGGTCAGTTCGCCCTTTGCTGGGCCAAGGTCGATGTGGATTTCGCTGTTCGGGCCGCAGGGGCCGGTGTCGGCCATCTCCCAGAAGTTGTCCTTGCGCCCCAGGTAAATGAGATGCGTTGGGTCAAAGCCGGGCTGGGCCAGCCAGGCTTCGGCGGCCTCGTCGTCGGTGGGGATGTCGCCCTGGTCGTCCTTGAACACCGAAGCGTAAAGCTGCTCCGGCGGCAGGCCCCACTCCTTGGTCAGCAGTTCCCAGGCCCAGGCAATGGCCTCTTTTTTGTAATAGTCGCCAAAAGACCAGTTGCCCAGCATCTCAAAGAAGGTGTGGTGCGTGTCGTCTGTGCCGACATCTTCCAGATCGTTGTGCTTTCCGGCCACGCGCAGGCACTTCTGCGAATTGGCGGCGCGTACATAAGGCCGCTGGTCGGTGCCGAGGAAAACATCTTTGAACTGCACCATGCCCGAATTGGTGAAGAGCAGGGTGGCATCCCCGCCCGGCACCAGGGAGGAGGAGGGCACAAAGGTGTGCCCATACTTCTTGATAAAGAAATCAATGAATGATTGCCGGATTTGGTTGGCAGTGGTTGGTGTTGGCATGGCGCAATTATAGTGGACTGCGCCGCCAGCAGGGGCGCAGCCTGTTGCTGCGCCTTGCCAGGTCAGCCCGCGTTCAGGAAAGCCAGCAGCGCCTCGCGCTCGGCGTGGGTCAACTCGTGGCCGCCGGGATGCGAGAACTCCTCCACCGTGGCGCCGGCCGCCTGCAGGGCAGCGATGACCGCCGCGGCTGCGCCCGGCGGCATCATGCCGTCTTGCAGGCCGTGGGTCACCAGGTAACGCCCGCCGCTGAGATTCACCTGCGGCGGGTCGAAGGGCAACATGCAGTGCAGCAGGGCCGCCCGGCGCAGCAGGCTGGGGTAGCGCAGCAGCGTGGCCAGGATCATGTTAGCCCCATTGGAGTAGCCCACAAAGGCAGCCTGCTCAGGGTTGAGGTCGTGCTGCTGGTTCCAGGCCGCCAGGAAGGCGGCCAGCTTTTCGGTCTCGGTGCGGATGCTTTCCTGGTCGAAGACGCCCATCGCCTGGCGGGCGAAGAAACGCGGCATGCCGCCTTCTTGCACGTTGCCGCGCAGGCCAACCAAGTTGTATTGCTCAGCCAGCGGTTCCACCAGCGGCAGCAGATCGCGCTCGTTGCCGCCTGTGCCGTGCAACAGGAACAAGGTGCGTGAGCGCCCATTGTCTACGTGCACGTGGGTGAAGTAATTCAGCGCGGTGCCGTCCATTACTGCTGGACCGTTACGGGGGTGAGCCCGGCTTCGATTTGCTCGCGGTGCGGCTCCAGGAAAGGCGGCAGCGCCAGGCGCTCGCCCAAGGTGGCGGCGTCTTCGTCGGCGGTGAAGCCGGGGCCGGACGTGGCGATCTCGAAGAGCACGCCAGCCGGGGTGCGGAAATACACAGACTTGAAATAGTAGCGGTCAATCACTTCGGTGGGCTGCAGGCCCAGGCGGCGCACCTGCTCACGCAGTTCATTTTGCGCGCCGTCATCTTCGGCGGTGAAGGCGATGTGATGCACGGTGCCGGAGGCGTTGCGGCCGGGGCCGGCGTCCGGGTCCACTTGCAGTTCCAGATAGGCGCTGCGCTGCACGCCTGGCTGCACGTAGAGGCTGAGATCGCCCTCTTCGGCCATCCGTTCATAGCCGAAGGATTGGATCAGGATCGGTTCGATCAGACTCTTGTCGTTGACCAGCATGCGGGCGGAATGGAAATGACGGATGGCCTGCTCCACGCCGACCTGGCTGGTGGTCCAGACCTGGGATGTGTCGGCAGGCAAATCGTCCACGCCCACCAGCTCCAACTGCTGGTTGTCCGGGTCATAGAAGACCAGGCGCTCCCAGCCGAACTGGTTGCCCAGCGGCTCCTGCGTCACGCCCAGCGCCTCAAAGCGCGCCTGCCAGAAAGGCAGGCTGGCGGCGGGCACCGCCAGCGAAGTGGTGGTCACCTGGCCGGCGCCGCGGCTGCCAGTGGCCACCCGCGGGAAAGTGAAGAAGGTCAGGTCCATGCCCGGCCCGCCGGTTTGGTCGCCGAAGAAGAGATGGTAAGCGGAGACGTCGTCCTGGTTGACGGTCTTCTTGACCAGGCGCAGGCCGAGGGTCTGTGTATAAAAATCGACTAGGCGTTGTGGGTCGGAACCGATGGCGGTGATGTGGTGGATGCCTTGAGCAGTGCGCATGGGTTTACCTCATTCTAAAATCTGCGGTCGGAATACTGTATGGACTCGGCCAAGTGCAGTCATCTTACAGCACTCTGTGTCATTCTGAGCGGGTGGCGAGCTTTCACCGGGACGCGGATCCTGACCCGCGAAGAATCTGTACAACCGTCTCTTCGGAGAAACCTGAAACCACGTGCGACCTGCCGGCCAGGTCACGCCAGCCAGGCGCCCTCCAACTGCAGCAGCTTGATCTTGCGCTGGCTGCTCATCTCCCCGCCGTAGCCGCCCAGACTGCCGTCTGAGGCGACCACGCGGTGGCAGGGCACCACGATCGGGATCGGGTTGCGGCGCAGGGCTTGTCCTACGGCTCGCACAGCCTTCGGCATCCCCAGCCGTTTGGCGATCTGGCTGTAGGTGGTCACCTGGCCGCGCGGCACGCGGCGGGCCTCCTCCAGCACACGCTGTTGGAAGTCAGTCAGCGCGCTGAGGTCTACATCCAGTGAAAGCTGTGTGCTGTCCTGCGCCAGGTAGGCCGAGAGCTTGTCTTTGATGTCCGCCAGAGCGGTCGCGGAACGCTGGGCCGCTTGCCCCGGGCGGATTTTGTGCAGATACGCCAGCAGATCCGCTTCCGTGCCGCCGTATTCCACGGCCAGCAGCCCTTGAGGGCCAACGGCCAGCCACAGCGGCCCCAGCGGGCTGTCCTCCAGCCGGTCATAGTGGATGGGCTGCAGCGCGCTTTGCAAGGCGCGCAGGGCGGCCTGGGCCGCGGCGGGCGGCGGGCCGGCCTGGTACAGACCGTCCAGTGCCTGGCTCAATCCATCCGGCGCGCTGGCGCCGTCTTCAACCCAGTCGATGTAGGGATTAGTCATGTTCGTTCTCCTTGAACCATTGGCGCAGTTTCTTGAGCGCCTGGTAGACGTTGGCGCGGGCCGCGGCCTGGCTGCAGCCCAGCGCGGCGGCCACTTCGGCGTAGTCCAGTTCCTGGTATTTGCGCAGCATCAGAGCAGCTTGCTGGCGGGCCGGCAGGCTGCGCACGGCGCGCCGCAGCTGCGCCAATTGGTGGCGCTGGGTCACGGCCGCTTCCACGCCCCCGGGGGCAGCCAGCGGCTCCAGCCATTCGGTTTCACGGGCGGCCCGACGGGCGCCCTGCACCTGGCGGCTGCGGGCGGTATTGGTGGCGATCTTGTACAGCCAGGCGCGCAAGAAACGCGTATCGTGTATTTTCCCGTAGGCGCGCAGGGCGCGCACAAAGGCGTCTTGCAGGCAGTCCTGCGCTTCGGCCTCGTCGCCCAGCAGCCGCCACAGGTAAGCGTGCAACTCGCGGCCGTGCGCTTCCACCAGCTCGCTAAAGTCAGGTTTGTTCATCTAATCCCTATAACCATCATAACTGCCGCTTTGTGAAATATTGCCAGCGTATAATTCCCCCGTATTGGAGGACGTATGAACCTGGCTGCCATCAGAGATATCTTCGAATACAACTACTGGGCCAACAAGCTACTGCTCTCCAAGGCGGAGCAGCTGACCATTGAGCAGTTCCGCCAGCCGACCTCGTTCAGTTGGGGCAGCCTGCGCGGCACGTTGGCTCACATTGTGGACGGCGAGCTTGGCTGGCGGGTCATATTCCAGCAGGGCCTGGCGAAATTTGATGTTTTGGTTGGTGAGCATTTCCCTGATGTGCCTTCAATGCGGACGCGCTGGGAGCAGGACGAGGCCGAGATGTGGGCCTACCTCAAGGGCCTCAAAGACACCGACCTGGCCGCGACGATTACCTTTGACGATGAGGGCTGGACTGTGAAGCGCACCCTGTGGCATTGCCTCTGGCACGTGGTCAACCACGGCATGCAGCACCGCAGCGAGTGCGCCGCCATGCTGACAGACTTTGGCCAATCGCCTGGCGACATCGACTTCACGGTGTTCCTCTACCAACGCGACGGCTGAACGGCATGGCAGGCTATAATGCCCGCCTATGTCCCCGCGCTTCCTGGCCTTTAGCGTCTTCTCCGCCGGCATGACCACCCTGGCGGTGGAATTCACCGCCTCCCGCTTGCTGGGTAATGTCTTTGGCACCAGCAACCTGGTGTGGGCCAGCATTATCGGCCTGATGTTGATCTATCTGACCATCGGCTACTTCATCGGCGGGCGCTGGGCCGACCGTGCCCCGCACCTCGATCTGTTCTATCGCATCATCCTGTGGGGCGCCTTCACTTCGGGTCTGGCGGCGTTGGCCGCCCGCCCGGTGCTACGCCTGGCTGCCGACGCCTTTGACCACCTGCAACTGGGCGTGCTGGCCGGCTCCTTTGCTTCGGTGCTGATCTTGTTTATAGTGCCCATCAGCCTGCTGGGCATGGTCTCGCCCTTTGCCATCCGGCTCTCGCTGGACAACAAAGAGCAGGCCGGCCAAACGGCTGGGCGGCTGTACGCCATTTCCACCATCGGCTCGTTTGTGGGCACTTTCCTGCCGGTGCTGGTGGTCATCCCGCTGGTGGGCAGCACCTACACCTTCCTCATCTTCAGTTTCTACCTGATGGCAGTGGCGCTGGCCGGCTTGTGGCAGGCCGGCGGGGCGCGCTTGGCGGCCCGCTGGGTCTGGCTGCCGCTGCTGCTGGCCGCCTTGTCCGCCATTTGGGCGGGGGGCGCCTTCAAGAACACGCCCGGACAGGTCTACGAAGCCGAGTCGGCCTACAACTACATTCAAGTGCTAGAGTTCAACGGCACGCGCTACCTGCGCCTGAACGAAGGCCAGGGTGTGCACTCGGTCTACAATCCGGAGCAGTTGGATTTCCGCGGCACCTGGGAGCAGTTCTTGGTGGCGCCGTTCTTTAATCCAGACGCTGAACCGCACGCGGTGGGGCGCATCGCCGTGGTGGGGCTGGCGGCCGGCACCAGTGCCCTGCAGGCCAGCGAGGTCTTCGGGCCGGTGCCTATCGATGGGTTTGAGATCGACCCCAAGCTGATCGAGGTGGGGCGCCAACTGTTTGGCATGACCATGCCAAACTTGAACGCTATCGCCGCCGACGGGCGCATGGGGTTGCGCAACAGTCCCCACAGCTATGACCTGATCCAGGTGGACGCCTATCGCCCGCCCTACATTCCGCCGCACCTGACCACGGTGGAATTCTTCAGCCTGTGCCGCGAAAAGCTCAGCGAGCATGGGGTGCTGACCATCAACGTCGGCCGCACACCCAGCGACCGCCGTCTGGTGGACGCGCTGGTCGCCACGCTCAGCCAGGTCTTCGCCAGCGTGCACGTGATGGACGTGCCCAACAGCTTCAACTCCATCGTCTACGCCACGGTGCAGCCCACCAGCTTCGACGACCTGCAGGCCAATTACATCCGTCTGCACGGCGAACCCGGCGTGCACCCGCTGCTGCTGACTGTGATCGAGCGCGCCCTGGTCAATCGCCAGCAAACGCCCACTGGCGGCCTGGTGCTGACCGACGAGCGCGCCCCGGTGGAGTGGATCGTCAACAGTATGGTGCTTAACTTTTTCACTTCGGATGGGGTGGAGGACTTGCAATAATGCGTAAGCTATTCTTGGGTCTCGTTTCACTGATCGTGCCGGTCTTTTTGCTGCTCACCGGGCTGCGCTTGCTGCTGACCCCCGCCTTCGTAGAGTTGGAGTACAGCCTGCCCGGTTTCCCGGCGGACAGCTACGGCATGCCCGCCGCCGACCGCCAGCGCTATGCGCTCTCTGCCCTGGACTACCTGGTGAATGAAGAAGGCATCGAATTTCTGGGTGATCAAACCTTCCCCGATGGCGCCCCGCTGTACAACCAGCGCGAGCTGCGCCACATGCACGACGTCAAACAGCTGACCCAGGCCGTGCTCAATGTGTGGGTTGGGATCACGCTGGCTTCGGTGGCGCTCTTTTTGCTGGCGCGGCGCGGCGGCTGGAGCGCGGAACTGCGCAGCGCCATTCAGCAGGGCGGGCGGCTGACTGTGCTGCTGATCGCTGCCATCCTGATCCTGGTGGTGCTCAGTTTCGACGCCATCTTTGTCGGTTTTCACCGTATCTTTTTTGAGGGCGATACCTGGCTGTTCCAGTACACCGATACGCTGATTCGCCTGTTCCCCATGCGCTTCTGGCAGGATGTCTTCATCGCCGCCGGCCTGCTGACCGCCCTGGGCGGTTTGCTGCTGGGCTGGGTATGGCCCAGGCTGAAGGCGAGAGGGTAAAGGCGGGAACTTCGACCTCTTACTTCACAACTCGAACTTGCCATAAGCAGGCGGTGTACGCTGGAAGAGGAGGGGCGGTTGCAACCGCCCTACGCGAGGCTTGCCCTGAGGGGCCGGTCTCAGACCCGGCTAACCAACCAGCCCGAGAATGTAAGGCGCAATATTGCTGAACAAGAAGTGAATAAAAGCCAGATTGTTGAGGCTCAGCAAGGCCAGCAGACCCACCAGGGCGAGGGTCACAGGCCAGTGGTGCGCCCAGCGCTGTAATCCAAGCGCCACAAAAAAGAACAGGGCGTAATTCCAATCTACAGCGTACAAGAAGGGTTCATACCCGTAGACCATGTGGAAGATGTAATTGAACATCACACAACCCAAAAATGCCAAGGCATAGCGGTTGTTCAACGAAAGCTTTTCCTGGCGCAGGCTGAGGACAAATCCGGCCACTGAACTAAGCAATAACGCCGTCCAAAGCGGGGCAGCCACCTTTCCCAGCCCGGTCAGGCGAGCAGAGTTTGGCCCAAGCATGAAATTGAACTTGGGGAACTCGCCGCGTTCATCCTTCTCTTGCGTCAGCAGGAAAGGTTGCGGCGCCACCGCACTGAATAGGAACACATCCCGGCTGACGATGTTGGCGCGGGCTGCAAACTCTTCTGGGGTGCTGCCCAGTTGGAGATGTTCCGTCTCTCCCCCAATTTTCTCGGGGACAAAGTACAGAGCTGAATCTGGGTACATGGCGGCGTGTGCCAGGTTTAGGCCGGCGCTGATGACCAGCACAGCCAACGCGAACAGAACCGCGCGTTTAATGCGCATGTCCGCCAAAAAGAAACCAAGCATGACCTGCACCAGGTTTGAGATGGTCACCCCAAAGACGGCCACTGCGTTGAGCAGCAGCCAATGAACAGCCGCGCCGCGTTGCAGCAGCACATAGAAAAGCACCAGCAGGAAAGCCGAAGCCATATAGCTTTCCATCAGGGGCGAAAAAACCAGGTTGGCGGTAGAAATGCCAAACAGACCGGCGATCAGGAGCGCATAGGTTGGACGCTGTGTCAGGCGGGTGATCAAGATCCACGCCAAGTAGATCTGCGTGCCGCCCAGCAAGCCCAGCAGAAACTTCATAGCTTGATAGGTGTCTGTAGCAAGCAGGAAAGCCGTGAGGAACGTGATTGGGCGCAGAACAAAGAAGGCCAGCGGGTGCACGGCGCGCATCTCCATCGTATAGCCATGCGGATGGGCGGCACGCAATTGCCATTGGTGGCTGTCGGCCGCAAAGAACACATTGTTTAGGTTGAAGTCCATGCGATTGATCACATTGGCCAACACAAAGTACAAAACAAAGAACAAGGCAGCCATCAACAGCCCTTGCCAGTGGCTTTTCAGCCAGCCTTGTACATGCAGAAACACGGCCGGCCACTGTTTCTTTCCATAGACCTGGAGGAAGATCAAACTGGCCAGGCCCATCGCGCTGGCCAAGCCAAACAGGGGCAGGCTTTCTGCCGGCAAAAGCAGCCGGCTGAGGGGCAGCAATCCTTCAAAGGACAGGCCAATTTCAATCACGCGCCAGGTGAAGCGCCCAACCAAGGCCAGCGCCAACCATGTCGGCCAGTCTTCCTTCAAATTGGGAGTTCGCCAGTTTTCGAGGGCCAGGTGTAGACCTTGGGTGACAATCCAACCGAGTACGCTGATAACCAGCCAGGCTTGCAGAACCAGTTGGATGGGGTTCGGGGGCTGGGCGGCAAAGAAGGCGCTCAGGAAATAGGCGGGCAAAACCACCAGCAACCAGGCCAGGGCCGCGAGGATGAGTCCTTTATAGTTCAGTGATCCCCCCAAATTTCTAAGCTCCAAATTTCTCCAGCCGCCCGGCGTGCGCCAGGGCCAGCGGCATGATATCGGTGGCTGGGATGGTGCCCAGACCGCCCAGGCCGCAGGCGCGTTCGCCGAACTGGGTCTGCGCGTCCGGCAGCGCATTCTGCGTTGACCAGAGCAGCAGCGGCACCGGATGCCAGGAGTGTGCCCGCATCGGCACCGGGGTGGAGTGGTCGCCAGTCACCAGCAGTACGTCCGGCTTGAGTTCCAGCAAGGCCGGCAGCGCCGCATCCACGCTCTCGATCACTTTGAGCTTGCCGTCGTAGTTGCCGTCTTCGCCCATGCTGTCGGTTTTCTTGATGTGGATGAAGAAGAAGTCGTAGTCGCCCCACACGTTTTGGGCGGCGGCAAATTCGTCCGCCGGGCTTTCGCCAGAGAACTTGATCACGTCCATGCCCACCAGCTGGGAAACGCCCTTGTACATCGGATAGACCGCTACGCAGGCGCCGCGCAGGCCGTAGGCATCAGTGTACTGCGGCAGGCGCGGGTCCCCGCCGAAGCCGCGCAAGGTAATGCCGTTGGCCTTGGGCTGGTCCGCCAGCGCCTGGTGGGCGGCGGCGATCCAGGCGTTGACCAACTCGGCGGTCTTCTGCGAACCCTGGCTGCGGGCGACGGCGGGCAGCGGTGGCTGGCCGGTGACCTGCGGGTCGGTGTCCTCAATGTCGCCCTGCAAACCGACGCCGCGCAGCACCAGGGCAAAGCGGTATTCCTTCACCATCTGCACTTCGGCGGTCATGCCGGGGACTTGCACGCCCTGCAGCAACTCGATGATCGGGGCGGCTTCTTCGCTGGAAATGCGCCCGGCGCGCCGGTCGATGATGTTGCCTGCCGCGTCCAGCGTGCAGAAGTTGCCGCGCACGGCCACATCGCCGGCGCCGACCTGCATGCCAATCCCCAGCGCTTCCATCACGCCGCGGCCGACCAGGTAGGTCAGCGGGTCATAGCCGAACATGGCCAGGTGCGCCGGGCCGGAACCCGGGGTCACCCCGGGGCGCACCGGGATGGTGCGCCCCAGCGCGCCCTCGGCCGCCAGGCGGTCCAGGTGCGGGGTATGGGCGGCTTCCAGCGGCGTCAGCCCGCCAGGCTCGGTGGGGATGTCTCCCAGGCCGTCCATCACCAGCAAGACGATCTTGCTGGGCACGTCTTTGCGTAACAGGGGGATCAGGTGTTCGGCAGGCATGTGTATCCTTTGGTTAAAAGTAAAAGAGCAACGCCATATGGCGTTGCTCTTATTGTACCTAGAGCAGGCCTTGCGGGTTAGCGAATGGCCTTTTCGGTGTTGTTGTCGAACAGGTGGATATTGTCCGAGTTGAAGATGACCTGCACTTTGTCACCGTACTTGTACTCGGCGCGCGGGTCCACCCGGGCCACGTAGTTGGCGTTGCCGGACTTGATGTAGGTCACGATCTCGTTGCCCATCAGCTCGACCACTTCTACCTTGCCCTCCACCTTGGCCGGGGTAATGCCGGCCGGGGTGAACTTGGTGTGGTGAATGTCTTCGGGGCGGATGCCCAGAGTGACAGACTGGCCCACATGGCCTTCGTAGGCCTTGGTGGATTTCTTGGGCACGTCAATCTGGAAGACGCCCGCGTCCACCACCAGCTTGCCGCTGCCCTTGACCAGCTTGGCATCGAAGAAGTTCATGGCGGGCGAGCCGATGAAGCCGGCCACGAACTTGTTGGCCGGATAGTCGTACAGATTGTGCGGGGTGTCGATCTGCTGCAGCACGCCCTGGCTCATCACGGCGATGCGGGTGGCCATGGTCATGGCTTCCACCTGGTCGTGGGTCACGTAGATAAAGGTCGTCGCCAGGTCCTTGTGCAGCTTGCTCAGTTCGGCGCGGGTTTGCACGCGCAGTTTGGCGTCCAGGTTGGAGAGCGGCTCGTCCAGCAGGAAGACGTTGGGCTCGCGCACGATGGCGCGGCCCACGGCCACACGCTGGCGCTGGCCGCCGGAGAGCTGGCGCGGTTTGCGCTGCAACAGGGCTTCGATGCCCAGGATGCTGGCGGCCTTGTCTACCCGGCGCTTGATCTCCGCCTTTTCCATTTTACGGAGGCGCAGACCAAAGGCCATATTGTCGAAGACGCTCATGTGGGGATAGAGGGCGTAGGATTGGAAGACCATGGCGATATCGCGATCTTTGGGGGCCAGGTCATTCACCACTCGGTCACCGATGCGGATCTCGCCTGCGGTGATGTCTTCCAGCCCGGCCAAAAGGCGCAGGGCCGTGGTTTTGCCGCAGCCCGAGGGGCCGACCAAAACCAAAAACTCTTTGTCCTCAATATGGATATTGAGGTCGTTGACCGCCAGTACGTCGCCGTACTTCTTGGTCACGTGATCATATGTTACGCTTGCCATTGTTCTGAACCTCCAGTTCTCGAATGTATGGTAGGGCAATTATAAGACGAATGGGGTTTGTGAACAATGCGACGATTTATCCCTCAATCGCCTATATAATTCCAAGTGAAGACTTGACCTGGAATGGGAGGGCCAGAGAACAGGCATGCAGGACGAGAACAAAACGATCGCCGGGAAACGATATCAGTATAGTATTTGGCAGCGCTTGGCGGTCATCCCTGCAGTACTCATATCCATCGCCGCGGCACTGATTCTATTGCGAGCTGAAGTGGCTTGGATTGTGCTTTTGGTGCTGCCTCTTTTTGTCGTCGCCATCATCTTGCCTAGCATGATGGTCTCGTACAGTGTTACGCTGCATCCTGAAGAAATTCAAGTAGGTTACTTTAGAAAGCAACAGGTATTACGTTGGGATGCAGTCGGAGGTTTTAACTCCATCGGTGTTAGCAGCGCTACGTACACTCTGCACGATCACAACCAACGCGTCAAAGTGTTGATCGATTCTGAAGTGGCCGATTTTCCGATAGTGAATGAATACATTCGGGAACACTTGCCTCAACTCTGGAATGATTACCATGAGAAGATTTTTTCGATAGATAAAAACCTGATGGCTATTTCTTTTACGATGTTCGCAATCGCATTGGCTGGTGTTCTCTGGGGATTTTTGGATGACACCTTCACTGGGCTTCTCTTGAGTGTTTTTTTTATCTTTATCTTTTTTCAGTTTATTCTTCCTTTGTTGCGGGCGTATCGCAGTATCGCTATTCTTGGCGGCGCTTTGCATTTGCAGCCTGTGCTAGGCTCTACAAAGACAGTTTCTGTGGAGGAAATCGAGTCCATATCTTTGCAGCGTGAGCGCTTTCGTTCGCGTCTCCACAGAGGCGTTGAATATTCAGTGATGCTGACATTGGATAGCGGCCGGAAGCTCAGGATTCCCTACATGCAAGACGGGTCTGCCGTACTGGTCAATACGCTGCGCAATTGGTGGCTGGCGCAGAGCCTGCCGGGCGCCCGTCGCTGAACCCGTAACCCTAGCTGTTAGAATTTCCGCATGCTTTCCCCCAACGGACAGGACGAGCGCATCAGCCCGGTGCGCCAGCAATACCTGGAGATCAAGCGCCAGTATCCGGGAGCGATCCTGTTCTTCCGCCTGGGGGATTTCTACGAAACCTTCGATGCTGACGCCGAAGTGGTGGCGCGTGACCTGGACATCGTGCTCACCTCGCGCAACGTGGCTAAGGGGCACCGCGTGCCGATGGCCGGCATCCCACACCACGCCGCCGAAAATTATCTGGCCCGCCTGATCGAGAAAGGCCACCACGTGGCCATCTGCGAACAGGTGGGCACGGAGCCGGTGAAGGGTCTGATGCCGCGTGAAGTCGTGCGCATCGTCACCCCCGGCACGGTGGTGGAGCCGGGCCTGCTGCCCGGCGATGCCAACAACTACCTGGCCGCCCTGGTGCAGGCCGAAGGCCGCACCGGGCTGGCCTTTGCCGATGTGACTACGGGCGAGTTCAGCGTGACCGAGCTGGATGGCCCGGCGGCCCTGCGCGCCGAACTGCTGCGCCTGGCCCCGGCCGAGTTGCTGCACGCCGAAGGCGACCCGCCGCCCGATATTGACCTGCATGCCAGCCCCTGGGCGGCCTGGCACTTTGAGCCCGGCCGCTGCCGGGAGACCCTGCTGGCTCATTTCAAGGTCGCCAGCCTCAAGGCTTACGGGCTGGAGACGCGCCCGCTGGCCCTGCAGGCCGCCGGGGCGCTGCTGCAATATTTGGGCGAGACTCAGTCCGCCGCGCTGAACCTGCTCAGCAGCTTGCACGCCTACAGCCTGGACGAATTCATGACCCTGGACGGCGAAGCCCGCCGCACCCTGGAACTCACCGAAGCCCTGCGCGGCGGGCCGCGCGGCTCGCTGCTGGATGTGTTGGATGTCTGCATCACGCCCATGGGCCGCCGCCTGCTGCGCCAGTGGGTCAGCAAGCCGCTGCTGGACCTGGGGGCCATCCACCTGCGTCAAGCCGGCGTGGCGCATTTGTACGCCGAGGGCCTGCCGCGCGCCGAACTGCGCGCCGCCCTGCGCCCGTTGGGCGACCTGGAACGCCTGGCCAACCGCGTGCTGGGCGGCAGCGCCCAGCCGCGCGACCTGGCCGCCATCCGTGAAACCTTGCAAGCTCTGCCGCAGGTGATTGCTCGCAGCGCGGCGCTGGCTGCGGCCGCCCCCGGCCTGCTGGAAGGGCTGGCGCCCTGCGCTCCGGCGCTGGAGCTGCTGGACGCCGCCTTGGCCGAAGAGCCGCCCGCTGTGCTGGGCCACATGGGCGTCATCCGACCAGGCTATTCCAGTGAGCTGGATGAAGTGATGACCTCCACTCAGAAGGCGCGCGATTGGATCGCTAACCTGGAGGCCGCTGAACGGAAACGCACGGGCATCAAGAGCCTCAAGGTCGGCTACAACAAAGTGCACGGCTATTACATTGAAGTCACCAAGGCCAAGGACGACGGCAACCTGCCGGCCGAGTACATTCGCAAGCAAACCCTGGTCAACGCCGAGCGCTATATCACGCCAGAGATGAAAGAAGTGGAAGCCCAGGTGCTCAACGCCGAGGAGCGTATCCTGGCGGTGGAGACGCGCTTGTTCCGCGACTTGTGCAGCCAGCTGGCCGCCCAGGTGCCGGCGCTGCTGGCGGTGGCCCGGGCACTGGCCGCCGCCGACTGCCTGGCGGCCCTGGCCGAAGTGGCCGCCCTGAATGGCTATGCGCGGCCGGAGCTGCTGGCAGATACGACGTTGGACATCCGTGACGGCCGCCACCCGGTGGTGGAGCGTTTGCTGCCGGGCCAGGCGCGCTTCGTGCCCAACGATACGTTGTTTGAGGATGGGGAGCGCGTGCGCCTGATCACCGGGCCCAACATGAGCGGCAAATCCACTTATTTGCGCCAAGTGGCCCTGATCGTGCTGATGGCCCAGATGGGCGGCTTTGTGCCCGCGGCTGGCGCCCGCATCGGGCTGGTGGACCGCATCTTCACCCGCATCGGCGCGCAGGATGAGATCCACGCCGGCCAGTCGACCTTCATGGTCGAGATGGTCGAGACAGCCAATATCCTGCATCATGCCAGCCCGCGCAGCCTGCTGATCCTGGATGAGATCGGGCGCGGCACCAGCACTTACGACGGCTTGTCTATCGCCTGGGCCGTGATCGAGCACATCCACAACGCGCCTAAGCTCGGCGCCCGCACCCTATTTGCCACCCATTACCACGAACTGGTGCAGCTGGCCGCCGAGCTGCCCGGCGTGCGCAACTACAATGTGGCGGTCAGCGAGGAGGGCGAGCAAGTCGTCTTCCTGCACAAGATCGTGCCGGGCGCCACTGACCGTTCCTATGGCATCCACGTTGGCCAGCTGGCCGGGCTGCCCAAACCGGTGCTGCAGCGCGCCGGGCAGATCCTGGCTGAGCTGGAAGCTGGCGGCCGCCAGGCCAAGCCCGGGGGCTCGCCGCCAGCCAGCCAGCCGGAACTGTTCCCCGCCCACAGTCCGCTGCTCGATGAGCTGCGCGCCCTGGATGTGGAAGGCATGTCGCCCATGGAAGCCCTGAACAAGCTGTGGGAGTGGAAGAAGCAGTTTGGAGAGCGAAAGAGCCGATAACGGCCGCTGCTGTGCACCTACGTGTCGCTCAGAGCGACACGTAGCATCCCGAATCCCAGCTGCCTGCATGAACGAATATAGGATTTATGGGTGGTGATGGATTCTTGGCGGCGCGGCTGCGCCGCTGGCTCAGAATGACGGGTTTAGGCCCACCGGCTCCACATGCCGGTCCATTCCGGTACCCGGCTCCAAGCATTCTGGCGCACCCTGGCCGCCAGTTCCTCACCAAAGAAGAAGCCACAGATCTCTGCCGCCCGTTCCACTGAGCCGAAATCGTAATCGGTGGCGATGGCCTGCCGTTGGAAGCCCAGTTCATCCTCCAGCCAGGCGTAGTAATCGGCCAAGGCCGGGTTGGGCGGGGCAGGCTGCAGGGCGCCGGTGCCCAAGGTCTCGAAAATGACCATGACGCCGCCGGGGCGGGTGGCGCGCCGCATTTCGGCCACGGCCTGCTGCGCCTCGATCCGCCAGTCGGCGCTCCAGCCCGTGAAGTGGCCGTAAGCCCAGCCGGCGATGCTGGCGTCGGCCCAGCCGCCAGCCAGCGGCAGGCGGCGGCCGTCCGCCACCAACAGCGGCCAGCGGCGCCCAGCCGCGGCGGCCTGGGCGGCTTGTTCCACCAGCATGGCATGGTGGATGTCGCTGGCGACGATCTCGCAATCGATCTCCTGCAAGAGCAGAGGGATGCGCCCACTGCCGCTGCCCAGGTCCAGAATGCGTGCGCCGCTCAGCGGGGCAACCGCCTGCAGGGCCGGCAGCAGGTTGCCGTCGGCGTCTTCGGCCGCGATCAGCTGGTGATAGGCGGCCGCCTGATTCTTGTAGATCTGGATGAAATGATCGTTGGCCGGCAGGCTACTACGCATCCTCCACCCCGATCAAGTCGTGCAATGCGGCGATGTGTTCCGGCGTGGTGCCGCAGCAGCCGCCCAGCAGTTGGGCGCCGCCTTGCAGCCATCTTTCCCCATAACCCGCGTAGACCTGCGGGTCAACCGCGGCGGTCTCGTCCCAGTGCTGGTAGTCTTCGGTGTGGCTGGGGTTGGCGTACACCGCGATGGGCAGATTGGTGGCGTTGCGCAGCTCGGCCAGCGCCAGGTGCAGTTCAGGGGCCGCGGTGCAGTTGATGCCCAGAAAGTCGGGCGTGAAGGATTGCAGCGCGGCGACTGCCTCGGCCAGTGACTCGCCAGAGAACATGCGCCCGTCCGTCTTGCAAATGAAGCTGACCCCGTAAGGCAGCCCGGTAGCGCGTGCCGCTTCGGCGGCGGCCGAGGCCTCGCGGATCGTACTGATGGTTTCCACCAGCAGCAGGTCGGCGCCGGTCGCGGCCAGGTGCGCGGCCATTTCGCCGTGTTCTTCCAGGTAGGTTTCGCGCGGCAGGGCGTTGGCCACGTAGCTGTCCTCCAGCGGGGCCAGGGAGCCGGCCACCCAGGCCACGCGCCCGCTGGCGCGGATGGCTTGCTGGGCGATCGCCACCGCCAGGGCGGTCAGTTCGGCGGCCCGCTCGCCCATGCCCATGCTGGCCAGGTTGCGGCGGTGGGTGCGGAAGGTGTTGGTGATCAGCACCTCAGCCCCGGCGTCCAAATAATCGCGGTGGACTTGTTCCACCAGATCAGGTTTCTCGATCAGGGCCATCGCTGACCAGATCGGTGTATCCGTGTTGATGCCGCGGTGTTCCAGTTCAGTGCCCATGGCCCCATCCAGCAGGATGGGCCGTGGATCGATAAGTCGTTCTCGAAAGGTTCTCATGCCGCATTTTACCGTTTGCCTGACTGCTTTATAATTTCGCTTTCCATGCTTAAGTCTCTATTAACTCGCGAGAACCTCTACGCCGTCCTATTGTGTTTGGCCGTGATGGCGTTGCTGGTCATGACGGCCGACGCCAGCCCGTTATGGATCTACCAGGGTTTTTAGCATGACCCTGACCCAGATCCTGATCTTTGCCGGCTTAGGCCTGCTGGCGAGCCGTCTGTACCGCTGGCTGGACCGCGCCTGGCTGCTGTTTGCCGCCAGCGTCCTGGCGGCTTTCTGGCTGCAGCCTGCCTCCTTCGTGCGCAATCTGCCCTACCTGCTGCCCCTGGCCAGCCTGGGCCTGGCAGTGCTGGTCTGGGCGCTGACCCTGCCGCGGCGCTGGAACCGCCAAGACGCCTGGGCGGCTGCCGGCTTGGCGGCCCTGGCCCTGCTGGTCAGCGCCTCCCGCGTTGTCGAGCCGCTCAGCGCTCTCAGCCCGGCCCGCCCGCCGGGGTTGGAACTGGCGGGCGGCGGCCTGGCCCTCCTGGCCGTTGCTGCTGTGCTGGCGTACCGCCTGGGCCGCGGCCAGGCCGCCTGGCTGCACGGCGGCGTGCTGCTCTTGATCGGCCTGCTGGTGGTGCTCAAGTCGCCGCCGCTGGTGCAGGCGGCCAGCGCCTGGCTGCGCGGCCTGGGCGGCCAGGACCCGGCGCTGGCCAGCACGCTGGACCTGGGCTGGCTGGGTTTCTCCTACATCGCCTTCCGGCTGATCCATGTGCTGCGTGACCGGCTGGCCGGCCGCCTGGGGGAAGTGGGGCTGCGCGACTTCATCACCTACATCGTCTTTTTCCCGGCACTCACCGCTGGCCCGATTGAGCGCGTTGAGCGCTTTGTGCCCCAGCTGGAGCCTGGTTTTGTCTTGGACAGTGCCGGGCTGCTGGCGGCCGGCCAGCGCTTGCTCAGCGGCCTGGTGATGAAGTTCGTCCTGGCTGACGGGCTGGCCTTCTTTGCACTCAATCCAGTCAACGCCTGGCAGGTCAGTCAGCCGCTGTGGATGTGGTTGCTGTTGTTGGCTTATGCCCTGCGTATCTTCTTCGACTTCGCGGGTTACACCAGCATCGCTATCGGACTGGGCCAGCTGTTTGGCGTGACCTTGCCGGAGAACTTCACCCAGCCTTATCGCAAACCCAACCTGACCCAATTCTGGAACAGTTGGCACATTACCCTGGCGCAGTGGTTCCGGGCCTATTTCTTCAATCCCTTCACGCGCTGGCTGCGCGGCCGCGGCGCGCCGGTCTGGCTGGTGGTGCTGCTGGGCCAGCTGAGCACCATGGGCCTGATCGGCCTGTGGCACGGCATCACCTGGAACTTCCTGGCCTGGGGCCTGTGGCACGGTCTGGGCTTGTTCGCCCACAACCAGTGGGCGCAATTCGCCAAAGCGCGGCCACTGCCGTTTGAGCCGCGCTTGGCCAGCGGCCTGGGTTGGCTGGCCACCCTGGTCTTCGTTGCGCTGGGTTGGGTGTGGTTTGCCCTGCCGCAGCCGGCAGATGCGGCGCATGTCTTTGGCGTGTTGGCCGGGGTGGGGGTGGGCCGATGAGATCACCGGTGGTTTCACCTGTGCGGATTGTTCTCAAGGCCGCGCTGCTGTTTGTGCTGGTCAACCTGCTCTTCGCAGCCTTTGACCCCATGCCGGCTTTGGGCGGGCTCAGCTTGTACAACGGACTGCTGCCCGGGCGTGAGCGGCTGCCCTATGGCGATGATCCGGGGCGCGCCTACAACCTGAGCCTGTACAGCCTGGAGGCCATGTTTGCCTCGCACCAGCTGCACGGCACGCCCAAGGCCGCCGACGAGTACCGCGTACTGCTGATCGGCGATTCTTCAGTATGGGGCTATTTGCTGGAGAATAAAGACACACTGACGTCGGCACTCAACGCCGCCGGGTTGCGGACGGCCGATGGTCGCCGGGCGGTCTTTTACAACCTTGGCCATCCGACTATTTCACTAAGCAAGGACCTACTCATTCTGGATTACGCCATACGTTACCAGCCCGACCTGCTGATTTGGCCGCTGACGTTGGAAGCTTTTCCGCTGAGCAAGCAGGACAGCTCGCCGCTGCTGCAGCACAACCCGCAGCGGGCCGAAGCACTGATCCGCAATCATGGCCTGCCGTTGGACCCGGCGGACCCTGCTTTCGTCCGCCAGGATGCCTGGGGCGCCAGCTTGCTGGGCCAGCGGCGCAACCTGGCAGACTTATTGCGCTTGCAGTTCTACGGCGTCTTGTGGGCGGCCACCGGTGTGGATGTGCACATTCCTGAGCAGGTGGAACGCCATGCCATCGACCTGGAGGCGGATGAGCGCTATGGCGAATTTCTGCCGCCGGAGCTGCCCGAAACTGCGTTGGCCTTGGATGTGCTCGCCGCCGGCATCCAGCGCGCCGGCGAGACGCCCGTGCTGTTGATCAACGAACCTATGTTTGTCAGCCGCGGCGCCAACAGTGATATTCGTTACAATTCCTTTTATCCGCGCTGGGCCTACGACCAATACCGCCAGTGGCTGCAAGCTGAGGCGGAGCGGCAGAGTTGGCATTACGCCGACCTGTGGCAAGCGGTGGACAATGACCAATTCACCAATACGCCCATTCACCTGACGCCAGCGGGCACACAGCAATTGGCCCAGCAGATCGCAACTGTACTGGCCGAGCTCTTTGACTTGGAGAAAAAATGAAAGCAGAAATCATCAGCAAGCTGAACACATACATCACCGGCGAGATCTTGAAGCGTCCGGACAAAACGCTCTCCGCCACGGAAGCGCTAATTTCCGGTGGATTGATCGACTCGTTCTCGCTGGTGGACTTGTCGCTGTTTGTGGAGCAGACCTGGGGCGTGCGCCTGGATGATACCGAGCTCAACGCCGAAACCTTCGATACGCTGGAGCAACTTGCCGGCTTGATCGAAGCTCGGGCGAGCTAGCTCTCTCTAACTGAACTCGCGCAGATATTTCTCGCGGTTGTCGTTGCGGGCCTGCTTGCCGCTGGAGGTCTTGACGATCCAACCGCGCGGTACGAAACGGAAGTCGCCCAAAGTGACTTCGGTCTCTTTGACGATGGCGGCGCGCAGCTGGCGCTCGCTCTCGTCGGGGTCGGCGTCTGCGGCGGCCTCACACAGCACCACGATCTTTTCCGACCCTTGGCGCTCATCAAACACGCCAAACGCCACCGCCCGCCCCGGGTGCACCCCCGGTGTGCGGCTGGCGATGGCTTCGATATCCTGCGGATAGATGTTCTTGCCGCCCACGATGATCAGGTCTTTCTTGCGCCCCGTGATGTAGAGTTCTCCATCCGCCAAGTAGCCCATATCGCCGCTCAAGTACCAGCCGTCGGCGGTCAGCGCCTGGGCACTCAGGTCTGGGCGGTTGTGATAACCGCTCAGCATGAAATCGCTGCGCAGGGCGATCTCGCCCACCCGGCGCTCCGGCAGCGGCTGTCCCTGCTCGTCCACGACGCGCAGCTCGACCCTTGCGATGGGCGGGCCGCAACTGACGAAGCGCTTGCCCTCGGCGGCGGGCTGGGCCGCGCCGCGCTCCTGTATGGCGGCGATCTCCACGGTGTCCACCCGCGGGGGTTGGCCGATGCGGGTTTGAGTGACGGCAAAGGTGTTCTCTGCCATGGCATAGCTCACCGCCAGGGCCTCCTCGCGGAAGCCGTAGGGCGCCAGCTTTTCCAGCAGCAGTTGCTGGCTTTCCGCCTGTGCCGGTTCGGAGCAATTGATGACCGCCCGCCAGCTGCTCAGGTCCAGACCCTCTTGCGGCCGGAAGGTGCGCGCCAGCAGGTTGTAGGCGAAGTTGGGCAGCCAGCATAATGTGCCGCGATAGGTGTGGATCGCATCCAGCAAAGAGCCCGGCTGGCGCACCCACTCGAAGGGCGACATCAGCACCAGGTGCGTTCCGGTGATGATCGGCATCACAAAGCCGGCGATCAGCCCCATGTCGTGATACAGCGGCAGCCAGCTGACGATCACGTCTGTTTCCGGGTCCAGTTGGATCGCGGCGCGGTACGCGGCGATTTGGCGCAGCACGGCGCCGTGTGAAAGGGCCACGCCCTTTTGCATGCCGGTGCTGCCGCTGCTGTGCTGCAGCAGGCCGATCTCCTCCGCACTTATTTCAGCGGCCCTCAGCGGGCCGGTCGGCGCCTCCGGAATTCCTGCGGCGACCAACAGCTGCACGGGCAGTCCGGCCAGCAGCTCCCTCAACGCGGCCTGATTTTCCGGATAGGTGACGACCGCCTTGGCTTCCGAGTGCTCCACCAGGGTTTTGATGCGCTGGCGGTAAAGGTCCGGGTCCAGCTTCTCTGTCAGGAAAGCGAAGATCGAAGGCACTGCGCCCAGCAGGGCCGCCCCCCAAAAATAGTAGACCAATTCCAGCGAATGTTGCAGCACCAAAAGCACCACATCCCCCGGGCCAACCCCCTGTGCGGCCAGTTGGGCCGCGGCCCCGCGCGCATGCGCCAGCAGCTGGGCGCGGTTTACCGGCTGCGGCTGGCCGCCAATCATGAAAGTAAGCGCGGTCTGGTCGGGGTGGGCGTCTGCATGCTCCTGCAAATAGGAGCCCAGGGTTCGTTGGGGGTCGGTGGATGGCATGGGCGGTATTTTACAGTTAAAAAGAAAGAGCCAGGCATTGCCTGGCTCTTTGAAGCTAGCGGGAGTTGGCGCTGACCAAACGCGGCGTGCCGCTGCGCTTGGGTACTGGCGTGGGGAAGAGCTTTTCGAACTCTTCCCGGCTGAGGGTTTCCACTTCCATCAGCTTCTTGGCCACTTTGTGCAGGTGAGACTTGTATTTGGTCAAGGTCTTGCGTGCCCGGGTCAGGGCTTCCACGACCAGTTTGTGGACTTCTTCGTCGATCTTCTGGGCGACCGCTTCGGAGTAGTCGCGCTGTTCCGAAATCTCGCGGCCGAGGAAGACCAGTTCCTCTTTCTGTCCGTACACGCGCGGCCCCAACTCTTTGCTCATGCCCAGGCGGGTGACCATTTCGCGCGCCACACGGGTCACGTGCTCAAGGTCGCTCTGGGCGCCGGAGGTGATGTCGTCGAAGATGATCTCTTCGGCGGCGCGGCCGCCCAGCGTGAAGGCCATGCGGTCCAGTAGCTTGGCCCGGCTGATCATGGTGTAGTCCTCATCCGGCAGGGCCAGCACGAAGCCGCCGGCGCGGCCGCGCGGCACGATGGTCACTTTGTGCACCGGGTCGCAGTTGGGCAGGGCGTGGGCCACCACGGCGTGGCCGGCCTCGTGGTAGGCCACGATGGTCTTCTCGTCCGGGGTGATGATGCGCGTCTTGCGCTCCGGGCCGATCATGTTGCGTTCAATGGCTTCCTGAAGCTCGTCCATGCCGATGGCTTTCTTGTTGCGCCGGGCGGTCAGAATGGCCGCCTCGTTGACCAGGTTCTCCAAGTCGGCGCCCACCAGGCCCGGGGTGGCGCGGGCGATCACATCCAGCTTGACGCTCTTGGACAGCGGTTTGCCGCGCACATGCACCTTGAGGATGGCTTCGCGGTCTTTCACATCCGGCGCGTCCAGCATCACCCGGCGGTCGAAGCGGCCGGGGCGCAGCAGCGCTGGGTCCAAAATATCGGGGCGGTTGGTGGCGGCGATCATGATGATGTTGGTGTCGGTATCGAAGCCGTCCATCTCCACCAGCATCTGGTTGAGCGTCTGTTCGCGCTCGTCGTGGCTGCCGCCCAGGCCGGCGCCGCGCTGGCGGCCCACGGCGTCGATTTCGTCGATGAAGATAATGCAGGGCGAGTGGCGCTTGGCCTGGTCGAAGAGGTCGCGCACACGGCTGGCGCCTACGCCCACGAACATCTCGACGAATTCGGAACCGGAGATGGAGAAGAAAGGCACGCCGGCTTCGCCGGAGACGGCCTTGGCCAGCAGGGTCTTGCCGGTCCCCGGGCGGCCAACCAGCAGCACGCCCTTGGGGATGCGGGCGCCCAGCTGCACGAACTTGTCGGGTTCCTTGAGGAACTCGACGATCTCCTGCAGGTCCACTTTGGCCTCTTCCACCCCGGCGACATCCTTGAAGGTCACCTGAGGGCTTTCGCCGGTGAACATGCGCGCCCGCGATTTGCCGAAGGACATCGCCGCGTTGTTGCTGCCCTGCGCCTGGCGGAAGACGAACCAAAGCAACGCAGCCAGCACGATGACCGGCAGCAGGTAGGTCATCACCGTCGCTATGCCCAGCCAGGAGCTTGGCGGTTTGACCTCGATGGTGATGCGGTTGGCGGTGAGCTGCTCCTGGGTCACGCCCAGGGCCATCAGCTGTTCGACAGTGGTGGCCACGGGCTCTTTCTGCGCGGCGCGCTCTTCGCCGCTGCGGTAGACCACGGTTAGCCGGTCGTTGTCGGTGATGACGCGTGCCACGCGGCCGGCCTGGATGTCGGCGGCCACCTGGTTAATGCTGAGCGGTTCCTGGGTGTTGATTCGCTGGTAGTAACTTGCAAAAACAAAAAAGACCAGCGCAGCGAAAAAGAGCAGGTAGAGTACCGATACTCGGCTGCGGGGGGTATTCACTTAAGCGCCTCCAAGATTGCGGGTATCGCAAATTGACATTCGTCGAATTATACCAATTAGACCCGACCGCATTACCCGGCCGGCCTTTCTTATAAGACTCTTACGACGGTGAACTCTTACCCGGCCTCACAGCTGCCAGCTCTCGCCCCAGCCCGCCAGCTGCGCCTGGTAATCCGGGTCGGCGTAGCGGCTGAACTCGAACAACGGTGCGTAACCGGGCAGCTCCCCGCCGGTGAGGTGCGCGGCGAGCAGCTCGGCCAGCCCGGCGGCGGCCATCACGCCGTAGCCCGAGGCAGCGCCGATGAGGTAGGCGCCTGACACGCCCAGCGGCCCGGCCAGCGGGCGGTTCTCTTGCGTCTTGGTGTAGTAGCCGCCGTCCACCTGCGGCCGCGGCAGGCGGTTTGCGTAGGCCGCCATGCCCGGCAGCACACGCGCCAGGCCGCGCACGGCCAGTTCAGCGTAAAACGGGTCTTCGACGATGGGGAAGGTCGGCTCCACGGCTTCGTTGTGCGTATCCCACAGTACCAGAATGCTCTGGGCGGCGCGGTCGCCCTCCGGGCGTGTATGCGCCCCCGAGGGCAGCCGCTCAAGCAAGCCGGCGGTCTGCGGGTCGCTGGCCAGCAGCTCGCGCTCCTCCGGCGCCCAGTCCAGTTCCTGTTCGTCGGCGCAGATCACCAACGGCGCCTCGCGGGGCAGCGCGCCGAGGTGGTCGTTGAACGCCGCCTTGAGGTGCACTTCGTTGCTGATCGGGATGTCGACCCCGAGCAGAGCGCTTACCTGGCCGAGGTACGGCCCGGCGGCGTTGATGAACACCGGTGTGCGTATCTGGCTCCTGTCCTCCAGCGCCACGCCAGAGACCGCCCCGGCGCTGGCCTCCACCGCCGCCAGCCGCCCGCTGACCACTTCGGCGCCGGCGGCCTTGGCCTGCTCCAGCATCCACATGCCGAAGGTTTGCGCGCTGAGCCAGCCGGCGCGGCGCACGTGCAGCGCAGCGCGGGTATCCGCGCTCAGGTAGGGGAAGGCGGCCCGTGCCGCGGCGCCGTCCAGCAGGTCGGCGCCCAGCGGGCCGCCCACGCCTTCGGGCTGGTGCGCCCGATAGCCCGGCGCGCCCGGTCCGTGCTCGCGCAGTTCGCCGGCGCCCAGGCCGCTGGCCTCGGCGGCCGCGGCGCGCAGGCGCTCGGCGCCGTCCGCGGCGGTGCTCACATACAAATAGCCGCGCCGGTTGAGGTGGAAGAGGTTGCCGTTCTGCGCGGCCATTTCCTCCATCAGGCTGATGCTGCGGTTCATCAGCGCCACCATGGCATCGCCGGGGCCGGGCCACCAGTTGCGGTAGCACTCGGTGGATTTGTCGGATGTCAGCGTGAGCGGAGCCTGTTGGTCAATGAGCACGATATCCCGAACGCCCAGCCTGCTCAGGAAATAGGCGGCGCTGACCCCGAGGATGCCCGCGCCGCAGATGACGACTTCGGCCGATTTGTGGCTCATCTGCTGATGATAGCCTGAAACGCCAGCCTGTACAAAAAGGCCGCCTGGAATTCCAGGCGGCCTTGAGGGCTAATTTGAACGCGGGTTAGCTGCCCGGCTCAACGCGGACCAGTACCGCTCTCACCGCCACGCGCCACTGGTAGCTGTCGTTGGTTTCGTCGTAGCCGCGGCAGGTGATCAGGGTCAGCCAGGTATAGCCGTCACCCTCCAGCACGGAGAGGTCTGCCGGATCGACCAGCGAAACTTCGCGCACTTCGTAGACATATCTGTAGCCGGCCGAGTAAACCACCACTTCGTTGCCCCACTTCAACGTGTGCAGGTTGACGAAGGGGCCGGGGCGGCCATCAGCCAGGTAGACGTGGGCGGTGAGGATCGAATTGCCCGGGCGGGTGGGGTAAGCCGTGCCGTCCAGATAGCCGATGTCGTTGTTCAACCAGGTCACATCCCACTGCTCGCTTTGCAGCGGTACGCCCACGATACTCTCCGAGATGTTGATGTTCGGGATTTCTATGCGCAGGTCGCCCAGGTCCTGGTACATCGGGCCGGCAGGCTCAGGGATGGCGCTCACCTGGCCCGGGGCAAAGCCGGTGGCCGGCAACCCCCCCGGCACGGTCAGCTCTACATTGGCTTCGGTGAGGTATGGGTTGAGCGGGTCGCCGGGCAGATAGGCGCGTTCGCTCGAGAGGGTGTTGTGCAACGATTGCGGCAGGCTGAAATCGCCCGGCAGACTGCTCCATTCGGCCAGTGCGATGTTGGTGATCACATCTCCCGCGGAGACGGCGCCCACCAAAGCCTGGAATTCGATCACCGAGTCCTGGCCATTGTTCAGGAACTGGTCCCAGGTGATTTCGACACTGGCGCCCAGTTCGGTCAGCAATGTCGGCGTTTGGCCGGAGACATGTCGCAGCGTGCCGGGGATCAAGACCAGGCTGGCCGGCAACTGATTGCTGAGCACCACGTCGAAGGCGTCCGTCTCGCTGCCCGAGGTGTGCTGCAGGGTCAGCCGGAAGGTCACCGCCTGGCCCGGCAGCACCACATCCCGGTCGGCGGTCATCGCCAGGACCAGTTGCGGTTCGACGACGATCAGGTCCTCACTCAGCACGCTGAGCAGGCCGCTCTGCCACTCCCATAGCGCGCTGTTGGCCAGTATCGTTTGGCTCACGTTGTCCAGCGAGTTCAGCACCACGGCCGTGTAGCGGATGGTGATCGTGTGGTTGACGGCGCCGGTATTGGCCACATCGCCAAAGTCCAGCACCATGCGGCGGCCCTGGTCCACCGGCTCCACGCTGCCGGTCGGCTCCTCCTCGAATACGGCCGAACTGCAGATCGAGCTGAACCCCCCTGCAAGGGTCGTGGTCAGGTCGCCGCTCGAAGCGATCACTTCCACGCACTCCACAAAAGCCAGACCGGCGGTCAGGGTATCTGCCACCATCATGGCGGGCAAATCCCCGGGCGGGATGCTGAGGATGATTTCGTAGCTGACCATCTCGCCGATGGCCACTTCCGGGTGCGCGGTAAACGCCTGGTTCGACGCGGTGACCTGCTTGGTAATGTTCAGATTGGCCAGGCTGACCAACTGGTCAGTGTCGTCATCCGTGTTGTTGCTCAGGTCGGGGTCCGGGCCGTTGGTGCCGTCGTCCGTTACCGTGGCCTGGTTGGTGATCTGGGTGGCGAACGGCGTAAATGGATCGTTGACCTGAACGGTGACTGTACGGGTCACCGTGTCGCCGGAGGCCAGGTCGAACAGCGGCCAGGTGACGATGCCGCCGGCTTCAACGCCGCTGTCGATGGCGCTGAGGAAGGTGACCTGGGGCGGCAGCGTATCGCTGACAGCCACGCCGGTGGCATCCTGGTTGCCGATGTTGCTGATCGTCAGAGTGTAGGTGAAGATGCTTCCGGGGGCGACGATCGACACGCCGTTGTCCTTGAGTATCTCCAAGTCGGGCACGGCCTGCAGCGGGGTGATGTCGCTGTCTTCGTTGTCGCTGGGCGTGGGATCGAGGCCCTTGCTGCCGTCGTCGTCGATGCGGGTCGTGTTCAGCGTCTCGGTGATGGCCGCCGGCAGCGGCGTGATCACGGTGACCACGAAGTTCACCGTGGCGGAGGCGCCGCTGGCGATCGTGCCCAGCGGGAAGGTGCACACCGTCCCGGCCGGGCTGCCGTTCGCGCAGCTCCAGCCTACGGTGCTCAGGGCGGCATTGAAGGTGGTGTAATCGGGCACGGTTTCGGTGATCACTACGCCCGTGGCATCCGCATTGCCATTGTTGACATAGCTCAGCGTGTAATCAATATCGTCTCCAGGATCCACATTGATGCCGCCATCATCCTTGGTGATCGCCAGGTCCACGCCCTCCACAGTCAGGACAAGGCTGTCATCGGCGCTGTAATCGTTCACGCCGCCCGAGCCGTCTCTCTCGTCTCCGTTCGGCCCCGGCTGCGAAGTCCAGCTGATCGCAACGTCGTTGGTGATCGTGTCGCCCAAGAGCACTCCGGGGAACTGGACCAGCGCATCAAAGGTGATCTCCAGCGAGCAGCCCAGCGGCAGCTCGTCCACACTGGCCTCTATCACGTTGCCGGCACTGCTGCTGGTGTCCACGCCAACCGCGCAGTTCGCCGGGGTGTCGCTGAACGCCAGCGTGGCCAGGTCCACCAGCAGCTCCGCGGGCACATCGTCGAACAGGAGTACATCCAGGGCGGGCGAAGTGCTGCCCGGCAGGTGGCTGATGGTCAGGCTGAATGTGACCGTCTGGCCGAGGCCGGGCGTGGGGTTGTCCACGCCCTTGACGATCTGCAGCTCCGGTTCGATTACCGTGATCACAATTGGGCCGGAAGCCAGGGGTGTGCCGCCCAGCCAGTCGAGTGTGGCGGTGTTCTCCAGGGCAGTGCCGTTCTGGTTGCCGATCACGTTGGCCACCAGCGTTTCCACGCGCACCATGAAGGTGTTGTTGGTGGTCACGTTATCCGCGGTTGTGGTGGCGTCGCCAAAGGCCAGGCTCAGGTCGCCCCCGGTCAGGTCTATGGCGGGCGCCAGCAAGGTGCCGGCGAAGTCCGCCGCCAGCAGGCCACCGCTGGCCGCCGCGCTGGTGATCACCGTGTGGCTTTGGTAGACCAGACCGTCCGGCAGGTCATCGAACACGACCAACTGCGGGGTGATGCCCTCGGGCAGGGTGACCAGAATATCGTAGGTGACCAGGTCGCCGATGGTGTAAGCCGCCGGCACGGGCTGCAGCTTGGTGATCGCCGGCGTCGAGAGCGCATCCTGGATGTTGTCCGCATCGGCATACGCGTTCACCCCGCCGGCGCCGGTGCGTTCGCCGTGCTGCTGGCTTGGATTCGATTCGTAGCCAAAGGCCAGCAGTGTACCCAGGTAAGAGCCGGTAGGGTTGCCGCTGGTGCCAAAATCGCCGGGCAGGCTGGTATAGCTGAGGTCTGCGCTGTTGGGGATGATCTGCCCCGCCGTGGCGCTGGCGGCCACGGTGGTGTTGATCGTCACGGTGATGCTGGCGCCGGGGTCGAGGCAAGAGGCGGTGACCGTGACGGTTTGCCCGACGGTCAGCGCATTGGTGGCGAAGGCCGTGCCGCCGCTACAGGTAGCGCCCTGGGTGGAGATGACATTGACCGCGCCCACACTCAAGGCGCTGTCCACCACATCCACCACTTGCAGGTCAAAGGCAGTGGCCTGGTCGGCGCCGCTGGCTGCCGAGATGGTCAGCGTGTACACCAGGGCATCGCCCGCATCCTGCGAGGGGTCTAGCACGGAAGCCTTGGCCAGCGTGAGCGCGGGCTGGGCAGTGCGTACCTGCACGCTGTTCGATTCCAGCCCCACCTGGTTGCCATCGATGAAGACGTGGAAGGTGTTGTCCCGGTCGGTGCCGGTGCCATTGCCGGCGATGTTCATCACCAACGCGTTGAACTCGAGGATGATGTACTCATCGTCCGCGTCGCTGTCGTTGTTCAGCAGGCTGCCCAGCTTGAAGAACGGGTCGGTGTCCGAGAGATAGCCGTCCACATCGGCGATGGTGCTGTTGGTGCTGCCCACGTTCTCGTTGGCCAGCGCCGGGCAGGCGGCCGGGATGGCCGGATTGACTCCGTCGGCCGCATTGCCGGCGAACTGGCAGTTGGCATCGCTCACTGCGGACACAATGCCAACGCCGGCCGAGACGATTCCGCCGGTGGAGACGAACGCGGCTTTGGCCGTGCCGTCGTTGACAAAGACCAGCCCCGCGGGCAGGTTGTCCCGGATCTGGAAGTTGGGGGCGGCCCCCTCGGGCAGCTGGATCACCAGCCGGTAGCGCACGATTTCACCGATGGCCACGCGGGGCACGCCCGCAATCGTGGTGGTGTGGTCTTCGGAGGTCATGAGCAGGAATTTTTCCGGCGTGGTGGCGCTGATCGTCACGCTCGCCTGGCCCTGGGTGCGGTAATCGTTCAGCGCGCCTAAACCAAGCAAACCGCCCGCCCCGCTGCGCTCCACCGAGTTGGCGTTGAAGGGCGAGCGCGGGGCCGACTCGTCGCCGGGCAGGCTCGTCCAGCGCGTTTCGGCTGTGTTGGTCAGGGTTTGACCGGGGACTGCGGTGTGGTTGATCGTCGCCTGGAAGGTGAGCGTACAGCTCTGCCCGGGGTTGATCGCGCTCCAGGTGGCTGTCAGGGTGGGCAGCGTATCGTTCAGGGCAGGCGAAACGCTGCAGGCGCCCTCAGCAAGGGAAGCTGCCACATAGGTCATGTGGGCTGGGATGGTGTCGCTCCAGGTCACATCGTGGGCAACCGCCGCGTTGACTCCCATGGGGCTGCTCATCGTGATCGAGAAAGTGATCGTGTCGCCACCGTCGCCGCTGGTGGGCAGCGCCGATTTGATCGTGTTCACCGTCGGCTCGATCACGCGCACGTTGGGCGCCGAGGCCGAAACGCTGCCGGCCTGGAAGTTCAGCGTGGCCTGGTTGTTCAGTTGCGTCCCCGCCTGGTTGCTTGACTGGTTGACCACGATCACCCGATACTGGATAGTCAGCGTCTCGTCCTGGGCGTTGTCGGTGTTGGCGTTGCTTACATCGCCCAGATCGAAAGTAATCGTGCCTCCATTGGGGCCAATCACCGCGCTGGCGCAACGGTCGGAGAAGTCGCCCGCGCCGAGGTTGCTGGTCAGGTCGGCTGAGGAGCGGCTGACTGCCAGGCAGTCCACAAACGCCAGGCCCGCATCCAGCGTGTCAACCAGAATAGCCCCGGGCGTCACCCCTTCGGGGAAGCGCAGCGTCACTTCGTAGGTGACCATCTCGCCGATCACCGCCTCGGTATGGTCGTTGAAGGCGTCGCTGATCTCGGTGGTCACCAGAGTCTTGGTGGCCTCCGGTTCCGCCAGGGTGATCTCGGCGGTGTCTTCCAGTGGGTTCACTAGGTGGGAGGCACCGTCCTCCACGCCGGCATAATCCAATATGGACGCGGTGTTCACCAGCACTTCGCCGGCTTCCACACTGCCGTCCAGGATCACCTGGTAGGTGATCACGGCGATGTTCAGGCCATTGTTGGGATGGGAAACGGCCAGCGCGCCATCCACCGGGTCGACCAGCTCGATGCCGGTGGGCGTGAAGAAGTCCGCTTCGGCTCCGGAATAGGCCAGCGGCGTACCGGCGCCGTTGGTGACGCACAGACTGCCGGGCACCAGATTGAGGCCGGCGGGCAGTTCATCACGCAGCAAAACGTCGAAGGCTCCGGCGACACCGGACCCGCTGTTTTCCACGATGATGGCCATGGTGACCACATCGCCGGCGTCCACCATGCTCAGGTTGCTGTCCACCGGGTTGGCGGCCAGGTTGGTGGATGAAATCGTGCCGGCGAATCGCGGGCAGGCGGCCAGGCTAAAGACGACCGGCCCCACCGGCAGCGGCGCGATCACGCCTGCCGGATTGTCCACCCCAACGACGCCCTTGCTGATATTCAGCATGGGCTGGGTGAGGATGAACTGCGCCAGGGCGCTGGCCGTGGAAGCCTGTGCGCTGGTGTTGCTCTCCGAGGACTGCGCCTGGTTGGTCAGGAAGAGGCGGTCGGCGAACGGCTCGTCGGTCAGCGTGACTGAGAAGAGCAGGTCGATCGTGTAGGGCGCTTCGAACACTCCGTCGAAATCGCCATAAAAAATATCCAGGCGGTTGTTGGCGGCATTGGTTGAAAGCGTTGGCAGGATGCCGCTGTAGGCGCAGTAGGTCTCGTTCGGGCCATATTTGACGAAACCGGCGGGGGGCACGGTAGCATCCGCTGTGGCGCATGCATTGACCACGAACTGCCAGGGAGGCCCGAACACGCCATTGGCATCCGGGTCTGTCACCCGGAAGACGGGCAGGGGCAAATAATCTTCGAAGAACAGGTTCTCCACGTCGCCGGTGGGCAGGCTGTATTGGATGCGATAGGTAATCACATCCCCCGGGGCCGCCTCCACGGGCGGCACCACGACAGTGTTGCCGTTGACCGCATAGATCGATTTGCTGACCGCGCCGACTCCGATGGAGGCGCTCGCGCCGCTGGCGTCTTCCTCGAATTGCTCCGGGTTGTATGCGTTCAGCGTGGCCGTATCCAGCACGCGGCCGCGGGTGGTGACCGCGTTGTCCAGCCCATCGCCCTGGTCCACGCTCGGGGTGCCGACGAAGTCGTCCGTATATACCTGCTGCACTTGAGTGCGGAAGACCACTCGCGCCGTGGTGGCGCCGTCGTTGTGCGCGCTGCAGTCCGGGTTGGCGTTACCGGCCCCCGGGTCGATGCAGCCGCCGACCAGGCGCGGATCCTGGCCGCGGGTGGCGATTTCGTCGGACACGCGGAAGATCAGCGTGGTCTCGCCCGTATCCGCGGCGGGGTCCAGCTCGGTGCACTCGCTGGGCAGCGCGGCGCCAGTGTAGTTGCACGAGACGGTGAAGTTGGCCGCCGCGAATGCGGCCGAGGCCAGACTGTAGCCGTTGCCGTTGACGATCAGCGTAGGGGTGAAGCCGGGGAAGAAGTGCTGCCCGTCTGAGATGATGTCGGTCAGGATGACGTTGTCGAAGGCGAAGAAATCCGAAATCTGGATGTCCAGCGTGTATTCGAGCAGCGCTCCCGGGATCGGCGGCCCGCCGCCCACCACCGTGAGGCTTTTCTGGATGGCAATCGATTTGTCGTTGAGGGTGTGCTCGCAGCCGGCCTGGTCCATTTGCACCGGCTCGGGGTTGACCCCGTCCCAATCGCGCGGGTCAAGCGGCGCCCAGAGCCCATCCAGGGCCGTGTTGTTGCAGGAGATGGCATCGTCCGCAGTTTCCGGGTGGATCACCCGGTTGCCCCCGGCGTCCTCCAGGGGGATGTAGAAGCTAAAAGTGATCGTAGCCGTGCCGCTAACCGGATTGGTGAAAGTGCAGGAGAGCGTGCCGCCGGGAACCGTGGTGGAGGGCAGCGTGCAGGCGGCCGCGGGGTTGTTTGATACCAAGCTGACGAACTGCACATTGTCTGGCAGGTGGTCGATCAGCTCCAGGCCGGAAATCGTCTGCCCGGGTGCGACCACGGCCTGGATGGTGTATTGTCGCGGGTAGTTCGGCCCGGTGGCCGTTTCGCCCTCGGGGCCGCTGTACGATTTGCTGAACTGCACCAGAGTGGGGGTGACCGCGCCGCTGCTCCAGGCGCTGCTGGTGGCTGAGGGCGGGTCGGTGGGCAGGTCGTTCACCGGCGTGTAGCCGAACTCGTAGCTGCCGCGCGCCAGGATGGTTAGCGGGGCGCCTATGTCGGCGAAGTTGCTCATGTCCACGGTGATGTCCACCAGCGCAGCCGGCTGCTCTGGGGTGAACGAGCCAAAGGGCAGGCGCATGGCTACCAGCAGGTCGCCGGGCTGCACGCCGGCCGGGCAAGTCACGATCACAAAGCTGCCCGTGGCATCTCGCAGGAAGGGGTGCTGCGCCTGGCAGGTCAGGTCGAAAGGAACGACAGACGGCGTCAGCGGGGAGCCCAGATAAGACGCCTGGATCGAGGTGTTGCCCAGGCCGTCATCGCCGTCCATGCCCGTGGCCGGGAGGATGATGTCCAGCAGGGGCCCATAACCCGGGTCGATATCCGGGTTGCTGAACGCCGCGGTGAAGGAGACATTCTGCCCGATGAAAACCTCGGATGGCACGGACAGACTGACCGCTGGCGGCGCGGCCAGAGAAGGGGCGGCTGCAGCGCTGAGCGCCGGAAAAACTGCCGCCAATAGGATGGCCAAAACCAACGAAAAAGGGATTAGTTTGGGGGTTTTAGCCAGCCGGGACAAATCCCGCAGTTTGCGCAATGTTTGCCACCATGAATCCGAGATTGCCGGCTGGGCGCATGAGTTACTAGCCCCTCAAGGCACAACCTATTCTCATTATAACATAAAACAAACCCCGCTGTTGGTTTGTATCGTGACTTAATTCCTAGTGGTTGTCACAGGGCCGTGGCCTGGTGCACTTGCTCTGCGCTGAAATCGCGCAGCGGCGGTTTCACCGCCCAGCGCGGCAGGCCGTGGTGGGTGTGCAGCAGCGCTTTCAGGTAGGCCGGGGCGGGAGGCATGCTTTCCATCGCGTTGCGTTGGATGTCCAGCTCGGCCTGCATGGCGGCGGTGTCTTCGCCGCGAGCGTGAGCGTCGTAGATGGCGCGGGCTTCGGCCGAGTTCATGTTGGCGAGCGCGGTGATGCAGCCGGTCGCGCCGGAGGCCAGGCCGGCGGCCAGCAGTTTGTCGCTGCCTACAAGGACTGCCTTGCCCGGCAGCCCGGCGATGTAGGCCTGGGCCGATTCCAGGCTGCCGGAGGAGTCTTTGAGCCCGCCGAACTTCTCGCCGTAGGCCGCGGCCAGCCGCTGCAGCAAGCTGAGCGGCAGGGCCACACCGCTCACCGCGGGGATGTGGTAGCCGAGCAGGGTGCGCCCATCCGGCACGGCAGCTTCGATGAGCGCCGCGTACCAGTCGAACAGGCCATCTTCGCTGGCGTTGCGGATGAAGTAGGGCGGCAGCACCACGGCGGCTTCGAAACCCAGTTCGAAGGCGGCGCGGGTCAGTTCGATGGTCTCCCCCAGGCTGGGCGTGCCGGTTCCGGCCAGCAGCCGGAAACCCGGCTGCCCCTGCCGCCAGGCGGCCGCCGCGCCCCAGATCGCCAGGCGCTCGCCCGTCGAGAACGACGGCCCTTCACCGGTGGTGCCCAGCAGCAGGCTGCCGTGGCAGCCGCGCGCGGCGAGGAAGTCCAGCAGGGTATGCATGCCCTGCGGGTCGAATTCGCCGGATGGACTGCAAGGGGTTACTGCGGCCGCGTATACGCCGGCCAGGGGGTGAGTGAGCGACATGGCGGCCATTATAAGATGAACAGCAAAGCCACGCCCGTCAGTGCGACCAGGGTGCCCACCATGGCCCGCCAGCTAACTCGCTCCTTAAAGAAGAAATAGCCGATGGCGATCAGGAAGATCGGCGGCAGCGATTGCAGCGTGCTGGCCACACCGATATTGGCGGCGTACTTTACCGAAGCCAATGAGGTCCAAACGCCCATCACCGGGCCAAAGGCCACGGCCAACATCATGAAGCGTACGCCCAACGGGTTGGCTCTGAGGGTGTTAAACGTGTTCCCGACCTGGCCTCGCAATATGGCAAATAGCCAAATCGCCACCGCCGCGGTGCCCATGCGCAGCACCTGGCCGGAGAGCACCGCCATGTCGCCCTCAAAGCCCTGCCGGGCGGTTACCAAGCCGATGGCCTGCCCGATGGCGCCCAGAAGGGCCAGGAACAGGCCGGATGCATAAGCGCGCGGCTCAATTTGCGTCCCACTGCTCTCCTGGCGCTCCGAAACCACCCAGAGCACGCCCAGCAGGGTCACGCCGATGCCCAGGGCTTGCGGGGGACTCAGCCTGTCTCCCAGCCACAACCAGCCCAGAACCGCTGTGACGATCGGCGCCAGGCTGTAGACCAGCATGCTCAGCCGCGGGCCGATTTGCACGAAGGCCTGGAACAGGGCGGCATCGCCCAGGGTCAGGCCGATGACACCGGAGAGCGCGAACCAGCCCCAGTGCTCCAGGTCCGACCCAAAGGGCAAAGGCTGGCCGTAAAGCAGCCAGTGGATCAGGATCAGTACACTGGTCGCCAGCAGCAAGCGGCTGCGGTTGAGCACCGCCGAGCCGATCAGGCGTCCGCTAAGGGTGAAGAATGTGGGGCCGATGGAAAAGAACAGTGAGGCCGCCAGGGCGGCCAGTTCACCGGCAAAGGGGAATGGGGGCACGATGACCTCGTTGGCTTAGCCCGCCCATTGTAGTCCCAAACCCGACGGCGTATCATTTACAATGGATTGCACGAATTGCATTCTCTATTCCCGAGGAATGAAGACTTATGCCTGAAGCTGTAATTATCGACGCGGTGCGCACCCCAATTGGCGCGCTGGGCGGCGCCCTGGCTGCGGTGCGGCCAGACGACATGGCCGCCCTGGTGCTCAAAGCGCTGGTCGAACGCAACCCGATTGACCCCGCCGAAATCGAAGAGGTCTACATGGGCTGCGCCAACCAGGCCGGCGAAGACAACCGCAACGTGGCCCGCATGGCTGTGCTGCTCGCCGGCCTGCCGGTGGAAGTGGCTGCGGTCACTGTCAACCGCCTGTGCGCCTCCGGCTTGCAGGCGGTCAACATGGCCGCCCGGGCGATCAAGGCCGGCGAGGGCGATGTGTACATCGCCGCCGGCGTGGAGAGCATGAGCCGCGCGCCGTACTCCGTGCCCAAGGCCGCCGAGGCCTTCGCCTATGGCAACGTGACCATGTGGGACACGACCTTGGGCTGGCGCTACCCCAACCCGGCGCTCAAAGAACAATACGGCAACGACTCGATGGGCGAAACCGCCGAGAACATCTACGACGACACGCCGATCAGCCGCGAGGAGCAGGATGCTTTCGCGCTGCTCAGCCACCAGCGCGCCATCGCCGCGATGGATGCCGGGCGCTTCGCCGATGAGCTCGTGCCGGTGCCCGTGCCGCAGCGCAAGGGCGACCCCGTGCTGGTGGAGGCCGACGAACGCCCGCGCCGTGACACGAGCATGGAGGGCCTGGCCAAACTGCGCCCAGCGTTCCGTAAAGACGGCACAGTGACGGCGGGCAATTCCTCTGGGCTGAACGACGGCGCTGCGGCCCTGCTGCTGACCAGCGCCGAGAAGGCTGCCGCGCTGGGCCTCAGGCCGCTGGCCCGCGTGGCGGCTTCCGCGGCGGCCGGCGTGCCGCCGCGGGTGATGGGCCTCGGCCCGGTGCCGGCGACGCGTAAGGCGCTGGCCCGCGCCGGCCTGAGCATCGGCGACATCGGCCTGGTCGAGCTCAACGAGGCCTTTGCCGTGCAATCGCTGGCGGTGATCCGCGAGTTGGGCCTGGACCCCGAAATCACCAACGTGAACGGCGGGGCCATCGCCCTGGGTCACCCGCTGGGCTGCTCCGGGGCGCGCATCCTTGGCACCCTGGTGCACGAAATGCGCCGCCGCGCCGCGGGGCAGCCGCGGCCGTTCTACGGCCTGGCGACGATGTGCGTGGGCGTGGGGCAGGGCGAAGCCACGATCGTGGAGTGGATTGGCGACTGAGCGTAACCATTCGAAGGACATCTCGTACTTAATAATGAAAAGGAGATGCCGTGACTGCTAAACGACTGTATCGCTCCCGTGAAAATCGCATGCTCGGCGGCGTGGCCGCCGGCCTTGGCGATTTTCTGGATATCGACCCGACCATCGTCCGCCTGCTGTTCGCCTTTGCCTTCATCTTCTGGGGCGTGGGCGTCCTGGTCTACGTGGTGATGTGGATTGTCGTGCCGGAGGAGCCCGACGTGGACGCGACGCCGGCGCGCAAGCCGCGCACGCGCAAGACTTCATAAAAGCGCCGCCCGATGGGCGGCGC